>NZ_DXVR01000030.1:0-22537 GCF_019417265.1 Bacteroides sp.
AATTATACAGCTAAAAAATAACTAAATATTTTTTTTGCTATCAAACTTGGGTTAAAACCGTTCTTAATCATCAACCTGCAAAGTTCGAAGAAGTTGGCCCGTTATGGCTTAAAGAAAATCCAAGAAAGTTTGCCATAGATGGAGAATACACGGAGAAACTGCTTAGAGAGATAAAAAGGAATATAGGGGATTAGTTTGTGAGTTTTTAAGTTTGTCGACTGTTAGGGTCATCCGGACGGTAACCTTGTCAACTCGTCATCTTGTCTACTTGTAACCTACAAACTCGAATCCTTATATTTAGCCGGAGAAATTCCGAAATGGTCTTTAAACCTCTTGCAAAAATAGTTCGGAGTATTAAAACCTAACTTATATGCCACCTCGGCCATGGTAAATTCAGGGTGTTCCTTCATCAACGTGACAGACTTGTTAAGCCTGTAAATCATAACGAACTCGTTAGGAGTTTGCCCGGTTATCTTCTTAAACTTGCTATAGAAAGTAGTACGGCTCATGCCCAAAGGTCCAGGCATGACATCTATGTCGAAATCGGAGTTCTCAAGATTATCTTCCATGAATGACTGTATCCGGTCAAGGAAATCCTTGTCCAAACGATTTGTAGCAAGGGTATTGATGGGCACTTCCGTCTGCGATTCAAACTTGTTCCTTATCATCATCCTTGAACGGATGATATTATTGCATCTCACTAACAGCAATTTGCTGTTGAACGGCTTTCCGATATAGTCGTCCGCACCACAAAGGAAACCTTCCATACTCTGGTCCTCACGATTCAATGCCGTAAGCAACACTACCGGGATATGACAGGTGTCTATATTGTTCTTTATCTTTTTACACAAATCCCTGCCGTTCATTCCCGGCATCATCACATCGCTCACCACCAAATCAGGTTTTGAGTCCATGATAACTTCATACCCTTTGATTCCGTCCGACGCTGTCCTGACATCATACTGTACGCTGAATATGCCTTCAAGCACTTCGAGCAGCTCAAGATTATCTTCTACCAATACCACAATCGGTTTTGTTCCGTCGGCAGACTTCAGCTCCATATCGTGCACTTCTTCAACATCCGTTTCAACAGGCATTTTCGGTGCTACGGCTTCTTCCTTGCGGGAAACGTCAATCACGACATTCTCCTTTCCCGCAAAATGCTCATTTCCCAAAGGCAAGGACACCTTGAACACGGAGCCATAATCTTTCTTGCTGTTCACAGTGATGCTGCCACCGTGCATATTTATTATACTTTTCACCAAAGCAAGCCCTATACCTGAACTCTCGCTGAAATACATCGATTTGGAATTATCGTCGGCTATATAAAATCTCTCAAAGATGTTGCGTAAATCATCAGCGTTCATTCCCTTGCCATTGTCTATCACGTCAACATACACATTCTTCTCGTCGGACGACACGTCTATATGGACAAATCCGCCCTTCGAAGTATATTTCAGGGCATTGGAAAGCAGATTATATATCACCCTCGTCATCTCCTTGGCATCGAACCATGCCTTAGGGTTACCCGCATCCGCTCCCACATCCAGACATATGTCGAGCAATGCAGCCTGGTCTTTGAAGTCGACAAGGGCACCTGACACGAAACTGTTCACGTCATGCTCCGCCACATTGAGTTTAATTTTGTTTTGTTCATATTTCCTGAAATCTATGAGTTCGGTGATAAGATTGCTCAAAAGGACGGATTGCTTTATGGCCTTCGATATCTTGTTGTGCACCACGGGCTGTACGCTGTAATTCCGTATTATGGATTCCAACTGCCCCACAATGAGGGTAAGCGGCGTCTTGAACTCATGGCTTATGCTGGTGAAGAAACGCAGTTTCACTTCATTGATATTTTTAAGATGTTCTTTCTCCGCCTTTTCTCTCACAACTGACGCATACAGCATTTTCTGCCTTAAAAACATCCTCGACAAGAGCAGTATCACGACTGCCGACACCGCAGCCCATATGAC
Source organism: Bacteroides sp. (assembly GCF_019417265.1). Classification (GTDB taxonomy): domain Bacteria; phylum Bacteroidota; class Bacteroidia; order Bacteroidales; family Bacteroidaceae; genus Phocaeicola. The sequence goes on from NZ_DXVR01000030.1 coordinate 1,977, forward strand.
ATATGCCCACCACGTGAAATACCACGGAGGCAGAATCCTTATCTTCAATTCATTATACATATGGGCCTCATCCGTTCCCGGTTTGAATCCCCTTATCTGAAGAAGATATTTGCCCGACGAAAGATTAGAATACGATACCATGTTGCCGTTTGCCCTGTACCACTCTTTGTCCGTATCGAACCTGTACTCGAAAGAATAGTCTTTTATATTCTCGGTCGGGTTGTCCAACACGAAACGGATATCAATCTTGTTCTGATTGTGTTTCAAAATTACCTCTTCGGCAAATGCAAGGTTCTTCCTCAGTATTTCAGACGAATCGGACGGCACGATAAGGTTTCCTCCCACATACAAATCAGCCCAGTTGACTTTTGCAGCATTGTCACGCGGTGCATTTCTGCCAGGCTTAATCGCAAGCATACCGTTCATGCCACCCACATAAACCACAGAGTCTCTCGACACATAAAGCCCGCAATCTTCCGACACGGCCTCTATAGGCATATCTTCCCACGACTGGAGTATCTTTATGCCCCTGCCGTCAGTGCCAACTTCTATTATCCCTTTCGAAGACGTCACCACCAGACGATTCTCACCATAACCCGCTATCTTATAACATGACATCCAGGAGAAATAATCCTTGTCCTCAGTAAACGTAGCGAAACGCCCCGAAACGGAATCATATTTGTATAACCCGCCATTCAGGGTTGCGGCATATATATCTCCTCCACGATGCTGATAAAGGTATATTATCTCATGTTTCAGGCCGATATCCTTAATAAGGCAACTATCCTGAAATTCCATAGCCCTGACATCATATCGCATAAGCCATTTGCCGGCCGGAATCCATAGAATTTTATCACTGTCAAGGAGGAAACCGCTTCTTGCCATATTAAACTTGTAAAGCAACATTTCGTTTTTAGTTAAAATGTCATAAGCATATACGCCATGGTCTGTGGAGAGATACATCGTGTTTCCATACTTCTCCATTGCATGCACGATATATTCCTTCTTGAAAATCTGCCTGAAACTGTTTCTCTTTAAATCAAAAGAATAAAAATTTCGCGAATTAGTTCCTATGTAATAGATATCGTCTTTGCCGTCATAATATATGGATTTAAGATTGGTGTGCGGAAGGTGGAACGGATACCTGTCCGTCTCGAATTTACGTACAATCCTCTTTTGGGTATCAAGGATATTAAGTCCTCCCCCCTTGGTACATACCATCAGTTCTCCTTCAGGAGTTTCTATCATGTCTCCTATCACAGGGTGTGAAAATCCCACGTTCTGTTCGGAAGGTCCAAAATAAGTATAATCATCCTGAAACGGACGATAATAGCTCACTCCTCCCCTATAAGTTCCGGCCCACAAAGTTTCATTTCTGTCGATAAAGACGGAATAGACGGACGAATGTCCCAAGCCGCCCTTATTAAACTTCCATGAATGCAGCGAAAAGTTTTCATCCTTCCTGTCGAACTTGAAAACGCCGAACATCGTGGCAATCCACAAATCTTTGTTCCTGTCTTCAACTACTGCCCTGACGTTGTTGCACATAAACCCCTTGGTAATGGATGTCCTGACATTATATACCACTACGCCATCGCTTTGTGGCAAGATTCTGAACAGGCCATCGTCATAACTACACGCCCAGATTTCCCCGTTGGAATCTTCAAGTATATACCTGTAATCCGTATCAGCAACTATTGTCTTAAATTCTTTTCCGTCATACTTATACAATCCTCCCGAAGCGGCAAACCACCACACACCTTCCCCCGTGCGCCACAAATAGTTTACCGAGGAGAACGGCAACCTGAGAAGTTCTTTCCTTTCCTGTGATGCAGAGTCAAGAACATATACAATCCTATTCGACACAAAAAGGATATCATCGCCACATCTGTTCAAAGCCGGAACTTTATCTTTAATCCATGTAAGGTTGTTATTACGGATATCACATTTCATCAAGTTATCTGCTGCCGTAAAATACACGTTACCTGAACCATCGGCACAAAAATTACGAATAGCCCTTTTCATCATAGGATATCCATCAAGTATGTCGTATACCTTGATATCCGTTATCTTTCCACCGTCGAATATATCAATGCCGACCGGAGTTCCGAACCACATCCTTCCCAACACATCCTGATATATATCGTTAACGCTATAATGCAACAGCCCTTCCTGTACGCCTATCGTCCTAAAATATTCAGCCCTCAATGTGCCAATAGCAAATATATTTATTAAAAGAATTAATTTTAAAATATTCATATATTCTGTGTAGTATAAAAAGACGAACAAAGGTATAAAAAAACTGTTTATTACACTATGAATTAGGGAAGTATCAAAATAAGCACTATAAATGTGTAAAAATGTTAGACTTACCAATAATAAATAATAATTTTCACATAGATTTCGGACTAATACATCTTCTTATGGTTTCTTTAACTCCTGCAAGGTTTTGTAAAACAGAGCTGAAAGTCAAAGAAATTAAACTTGAGTTCTTATCGTATCTCATAAGTTCACTTAGCATATAACTAACATAATTATAATGCAATTCGAACAATATTCTAATACTGTTCGAACTGCTTTCGAAATCATTTAAAAACTGTTTAATAATATTACCAAAATACACACTTTCCCTTTTCCGTGTAAACAGAAAACCACTACATGTATTTTAATATTAGTCAAACTCCATTGAAGAAAGTTTAAAGACAATATACATATTTAATTCAAAACGGTTTCTCCCCTTGCACAGATTTCAACAACTCAAGAGCTTTCTTTACTTCATCTTTTGCACCTGCAACGACTAAAGAAACTCCGCCTTCCCTTCCGGCAACTCCTCCTACTCCATAAGGAAATACCTTAACATCGGCGAACTGCTTGATTGCCTCTATTTCTGTAAATATCATACCGTTTCTATAAAGATGAAGCTTTGGTACAAAATTCATCCTTTCATTTCCGGCATTAAGAGCTTCTTCATACATTTCAAGATTTGCAGATGTTTCTTTTTCAAGACCGATAGGAATAATGAGCTGTGCTTTATCATCACCTACATATGGAAGGAAACGATAGGTAGTCCCACCATCAGGAGCACCTATACATACAGCAGCTTGGTTTTTTGAATAATTCAATAAATTACCACCTTTAAACACAATATCACCAGGCTGTAACATTTTCAATGCTTCTACATAAGTTATACCAAGCTGTTTTCCATTCTTAAAAATTATCTCGCCAATCTTTTTCTTGTCTTTGTTCAATTGTACTTGTCCTTCCGGAACGAAATGTCCTGTAAGAAAACTGCCATGTTCTATTGACTGCCCAATCAATTCTTCTGCAATATAAGTATTTGTTGTTCCTTTAGTTACAATTATCATACCTTTTTGAAGTCTTTCCTTCACTATTGGCAATTCGGAAATTCCCTTGGCTATAAGACGCTTGCTTTCACTTACAGTAAGATTTATTCCGGCAAACACATCTTCTTTTGATACTATATTCTCTGATTGTTCTTTAACGATCTCTCTTTGAGGATTTTCTACACAAGATGTCATAAACAAACTGGATAATAAAATGGATAATACGGCTAAATTTTCTTTCTTCATAATTACAATAACAAATGGGAAAAGGTTGTCCAAGATATAAAATACCAGAACAACCTTTCTTTAAAGTATTTTCAAATAGTTCATTACTGCTTCATCAGATACTCCTTGAAAGAAGCAAAATCCTTGCTCATAGGCACACTGAGTTTCTTTCCGCGCATGAACTCCTGAAGTTTCTCAGGAATCTTCACATCCGCACCTATAATGTTCTGAACAGTCTGAAGGAACTTGGCAGGATGAGCAGTTTCAAGGAATACACCAGTTTCACCCGGTTGCAATTCCTCTGCCAACGCACGATATCCGCATGCTCCGTGAGGGTCGAGCAGATAACCGGTTTCTTCATAAACCTTCTGCACCGTTTCGCTTATCTGTTCATCAGTGTAAGTTTCACCTGAGATTTCAGCTGCAATCGCATCGTGACTTCCTCCGTACAGGTCAATTATACGGGCAAAGTTACTTGGATCGCCAACATCCATAGCATTTGCTATAGTAGCTATAGATGGACGTGGATTATACTCACCGGTCTTCAGATATTGATAGAAGATGTCATTGCGATTGTTAGCTGCTATGAAGCGTTTGATAGGCAATCCCATCTTTTTTCCGAACAGTCCGGCTGTGATATTACCGAAGTTACCGCTTGGTACACAAACCACCAGATTGTCAGCCAATCCCTGTTTCTTCATCTGTGCGTATGCATAGAAATAATAGAATGACTGCGGGAGGAAACGTGCTACATTGATGGAATTAGCAGAAGTAAGCTGCATGTGAGCATTCAGTCCCTTATCCATAAATGCGTTCTTCACCAAAGCCTGACAGTCATCAAATGTACCGTCCACCTCTATTGCAGTAATATTCTTTCCGAGAGTAGTAAACTGTTTTTCCTGAATTTCACTCACTTTACCTTTAGGATAAAGTACATAAACATGAATACCTTCTACTCCAAGGAAACCGTTTGCCACAGCACTACCAGTATCACCCGATGTAGCTACAAGCACGTTCACCTCCTTCTTGCCTTCCTTACGGATGAAATATCCCAAAAGCCGTGCCATGAAACGTCCGCCCACATCCTTGAATGCCAAAGTAGGGCCATGGAAAAGTTCCAGTGAATAAATATTGTCTTTAACCTTTACGGCAGGAACATCAAAGTTCAGTGTATCATAAACAATGTGTTTCAAAGTCTCTGCAGGAACATCCTCACCGAAGAAAGCATCAGCCACACGGTAGGCTATTTCCTGAAACGAAAGGTTTTCTATCTCGTCAAAGAATGATTTAGGCAAAGGCTTTATCTCGTAAGGCATATACAGACCTTTGTCCGATGCCAGACCTTTAACCACAGCTTCTTCCAGCGATGCGTCCGAAGCCTGTTTGTTTGTACTGTAATATTTCATAGGTTTGTAAGTTTGTGAGTTTGTAAGTTTATGAGTTTGTAAGCATCAACCAACTTAAAAACTCAAGAACTAAAAAACTCTAATAATCTATTTCATAAATTCATTCATAAACTCGTCCCTTTCCATTGTACCATACACTCCGGATTTGCATGAAATCTCATCGTAAGTCTGTACACTGTCAGGCTCAATTCCCGGATAATAAATCAGGAAAGGAACAGGCTCATTGGTATGGGTACGATGTTCGCATGGTGTAGGATGGTCAGGAAGTACGGCAATAGCGACAGGCTCATCCCAGTCTTTTACAGCTTCATATATCGGACCTACCGCACGTTTATCCAGGTTTTCTATTGTCTGAAGTTTTAAATTTACATCTCCTTCATGTCCGGCTTCGTCACTTGCCTCAATATGCAGATAAACGAAATCATCCGTTTTCAGGGCTTCAATTGCAGCTGCTGCCTTTCCTTCATAATTTGTATTATAAAGTCCTGTAGCACCCTCCACATCTATACATCTCAATCCGGCATAACGTCCGATACCACGGATAAGATCTACAGCTGTTATCACAGAGCCCTTCTTTATCTGAGGATATTTCTGCGACAGTGGTTCCATCTTAGGTCTGTAGCCAGGACTCCATGGCCATATACTATTTGCCGGGTCCTTGCCTTCAGCCACACGTTTCAGATTTACAGGATGCGATGCCAGAAGTTCCTGAGATTTAAGAATAAGCGCATTCAGCAAATCGGCAGTTTCCTGAGCCTCCGGACATTCAGCCTTAATCATATTAGGGCGGAACGGCTGCAAAGGAATATCATGCGGCGGAACACAGTGAAGATGCTTGTTACCGCCTTTTATTACCAACAGATGACGGTACTGAACACCTGTATAGAAATGTATCCTGTCAGTACCAAGTCGTTCTTCAAGGAATTTAATCAGTTCGTCAGCCTCTTCAGTCGTGATATGTCCTGCCGAATGATTTTTAAGAGTTTCACCTTCAACACATATGATATTGCAACGCATAGCCATATCTCCCGGCTCAAGATCAACACCGATGCTTGCAGCTTCAAGCACTCCGCGTCCTTCATACACCGTAGGCAAGTCATATCCCATTACCGACATGTTTGCAACCTCACTGCCGGGATGAAACCCGTCGGCTACTGTCTTCAGCATACCGGTACGTCCCATAGCAGCAAGTTTATCCATATATGGAGTCTTTGCGTATTGCAATAAAGTCTTATCCCCAAGGGCAGGTACCGGCCAGTCCGCCATACCGTCGCCCAAAATTATAATGTGTTTCATATTAAATCAGTTGTATTTATATATTCGCTATACTCATGATATCGGCAAATACACCTGCTGCCGTAACACTTGCTCCGGCACCATATCCCTGAATGAGCATAGGATATTCATTATATCGTTCAGTAGTAATAAGTATTATATTATTTGTTCCCTCAAGGTTATAGAAAGGATGATTAGCACCAACTTCCTGAAGAGAAACACTCCCCTTTCCGTTTTCAAGTTTGGCAACAAATCTCCATCTCTTGTTGTTAGCCTCAAGTTCTTTTCGTTTAGCTTCAAAATCGGCATCAAGCTTACTGATGTTCTTCCAGAAATCATCTATAGTGCCCTCGAAGAACTCATCAGGTATGAAAAGGTTCTTCTCCACATCTTCCTGATTAAGTCTGTATCCGGCTTCACGTGCAAGAATGACAAGTTTTCTGATAACATCCTTTCCGCTAAGGTCAATTCTTGGATCCGGTTCAGAATATCCGCCTTCCTTGGCCAGACGTATAGTCTCGCTCAAAGGAACATCACTGCTCAGCTTATTGAAAATGAAGTTCAATGTACCGCTCACAACAGCCTCAATTTTCAAAATCTTGTCACCGCTGTTGATAAGGTCATTAATGGTATTGATTACCGGAAGACCGGCACCCACATTTGTCTCGAACAAGAATTTAACTCCACGCTGACGGGCTATCTGCTTAAGTTCCTCATATATCTCATATTCCGAAGATGCCGCAATCTTATTGGCAGCCACAACCGAAATATTATGACTCAGGAAATCCTTATAAAGACCGGCTATCACTGGACTTGCAGTACAATCCACAAACACCGAGTTGAAAATATTCATACCTATAATTTCATCATGAAGCACCTGTGGAGATGAAGGAATACCATTATCTTCAAGTTCCTTACGGTAATTTTCCAAGTCTATTCCTCGACGTGTGAAATATGCCTGATGTCCGTTTGCTATACCTACAACTCTCAGACGCAAACCACGTTCCTTCATCAGTTTTTCCTGCTGACTGTGAATCTGCTCAATCAGACTGTTTCCTACAGTACCTATACCGCATATGAAAAGATTCAGTACCTGGTACTCAGACAAGAAAAAAGAATCATGGATTACGTTAAGAGTCTTACGCAATGACTCAGCCTCAACTACAAATGATATATTGGTTTCCGAAGCACCCTGAGCACAAGCTATCACATTGATACCGTTACGTCCGAGAGTACCGAACAGCTTACCGGCGATACCCGGAGTATGTTTCATGTTCTCACCGACAATAGCAACTGTCGCCAGATTGCCTTCTGCCATCATAGGCGAAATCTCACCCATTTCTATTTCCTTGGCAAACTCGACGTTAAGCACCTCGCAAGCCAATGGAGCATCCTCATTCCGTACACCTATTGATGTAGAGTTTTCCGATGATGCCTGTGATACAAGGAACACACTGATACCGTTCTCGGCCAAAGTCTTGAAAATACGATGATTAACACCTATCACACCCACCATTCCAAGACCTGTCATTGTGATAAGACAAGTATCATTGATTGACGAAATACCCTTGATAGGTTTTGATGAATGGTCAGAATCCTGTTTGATGATAGTTCCCGGAGCTTCAGGATTGAAAGTATTCTTGATAAGAACCGGAATGTTTTTATGGCATACAGGATATATTGTAGGAGGATAAACCACCTTTGCACCGAAATTGCAAAGCTCCATAGCCTCAACATAACTCAGCTCGTTTATAGGATATGCCGTACTGATTACACGTGGGTCGGCAGTCATAAATCCGTCAACATCTGTCCATATTTCCAGGATATCAGCATCAAGTGCGGCAGCTATAATAGCAGCAGTGTAATCCGAGCCACCACGACCTAAGTTGGTTACCTCACCTGTATTCTTGTCTGTAGAAATAAATCCCGGAACAAGCGAAACTTTTGGAAGTTCAACGAAAGTTTCCCTTACCAGTGTATTCGTAAGTTCAGAATCGAGAATGTGTTTGTTATGCTTCTTCTCTGTTTTAATAAATGTACGTGAATCGAACCATACGGCACCCTCTATAAGAGTAGCAACAATTATCGACGACAGACGTTCTCCATAGCTGACAATCGTAGCTGAAGTTTTCGGTGACAAATCGCGAATAAGGAAAATACCCTGAAATATATCTTTCAGTTCGCTCAACAATTCATTCACTCTGTCAAGAAGGACTTCCCTGTCTTTTCCTGCCGGGATAACAGTGTAAACCATTTCAATATGACGGTTCACAATTTCCTTCATTTCCTTTTCATATGCCGAATCGCCTTCAGATGCCATCTTTGAGGTTTTTATCAGCTTGTCGGTTATACCACCCAATGCAGATACAACAACTATAACCTTATCATCGATAGCCTCGACAATCTTTTTCACACTTAACATGCTATTGACGGAACCTACAGATGTTCCGCCGAATTTCAATACTTTCATACCTTTGAGATTATTGAATACATTTCATTGTACGCCAAAGCAGCGATACAAGAAAATAAAATGATTAAAACTTGAATAAAAAAAAGAAGAAAATGCTTACGTCCGTAAGCGTGTATCACGTAGAAACACATTATATATATACTCAACCCCGAGGGGTCATCCCAGTACCACATGATGTGACGAACGTACGCCCCATTCCAGAAATTGTGATATTGTTATAATGTGCAGTCATTTATATTGAAATATTTATTAAAAGTTTTACCGTTGGCAAATATAAGAACATTTTTCTACAATCAAATATAAAAATGACATTTTTTTGTAGTAAAAGTCTATTTTTAGTGACAAAAGAGAAATCCCAGATTCAAACCTATAAAAACTAACAGTCCGCCAAATACAACAAAAAGCATTTGACGGACTGTAATTACAATATATTTTCAATATTTACTATTTAACTTTCCTTCCTCATCTTATATCCGTAAATAACTATTACGACAAAGCATATCAACGGAAGTACGAACGAAACATTCACAGCTGGCATGCTGAAGAGTGTCTTGCAATCAATAATGGAAGCCTGAAGCGGTGGTAACACCGAACCTCCAAGGATGGCCATTATAAGTCCGGCAGCACCGAACTTGGCATCATCGCCCATTCCTTTCAACGCTATACCATAGATGGTAGGGAACATCAACGACATACATGCCGATACGCCTACAAGGCAGTACATACCCCAGATATTGTTAAGCATGATTACTCCGGCTGTAAGTATTATTGCAGCTACAGAAAGAACCATAAGCAACATACCCGGTTTGACAAAACGGAGCATAAATGTACATACAAAACGACTGACGCAGAAAATAATCATTGCGACGATGTTATATTTCTGGGAAAGCACCTCGGCAGCCTGCTCTTCCATACCATGCGACATGAACAGGTGTGTTCCGTACTGAATGATAAATGTCCAGCACATAATTTGCGCACCGACATAAAAGAACTGTGCTATCACACCGTATTTATATCTTCTTCTTGAGAATATGCGCTTCAATGTCGGTATGAAATCTATAGAATGTGACTGGTCGGCATTTCTTGGCATCTTAGAAAGACGTATCACTACAAGCATTGCAATAATTACAAGACCTATCACAAGATATGGCGCAATAAGTACGGACAAGTCAGATTCTCTCACAGCTTCAAATTCAGCCTGACTGAGTTGTGCTCTCTCTGCAGTATCCATCGGATTCAGCTTGTTCTGAATGAAATTCATAGCTACATACATACCCATCAGTGAACCGATAGGATTGAAGGCCTGTGCCAGATTAAGGCGGCGGGTTGCTGTTTCTTCCGTTCCCATAGATAGTATATACGGGTTACAACTTGTTTCGAGGAAAGACAGTCCGCAAGTCATAACAAAGTATGCAAGAAGGAAAGGATGATAGTCACCGGTCAGTTTTGCCGGGAAAAATGCCAATGTTCCAAGCGCATACAGTCCCAGGCCTAACAGGACTCCAGCCTTATATGTGTATTTTCTGATAAACATTGCTGCCGGAAAGGCCATGGCAAAATATCCCCCATAGAATGCCACCTGAACCAAGGCGCCGTCGGTTACGCTCATTCTGAATATCTTGGAAAAAGCCTTAACCATAGGATTGGTTATGTCGTTTGCAAATCCCCATAATGCAAAACACATAGTAATCAATATAAACGAGAACAGATAGCTTACACCGTCTTTGCTAATAATAGATTGTTTCATGAATAATTTTAAGTTTAGGTTAATGAATTAAGGCGGGAAATACTATCTCAGTATAAGTAGAACATCCGCTCCATAGGTTGCCATTTCTCGGATGATGTACTTCCCGGTTCGGAACACTGGAATATGGACATATAGTCTTCCCACTCCTGCTGTCTTGGCAATCCGGCAAGTTTCTCCATTGCAGAATCCCAGTCAAAGTCCAACGGAGTCTCTACAATCATGAAAAGTCTTGTCCCCAATATATAGATTTCCATTTCCAATATACCCACACTGCGTATGCCTTCGAGAATCTCAGGCCATATTTTATCCTTACTATGACGCAACTTGTATTCGGCTATCAACTCCGGATTGTTTCTCAAATCCATTGTTCTGCAGTATCTCTTTACAGCGCAGCCATGATTCCTTGCCGCATATCCAGTATTTTCCATCTGTATTCTTTAAAAAGTCTGTTAATTTAAATTTTGTACTAAAATATTACCTATAGCAGTAGCCTCAACAGGTCCTGCATCGACTTCAAGGCCTGTAGCCATGGCTGTAAGTCGGTTAAGGTATTTATTTTGGGAACCTCCACCGATTATGTGTAATTTCTCGACAGGATGAGGCAATAACCTGTTCAGTCCTTCGATACCTTTTCTGTATCTGTCTGCCAAAGACAGCAATACACATTTCACGAACTCACCCTGAGTCTGTGGAACCTGCTGGTTGCTTTCCTTACAATAAGAAGTTATAGCTTCTGCCATATTCAGCGGACTGGTGAACATATTATTGTCAACATCCACTATAGATGATATTTCCGCTTTCTCTGCTTCCTGAATAAGGACATCATATTCTGTACATTTTCCTTCTTCTGCCCATTCCGACATGAGTTTCTGAAGAATCCATAGTCCGGTGATATTCTGCAGGAAACATATTTTTCCATCTACACCACCCTCGTTGGTAAAGCCGTTAACTCTGGCTTCTTCAGAAAGTATCGGCTCGTCTGTCATAACTCCAAGCAAAGACCATGTTCCCGAACTGAGGAATGCAGTAACTTTACCGTCTGCTGATTTAGGTACTGCATAAACAGCACTTGCTGTGTCATGCGATGCCACCGCTATGACTTTTACATCATAATCAAGACCTAATTCTTCCTTGATTTCCGGTTTCAGTACTCCTCTTTCCTGTCCAGGCATCACAATATCGCAGAATATATGTTCCGGCAATCCCAACTGACTGATAAGTTCATAGTTCCATTTACGTGCCTTGATATCCATCAGCTCAGAAGTAGAAGCGATGCTATATTCATTATTGGCAACTCCGGTAAGGAAATAGCTGAACAAATCGGGCATGAACAGAAGTTTGTCTGTCACTGTAAGCAACGGACTGTTCTCTTCCTTCATGGCATAGAGCTGGAAAAGGGTATTGATAGACATCACCTGTGTTCCACTTACAGAATAATGCTCACTCTGATTTATAATTCCAAACACCTTTTCAGGCATTCCGTCTGTACGGCTATCACGATAGCATACCGGATTTCCAACAAGATTTCCGTTCTTGTCTATCAAGCCGAAATCCACTCCCCATGTATCTATACCGATACTGCTGATTTTATATCCTTTTTCAACTGCCATGCGGATACCTCGCTTCATATCTTCGAAGAGTGAGAGAAAATCCCAATATATATGACCGCCCATTCTGACCTGCCTGTTCTGAAAGCGGTAAATTGTGTCAAGACAAAGTTCACCATCAGAGGTGTAGCCGGCAATCACTCGCCCGCTACCTCCTCCAAAGTCTATTGCTAATTTTGCTTCTTTCATTTTGTTTTCTTTCCTAAAACGTAGGTTTCCAAATCGTCTATCTCGGCATTAGTAAGAGTTTCATACTTGCCTCCTGAAAGGATTATGATACGACATGCCATTTCAAAGAACATAGCTCTTTCGAAAGCCTGATCAAAGTCTTTTCCGCAAACCACCTGACCATGCTTTCTCAATAAAACAGAGTTATGGTTTTTCAATGCTTCTACCACTCCGTCAGCAAGCTCTTTTGAACCCGGTCTGTAATATGGCACTACAGGAATATCTGCTCCTACATGGCATGGAACTTCTGCTGTAACATTGAAATCTTTTGGCAATTCCTTCATACATGCAACTGCTGTTGCATATGGTGACTGGAAATGAAGCACTACGTTTACATCCGGTCTTTCTCTCAATACTCCAAGGTGGAAACCGTTTTCCATTGATGGTTTTACCCCGTTCAGGACTTCGCCTGTCTCAAGTTTGCATATAGAAACTTTTTCCTTCGGCAAAGACGGCACCCAAGACCCTGTTCCGGAAAGAAGAACTTCATCACCTATACGCCATGAGATATTACCGCTACTGCATATTGTCAAACCGGCATCACCTACACGGTGAGCCTCTGAAATGAATTTTTCTATCTGTTCATTAGTTATCATAATAATTTCTTATATAAGTCCAAAATAATTTCTTCTGTCACTTCACGCGGATTACCCGGTGTACATACATCTGCATAAGCTGCCTTTGCAAGACGAGGAAGGTCTTCTGCCTTGATTCCCAACTCTGAAAGATGCTGAGGTATTCCTACACGTACAGACAGTTCCTTAACCGCCTTGACAGCTGCGTCGGCAGCCTCTTCTTTTGTCATTCCTGCTGAATATACATTCATAGCCTTGGCGATGTCAACATATTTGTCGAGTGCTGCAGGAGCATTGAATTCCATGATTGTAGGTAAAAGCAATGCGTTTGCCACACCGTGAGGGATGTCGAAGATTGCACCCAATGGATGAGCCATACCGTGTACCACACCCAAACCTACGTTTGAGAATGCCATTCCGGCAATGTACTGGGCTACTGCCATTCCGTTACGGGCATCGGCATTGTTAGGTTCGTTTACAGCTGTTTCAAGATAACGAGCTATCATTTCAATGGCCTTAATCTCGAACATATCGCTCATTTCCCATGCTCCTTTGGTTATCAGACCTTCGATAGCGTGAGTCAATGCGTCAAGACCTGTAGCTGCTGTAAGACTCTTCGGAAGAGTGTACATCAGTTCGGCATCTACTATTGCAATGGCCGGAATATCGTTAGGGTCCACACAAACCATCTTCTTGTGGTTCTCCTCGTCAGTGATAACGTAATTGATTGTAACCTCAGCAGCAGTTCCGGCTGTAGTTGGAAGAGCTATAATAGGCACTGATTTCTTCTTTGTGTCGGCTACACCTTCAAGAGATACTACATCCGAGAACTCAGGATTGTTGGTTATGATACCAATAGCCTTGGCTGTATCCATTGACGAACCGCCACCTATGGCAATGATGAAATCCGCACCAGAAGCTGCATATGCGGCAAGACCTGCCTTAACATTTGAAACTGTAGGGTTAGGCTTGATTTCGCTGAATACTTCGTATGGAATATTGGCATTGCGCAATACTGACAAGACTTTATCTGCTACACCAAATTTAATAAGGTCCTTGTCTGTAGCGACAAAAGCTTTTTTCAAACCAAGACGTGAGATTTCTTTTGGAAGCACTTCTCTGGCTCCCGGACCGAAGTAAGATACTTCGTTCAATATAAATCGGTTTATCATAATAATCTGATTTTTAGTGAAGAGTTACAAACAGACAGTGGTGTATTCCACACGCACTGCCCGTTCATAAGACTTCAAATTTAACTATAATCTTATAATCACCAACAATTAATCATCAATTATTTGTAGATAGGACCATAGTTCTGACAAGCTCTATAGTCTGAACCTTCCTTATCCATACCGAATGCGTTCCATGCTGCTGGACGGAAAATCTTGTCGTCCTCAACATTGTGCATACATACAGGGATACGGAGAATAGAAGCAAGTGTAATCAAATCCTGACCGATATGACCGTAGCTGATTGCACCGTGATTTGCTCCCCAGTTGTTCATTACTGAATATACATCCTTGAAAGCAGGTTTGTCGCACAAGCGTGGAACGAACCATGTAGTAGGCCATGTACGGTCTGTACGTTCGTCAAGCAGCTTGTGTATTTCAGGGTCAATTTCCACTGTCCAACCTTCAGCAATCTGGAGTACAGGGCCAAGGCCTTTCACCAAGTTAAGACGGCTCATAGTGACAGGCATACCGCCTTTAGAAAGGAAGTTTGAAGAGAAACCGCCGCCACGGAAGTAATCTCTGTTTGCCGGATACCAAGTTGTAGCCTCAAGACATTTTTCAACTTCAGCATCTGTGATTTCCCAAGCCGGTTTCATTGTAGGATTTCCTTCAGCGTCTGTCTGCTGGCCTGTTCCGTCGAGTGTAGTTGCACCTGAGTTAATAAGGTGTATGATACCGTTTTTAGCCAATCCTGTAAGTTCTTTTCCTGTAACACGCTTAACAGCTTCAGGACTCCAGTATGTGCGGACATCAGAGAATATCTGTGCACGGTTAGTCAGCAAGTGACCGAAGAGCATAGCCACACCGTTGCAAGCATCGTTTTCAGTAGCTACCACGAATGCTTCGCGGATACCATTCCAGTCGAAAGAAGTATTAAGCAAAGCTTCAGAATAGTCACCGTTAGGATAGAAGTCAGTCCACTGGCGCTGTCCCTGGAATCCGGCTGCAATAGCGTTATGTCCGAGAGCCTCTTCCTTGAATCCCATTTCTTTAAGTTTAGGATTACCGGTCATAAGGTCGCGCATGATGATAGTCATCTTGACGATAAATTCCCAGTCGGCATCTTTTTCTTCACGAGTCTTTTTCTTGGCATCAACATTGAAATCCTTGCCTTCGTTCTTCTTGCAATATTTTTCTGTCCATGCCATAGCCTTTGCATATTCTTCCTTATCGTAGATACCTTCTGTCATACGACGGATAATTTCAGTCAAGTCTACTGATTCATTACGCATACCGAGATATTCCTGGAAGAAATCAGGATTAACGATAGAACCTGCAATACCCATTGACACACTACCCATAGAGAGGTATGACTTACCACGCATTGTAGCTACAGCCTGTGCCGCACGTGCAAAACGAAGAATCTTTTCTGCTACGTCAGCAGGGATAGTATTATCTTCAATGTCCTGTACATCGTGTCCGTAGATACCGAATGCCGGCAAACCTTTCTGTGCATGACCTGCAAGTACAGCAGCCAGATAAACAGCTCCCGGTCTTTCAGTTCCGTTGAATCCCCAAACAGCCTTTGGATAGTATGGGTTCATATCCATAGTTTCAGCACCATAGCACCAGCAAGAAGTAACTGTGACAGTAGCGCCTACACCTTCACGTTCAAATTTCTCTGCACAAGCCGCACTTTCAGCCACACGGCCAATTGTAGAGTCAGCGATTACACATTCCACCGGACTTCCGTCACCATTCTTAAGATTAGAAGAAATAAGTTCTGCCACAGCCTTGGCAAGATTCATTGTTTTTTCTTCAAGACTTTCACGAACACCACCCTGACGTCCGTCGATTGTGGGACGAATCCCGATTTTCGGATAATTTTTCATTGTTACAATAGTTTTTAAAGTTTATACTCAAAATATCTTTAGTTATACTCTTTTTCATTACAACCATGCCGAGCTATGCTGAACTGTGCTGAAAACAATCAACACAAGAAGAACAACCGTCCGTTATGTTTGTCATATTTAATGTTATACTGAATTACGAAGATGAACCTCAGTAGGAAGATACTCACGAACCGTTTCACCACTAAGAATAAACTTTGCCGCTTTTTTCCCCATATCATCCCAGTTTATACTCAGTGCTGTGATTCCGTCGTCTATTACCTCGTATGCGGGAGTATCATTATATGCTATCAGGCCGAAATCCTGTCCGCACTTCACTCCCTTCTCCCGGCTTCTCTTTATTATATTTACAACATCCGTCTGCCTGATTACAATATACACAGTTCCGGATTCTATGTCGTCGATATCTTCCATACCGGACACCTCAGAAATAAAATCATTGTCATGGCAATATTGCCTGAAACTTTCTGCCGATACCTGCGGATGCTTTGAACCTACAGGCAGATGAAATACTATTTTGCGGTATTTCTTCAGCCTCTCTGTCAGCTGCGACAATGCTCCGTAAAAGGCATCATCGAAATTCTGGCAGATATAGGAATAGTTTTCTTTCTCGAATTTGCCGAAATCCAGCAATAACAGACGCGAAGGAGTTATCTTATTGAATAACGGCGAGAACTTCTCATTGTCAAAATTCATTACTACATAGTAATTGTAACGCCCTATGGCTTCATGCAATACTGTATTGAAAATATGTTCATTGTACTGATGGAACCACAAATCAACCTTGTAGGATGCTGAAAGTTTTCTTACGAAACTATTATAAAGCGTATTCTTGAAAGGAGAATATTCGTCAAGCAGAAGAAATATCTTTTCCTGGCGGTTGGTTACATAATAGCCTTTGCCGGGAGTAGAATCAATCAGCTTTCTCTCACGCAAATCGGAGAATGCTTTGAAAACGGTATCACGCGAAACGTTGTAAGCCCTGCTCAGATAGTTGATGGAAGGCAAACTGGTGTCTGTCTTATACTTACCCATCATGATATCCTGTTCGATGATATCTGACAGTTGTTTTACCTTCGTGGACTGCTGTCCGAAACTAACTTTTTTTTCCATACTCAAAGCGTCCAACTGTGCTGAACTATTCTGATGCAAAGGAATGAATTTATTTTTGTTCGGCAAAAAGATATCAGTATGTTTAAAAGCAGTTTTTATAAAGATTTTTGCCAATAAAAAATGCCCCGTCGTTTAAACCAAAACGACGAAGCGTTTAAGGTCAAACGACGAAGCATTTTAATTATGGCAAGTTAGCGGGCGAAAACCGTTGAGATTTCGCCTGTATTTTTAATGTACCAATGTGTTTGTTCCTTCGACTGTCTCACCGTATGAGAACACACATCTTACGTTTACATCTTTATCGAGAATTACGATATCGGCATCCTTTCCTCTCTGCAATGTTCCCTTGCAGTTATCAATGCCAATAATCTTTGCAGGTGTCTCTGAAGCCATTCTTACAGCGTCCTCAAGAGGAATACCGGCTTTCTTGACCATAGTCCAAACAAGTTTATCCATAGTTGCAAGGCTCCCGGCCAAGGATGAATGATCGGCCAACTTGCAGACATCGTTTTCTATTACATATCGCGGATTGTCAACTTCACCGTCGAATGCGGCATATTTTAAAGCATCAGTAACAAGGCATGTCTGCTCTACTCCCTTCAACTTATAGACAAGCTTAAGGATTGTAGCAGGAAGATGTCTTCCGTCGGCTATAACCTCTACAGACATTCCGTCAGTAAGATAAACGCTCTCTACAGTTCCTTCATACTTATACTCTCTGCGCTTATGAAATCCCGGCATCGCATTATAGAAATGGGCTGCATGAGTAAAGCCTGAAGCAAAAGCTTTCTTTATGTCCTCATATTCGGCTTCAGTATGAGTGACAGCGACCAATACACCTTTTGAAGATACATATTTTCCGAAATCATAACCTCCTGCCACTTCAGGACTTATATCCCAGCGTCGGATACATGAGGTAGACTCCAGCAAAGAAGCATATTCTTCTTTCTGTGGTTCACAAAGGAACTCTCCCCACTGGGTACCGGCCATTTTAGGATTCAGATACGGACCTTCGATATGTAACCCCTGAATTACTTTATTATCATGCATCATAGCCTCGCAAGTTTCAATTGCCTTGCGGATATTGTCGAAAGTAGTGGAAGTAAGAGTCGGGAACACCGATGTTGCTCCATGAAGCAAGTGAGCCCTGGTCGCAGTTTCAAAAGCTTCCGGAGTGGCATCAGTATAGTCAGCTCCACCACCACCGTGAATATGCATTCCGACGAATCCTGGCACGATGTTCATACCTTTCACATCAATGACCTTAGCACCTATCACAGCCAAATCGCTGTTTGTCACTTCCAAAATCTTACCGTTACTAATAAGTACGGAACCATCTTTAATCCATCCTTGTGGTGTAAGAATATTTCCGTTTATCAATTGGGTCAACATAATATCTTGATTTTATCGTTATCAGAATAATTTATTAGTTCCTTCTACCATTTCTCCCATTGCCCATACGGCACGTACGTTAAGGTCGCGGTCAAGAGCTATGATATCAGCATCCTTTCCTCTTTCGAGAGTTCCCTTTCTGTCAAGCACACCCATAATTCTGGCCGGTGTTTCCGAAACCATTCTTATAGTGTCCTCAAGTGGTATTTCAGCTTTCTGAACCATAGTTCTGATAAGCCTGTCCATAGTAGCTATACTTCCGGCAAGTGCAGAGCGGTCGGCCAACTTACAAACTCCGTCTTCAATTATTACTCGAGGATCGAAAGCTTCCTGACTGTCGCTTGCCGCACAGGCAAGAGCGTCTGTAATCAATGCAGTTCTTTCAACACCCTTGATTTTGTGTACAAGACGCAAAATTGTAGGAGGAACATGAATACCGTCGGCCACTACCTCTACAGTCATATCATCTATAAGGTATATACTTTCTACTGTTCCTTCGTATTTGTATTCCCTGCGTTTGTGGAATCCCGGCATTGCGTTATAGAAATGAGTGGCATGTGTATATCCGGCCTCATATCCTGTTAGAATATCCTCATACTCAGCCTGCGTATGGCCTACAGAAGCAAGAATACCCTTGGAAGTTATGTATTTGGCAAACTGCATTGCTCCAGGCAATTCCGGAGCGGCATCCCAACGCTTGATACAGTTAGTTTCTTCGAGCAACGGGATATATTCTTCCGGGTCAGGATTCTTGATATTTTCAGGCATCTGTCCGCCGGCCATCTTCATATTAAAATAATGTCCTTCAAGATGAAGTCCGAGAACGGGACTGTTTTTCTCCTGCATCAATTTTTCTGTTGTTGCAGCAGCCGCACGTATCATAGGAATGGTAGAAGACGACAGAGTAGGGAAAATACTTGTCGTACCATGCTGCATGTGAGCCTTGATTGCAGCACGGAAAGCATCTTCAGAGCCTTCCATAAAGTCTCGGCCACCACCACCGTGAACATGAATTTCCACTCCGCCCGGTACGATATACATACCCTTGGCATCAATAAGTTTCGCACCAACTATGGCAAGGTCACAATTGGTTACTTCAAGAATTTTATTATCACGAATTATTACAGAACCGTCCTTAAGCCAACCTTGTGGCGTTAAAATACGGGCATTAATTATTTGGGTTAACATAATATATAGTGATTTATTTCTTATTTATTTTCTTATATGCCGCAAATTTAATCAATAATTATTATATTACCACACCTTTCATGTATCTTTTTTATTATATATTATACCTGCCGCAGTCATATTTAATATTTATGTAACATTACGCAATCATTATTGCCAACTGCATATTTCAATACGAAAAGAAACGGTAAAATGATTTTTTATCAAAATAAAAATGTGAATTATTAGAATTAATGAATTATTATTTGTAACTTTGTCGCCCGATTTATATGGTGTTGAAACTTGGAAAGAATAGAATTATACGATATTGATTTAAAGAACTTGAGAGAATCATCCGCTATATTTAATTATAATGTAGATGACGAGTTTTTTAAACTGATAGAAGCTTCCGGATTTGAGAAAGGCAAGCTGAGTGTTTCTGTGGAAGTTAAAAAAGGCATAGGAGCATACTGTCTGAACTTTCACATAGAGGGAGTTGTTACAGGTATATGCGACAGATGTCTTGACGAAGTGGAAGTAGACATCGACACAGACAACACACTAAAAGTAAAATTGGGTAAGGAATTCTCCGACGAGGATGAAATTCTGATAATACCTGAAGACGAAGGCATAATAAATATTGCCTGGTACATATACGAATTTGCATATCTTAGTCTTCCTTGTAGAATTGTGCACGAAGAAGGTGAGTGTAACGAACAAATGCAAGAAAAACTTAACGATTTGATAAGGTATGACAGCAACGAAGTGGCAGAAGACGCTTACGACGATGAAGAAGACGATGGCGAAGAAGGTACAGAAACCGATGCAGATGACACAGAAGTAAAGGCGACAGACCCTCGTTGGGATGCATTAAAGAAAATATTAGATAATAATTAAATAAAGTTTTAGAAAAATGGCACATCCTAAAAG
>NZ_DXVR01000030.1:22547-30320 GCF_019417265.1 Bacteroides sp.
AAAAACGAGAACTGCTAAGAGAAGAACTCACGATAAAGCAGTTGCTCCTACTTTAGCAATTTGCCCAAACTGCGGTGAATGGCATGTGTATCACACAGTATGTGGAGCTTGTGGTTACTACAGAGGTAAATTAGCAATCGAAAAAGAAGCTGCTCTTTAATCCGGGCAGTGCTTTGTCATGAACAGCTTATGTTCTTGAAAAAATAAAGCCGGAGGGCTTCGGCTCTTCGGCTTTATTTTTAGGATTCAAACTAAAATTTGAAACAATGGAAAAGATTAATGCGGTAATTACAGGGGTTGGGGGATATGTACCTGACTATGTTCTTACAAACGAAGAATTGTCAAGAATGGTCGACACTAACGACGAATGGATAATGACCCGTATCGGAGTGAAGGAAAGACGTATTCTTAACGAAGAAGGTTTGGGAACTTCATATATGGCACGTAAAGCTGCCAAACAGCTGATGCAGAAAACGAATTCTGACCCGGATTCGATAGACTGCGTTATAGTAGCAACAACTACTCCTGACTACCATTTCCCTTCTACAGCATCAATCCTATGCGACAAGTTGGGACTTAAGAATGCTTATGCATTCGACTTGCAGGCTGCCTGCAGCGGTTTCCTGTATGCAATGGAAACAGCAGCAAGCATGATACAGTCAGGAAGACATAAAAAAATTATCATAGTAGGTGCAGACAAGATGTCGTCAATGGTCAACTATTCCGACCGCGCCACTTGTCCTATCTTCGGTGACGGTGCAGCTGCATGTATGGTAGAGGCTACTACTGAAGACTATGGTATAATGGATTCGATATTGCGTACAGACGGTAAAGGACTTCCTTTCCTTCATATGAAAGCAGGTGGTTCTGTGTGCTCTCCTTCTTATTTTACAATAGACAACAAAATGCACTATCTGTATCAGGAAGGTAGAACTGTCTTCAAATATGCAGTATCAAACATGTCTGATGTAACAGAACAGATAGCCATAAGAAACGGTCTTAACAAAGACAATATCGACTGGATTGTTCCTCATCAGGCTAACCTGAGAATTATTGACGCTGTAGCTTCAAGACTAAGTGTACCTATAGAGAAAGTTATGCTCAACATTCAGCATTTCGGTAATACAAGTGCAGGAACATTGCCTTTGTGCTTGTGGGATTACGAAAAGAAGCTGAAAAAAGGAGACAACATAATCTTCACTGCATTTGGTGCCGGATTTACCTGGGGAGCAGCTTATGTCAAGTGGGGTTATGACGGAAATAAGTAATATTTGAGAATCAATAAAACAAATATACAAAAAACGCATCCCTGACAGATGCGTTTTTTTGTATGTATTACGAGAATTTATATTATGCACAAAGCCGGATTTGTAAATATAGTCGGTAACCCCAACGTGGGGAAATCTACCCTGATGAACCTGCTGGTAGGAGAAAGAATATCCATAGCAACGTTCAAGGCACAGACAACACGCCACCGTATAATGGGAATCCTGAATACGGACGATATGCAGATAGTCTTTTCTGACACTCCGGGCGTATTGAAACCCAATTACAAGTTACAGGAATCAATGCTCAACTTCTCTGAATCAGCATTGGTTGATGCTGATGTCCTGCTATACGTAACAGATACAGTAGAAAAACCGGACAAGAATACCGACTTTATGGAAAAAGTGCGTAACATGAAAGTTCCGGTAATACTGCTTATCAACAAGATAGACCTCATAAATCAGGATATCCTCATTAAACTCGTAGAAGAATGGCACGAAATGCTTCCAAATGCGGAAATCATTCCTATATCAGCCATAGCAAAGTTTAATGTGGATGTCGTAATGAAGCGAATCAAGGAACTTATTCCTGACTCGCCACCATATTTTGACAAGGATCAATGGACAGACAAACCTGCCCGCTTCTTTGTCACTGAAATAATAAGAGAAAAGATTCTCTTATACTATGACAAGGAGATTCCGTATTCCGTAGAGGTAGTAGTGGAGCAATTCAAGGAAGACGCAAAAAGCATCCGTATAAATGCAGTCATCTATGTAGAGCGTGATTCACAGAAAGGAATCATAATAGGACATCAGGGTAAAGCCCTTAAAAAAGTTGCTACTGAAGCGAGAAAGACTCTGGAACACTTCTTCAAGAAATCCATTTATCTGGAAACATTCGTGAAAGTGGACAAAGACTGGAGAAGTTCGGATAAGGAATTAAAGAATTTTGGTTATCAATTAGATTAATCACCGGCTGGGACAGCCGTAAACTATTATAAACATGGGAAATTTAGTTGCTATCGTCGGACGCCCGAATGTGGGAAAGTCGACACTGTTTAATCGTTTGACAAAAACCCGCCAGGCTATAGTAAATGAGCAGGCTGGTACTACACGCGACCGCCAATATGGTAAAGCTGAATGGCTCGGCAAGGAATTCTCTGTTGTCGACACCGGAGGATGGGTTGTAAACTCGGATGACATCTTCGAAGAGGAAATCCGCAAACAGGTTCTTCTGGCAATGGAGGAAGCTGATGTAATACTGTTCGTAGTAGACGTAATGAACGGTGTTACCGACCTGGATATGGAAGTTGCAGGCATACTCAGACGCTCCAAGAAGCCTGTATTGATGGTTGCAAACAAGACTGACAACAATGATTTGCAATATAATTCGGCAGAATTCTACTCTTTGGGATTGGGCGACCCTTACTGTATATCTGCATTAAGCGGATTCGGTACAGGCGACCTTCTGGACCTTATAGTATCGAAATTCAAGAAGGATGCAGACGAAATATTCGAAGAAGATATTCCAAGATTTGCAGTAGTGGGTAGACCTAACGCAGGAAAATCATCAATCGTAAATGCATTCATCGGCGAAGAAAGAAATATTGTAACGGAAATCGCAGGTACTACACGCGACTCTATTTACACAAGATACAACAAGTTCGGCTTCGACTTCTACCTGGTTGACACAGCCGGTATCAGAAAGAAGAACAAGATCAACGAGGACTTGGAGTATTATTCAGTTGTACGCTCTATACGTGCCATAGAAAACTCTGATGTCTGCATATTGATGATTGATGCTACAAGAGGTATCGAAGGTCAGGACCTCAACATTTTCAGTCTCATACAGCGAAATCAGAAGGGACTGGTAGTCGTAGTAAACAAATGGGACCTTGTAGAGGATAAAACTGTAAAGGTTATGAAGAACTACGAGGATGCTATCCGCAACAGATTCGCTCCTTTTACAGACTTCCCTATAATCTTTGCATCGGCTCTGACAAAACAGCGTATTCTTAAGGTACTGGAAGCTGCGAAAGAGGTTTACTCTGCAAAGACAACCAAAATACCTACTGCGCGCCTGAATGAAGAGTTGCTGCCTCTGATAGAGGCTTACCCACCACCATCAAACAAGGGTAAGTATATCAAGATTAAATATATCACACAGCTGCCTAACACTCAGATTCCTTCGTTTGTATTCTTTGCAAACTTGCCACAGTATGTAAAAGACCCTTACAAACGTTTCCTGGAAAACAAGATGAGAGAACGCTGGAAACTGTGCGGTACACCAATCAATATATTTGTAAGACAGAAATAATACTTTAAAGCGAATATCAAAAAATCCCAAGGTTACATAATCGTACTCCTTGGGATTTTCTGTTATTATACTATTTCAATTACTGATTGTCCTTCTGACGGATTTCCACACGACGAATCTTACCGCTGATAGTCTTAGGAAGCTCATCTACAAACTCTATCACACGCGGATATTTGTATGGAGCAGTAACACGCTTCACATGGTCCTGAAGTTCCTTTATCAAGGCATCGCCAGCCTTATCCTTATAATCATTGGCAAGGATAATTGTAGCCTTGACAACCTGTCCGCGGATTTCGTCCGGTACACCTGTAATTGCGCATTCCACTACGGCCGGGTGTGTCATCAACGCACTTTCCACTTCAAACGGGCCTATACGGTAGCCGGAACTCTTGATTACATCGTCCGCACGTCCAACGAACCAGTAATATCCGTCTTCATCGCGCCATGCCACATCGCCGGTGTAATAAATGCCGTCATGCCAAGCCTCGTGGGTAAGTTCAGGAGCACGGTAATATTCCTTGAACAATCCCAATGGTTTGCCATGGTTTGTACGAACCACAATCTGTCCCTGCTCACCATCTTCTGCACTGCGTCCGTCAGGTTTTATAAGGTCTATCTCGTACTGTGGATTAGGCACACCCATACTTCCCGGTTTCGGTTCCATCCATGGGAACGTGGCAAGTGTCAGCGTCGTCTCTGTCTGTCCGAAACCTTCCATCAGGCGTATTCCTGTTATCTTGAGGAATGTTTCATATACTGAGTAGTTCAAAGCCTCACCGGCAGTAGTACAATATTCCAATGATGAAAGATCGTACTTCGACAGGTCTTCACGGATGAGGAAACGGTATATTGTAGGAGGCGCGCAAAGTGATGTGATATGATAGTCGTGTATCTTCTGAAGAATATCTGCAGGAGTAAACTTCTCATGGTCATATACGAAGACTGTTGCACCGGCTATCATCTGTCCGTACAATTTTCCCCAAACAGCCTTACCCCATCCTGTATCGGCAATAGTAAGATGAAGACTGTCCTTGTGAAGATTGTGCCAGAAGCTTCCTGTCACAATATGTCCCAAAGGATAAGTGAAGTCGTGTGCCACCATCTTAGGCTCGCCTGTAGTACCTGATGTGAAGTACATCAATGATATATCATCGTTGGTATTTACGTGTTCAGGACGTACAAAAGGAGCAGCATTATCAATTCCCTTATGGAAATCAAGGAAACCTTCAGGAATATCAGGCCCTATGCTTACGAGCTTCTCTACTGTAGGTGACTCAGGCATAGCATCTATCACATGCTTTGTAATCACTTCCTCACCCGCCATAACTATCATTTTGATAGATGCGGCATTACAGCGGTAAACAATGTCTTTCTTTGTAAGAAGATGTGTAGCTGGAATTACAACAGCTCCAAGTTTGTGAAGAGCAATGATTGAATACCAGAACTCATATCGGCGTTTCAGAATAAGCATAACCTTGTCGCCATGGCCTATACCGAGGCTCTGAAAGTAAGATGCTGTCTGGTCTGTATATTTTTTCAGGTCGGCATACGAAAAATGGATGCACGCACCTTTATCATTTGTCCATAATATCGCTTCTTTATCCGGTTCTTCGGCTGCCCACGCATCTACAACATCATAGCCGAAGTTGAAGTTTTCAGGAACTTCTATTTTGAAGTTCTTTATAAAATCCTCTTGTGAGGTAAAATGTGTCTGTTTTACAAATCTCTCTAACATATATATCGTATCTGATTATTGCATTACTATCGCTAAGAATCTAACATTGTTTCCGTCGAGCGCCTTCATTCCGTGAGGAAGAGAGGAGTCGAAATACAGGCTGTCGCCAGGATTGAGGATAAGTTCCTTCCCATTGATATTCAGCAACAGACGACCTTCAATCACCATATTGAACTCCTGTCCGGAATGGGTGTTATAATATATAGGAGTGCTTTCAGGTTTTGGCTCTACTGTTACGATAAACGGATCAGCAATTCTGTTTTTGAAGCCTGAAGCCAACGATTCGTATTTATATGCCTTGGTTCTTTCCACAGAGATACCTGCCCCGCGGCGAGTAAGAAAATATGAGCGCATATGTGGCTCCTCACCAAACATAAGTTCATCAAGAGAAACGCCAAACTCTGTTGAAATCTTCTGAAGTGTACTTACCGAAAGATCTGTCTCGCCACTTTCCATAGCGATATATTTCTCCGGAGTAACTCCAATCTTTTCCGCCACCTGCTCCACTGTCAGGTCGAGAGCATCGCGCAATCCCTGAAGGCGCATTGCTATTTGTTTTATCTGTTCAACCATAGTCTTTAAGTTATTTTCCACAAAAATAGTAAAAAGAATAACATTATGAAAGTTATTCTAAATATAAATAATCATAATGTACAAGATAAGGCTTTCCATGAATACCTATAACAGACTTTGCATCTGCCGATGACATACTGACACGGCCAACTCCTATCTTCTCGTCTTCAGAATTTACAATCGTAACAATATCATCTTTCTCAAAATCACCTATTATATCTGTCACTCCTACCGGAAGCAGGCTTACTGCCTTGTCACCACGCAATTTGTCCGCAGCTTTATTATTGACAACAATCTTACCTTTAGAGAATCCATCGCTATGCGCTATCCATTTCTTGATACTTGAAACACCGTTCTCCGAAGGAACAAACCTGGTACAAACTGTTTCTTCAGGATTGGAAATCAAATCAACTAGTATATTGTCTTTCTTGCCATTGGCTATAAACACTGTTATACCTTCATCTGCCACCTTACGGGCAATACTGCTTTTAGTCAGCATACCTCCCCTGCCGAATCCGGATTTCTCTGTACTGATATAGTCCGACAAGTCCTTACCCTGTTCCACCTCTCTTATAACAGTCACTCCAGGCTGTGAAGGAGCACCATTGTAGATACCGTCGATATTACTCAGAATAACCAATGCCTGAACATCCATCATAGCAGCAATAAGTCCTGAAAGCTCGTCATTATCTGTAAACATAAGTTCCGTAACAGAGATAGTGTCATTCTCATTTACTATGGGAATAACATCATTATCCAGCATCACCTGCATACAGTTGCGCTGATTGAGATAATGTCGCCTTGTGGAGAAACTTTCCTTGGTTGTAAGCACCTGACCTACCGTAATTCCATGTTCGCGAAACAGTTCGTAATATCTGTTTATCAGCTTAGCCTGCCCTACTGCCGAAAACAACTGGCGGCTGTCTACACTGTCAAGCTTACGCAAAGGCTTCACCTCACTGCGTCCGGAAGCCACTGCTCCCGATGATACAAGCACTATTTCAGCTCCTGCCCTGTGAAGTTCTGCCACCTGGTCTACGAGTGCTGACATTCGAGTAACATCGAGTGTACCATCCTTTCTCGTAAGTACATTACTGCCAATCTTTACAGCTATTCTTTTATATTTACATTCCATACAATTCTTGGTTTCATATCTATTAATGACGCAAATATAAGAAATTACGGATATTAAATTACAAAATCACGCAATCTTTTTATTTAGGACTACTTATTGATATGATTTTTCACAAGAATATTACTAACAGAAAGGCAACCCGACACCGGACTGCCTCACCTTATTATAAATCAATATACGTCTTTAACACTGCCACATATTCTTCAAAAGCCTTTCTACCGGCCTCAGTCATCCGGCACGAAGTTCTTGTCTTCTTTCCGATAAACTCTTTCGTCACCTCAACATATCCTGCACTGCTCAGTTTATCGAGCTGTACACTGATATTACCTGCCGTAGCATTGGTTTTCTCTTTCAGATAATTAAAATCAGCCTCATCTACAGACAGTAAAAGAGTCATTATCGCAAGCCTCAACTGAGAATGTATCAGAGGATTTAATTCTTTAAGCATTGTTGTCTGGAATTTCTGTTAATAATATGTCCCGGTATAATCATCATAAATAGAATGGCTATTCCGAAATACAAATGCCAATATACTGTGGAATTGCCATCCGAAACAAGTACTACAAGCATATACAAACCGATAAAGAATGCCAAAAGCGGCGTATATATAAGGACTTTCATGTTGGTTATGACGCCTGTAATCGATGTTCCAATTCCTGCATAGAGCAAGCTCAACGGAAGCATCAGAGTAAAATTATAGTCAAAAAGAAATGCTTTGCGAATTGAGCAATCGGAAATTGAGAGTCAG
>NZ_DXVR01000031.1:0-27599 GCF_019417265.1 Bacteroides sp.
GGGACCCCCTGCTCCCAAAGCAGGTGCGCTAACCGGACTGCGCTACACCCCGAAGGCGTTTTTCTCAAATGCGGTGCAAAGATATAGGTTTATTTTTAATTAAACAATAGTTGATACAATCTTTTTTTAAAAGAAATTGTAAAAAGACAACAAAGAGAAGTATAAACGCCTAAACAGACATGGCGGAACACGTACGTGTAACGCGTGGAACACGTACGTGACGCGCGCGGAACACGTACGTGTAACGGGTGGAACACGCACGTGTTCCGCTTTCTATATACAGGCATTTTCATAAATCTACCTAACCGTTATAGCAAATCCTTCGGAATGCGAACCGAACTGAGACGCATAGACCGAAATCACAGAAGCAGGACCTGAAACATAATTTCCGGAGCGAGTGACATAAGCATCATAAGTGATAGTATAAGTACCTTTGCGTATACTGTCAACAAAAAACTCCACTGACGCATCCTTGTTTACACGATAGTATCCAAGTCCGCCTGACCATGAATAAGACGAAAGTTGCGATGCCGCTTCAAGACATGCCGGCTTTTCATCCTTTATTCTTACGAAATCCATATCACGGTCGGCACTGACGGTAATGGATACCGTAACCTTATCACCTACCGACAATACTGATTCACGGTCTATCTCCCTGTCACCGGACATATACTTGCGCTCTATCCTCAATCCGTCGCCATCATAAAGTTTCACCTTATCCATACTTTCAAGACACTGTGTATATACAGAAGCCCATCCCGTACCGGAACCTTTACGTGAAACAGTTACAGCCTTTACATTATTTATCTCATCCCCACACAGTGATACTGAGACCTGACCTATCGCATCATCCGGAGTAGTGATTGTTTCACCGCCAACGTTTGCTGTCATAACAGAAGTGGAATCGAGCCTGCTTCCTCCATCAGCAAGAAAAGCGTATATGGCATTTACAGACGATACCGGAGTGTCCCACACTTGTACCTGCTTCTGCTTCAACAGCCATAGGCGCATATCATCAAGCAGAGCCTCCTTGTTCTCTCCCAAACGCATTATGGCCTCCATAGCAGATACATGAGCCGGTATTCTATAGTTACACCAAGAATATCCAGCCTTGTAGGTATCGAAATAAGAACCCATTTCTTCATTGCTGACCATATATTCCATGATTGACTGCAACAGCACCTTTGCCTCATTCTTCTTTCCGGCTGCATCCATCACCGTAGCCATTACGGATTTATCCTGTATATCGAGCGATGCGGACTTGCCCATGAAATAATCCGTAAAATATGAATTGACCTTTGCATCCGCCTGACGTGCAGCATCCTTATCTATCGCACAAACATACAGATAATGCATTATCATATACTGTGGCCAATAAGTGTTTTTATTCTTAATCACGCGGCTATGCCACTCGGCAGCCACTTTCGCAAGATATCCGATTGCTTTCAGATAAACATTGTTCATCTGCGAACCGAATGTTATTCCCAAACTCTTAAGCCTTGCCAATGACTGCACTATCTGCAGAGTGATATATGGACTTGACGACATACCCTTGAACCACGGCCATGAACCGTCCTCCAACTGCAGTTGCGCCAGATTTGTTACAGCCACAGAAAGTCTGTCGTTCATTCCGTTCACATCGAAAAGCAAAGCTATGCGCTGCTTCCGTGCTGCTTCATCTTCCGCTTCTGCCAGCCATGGAGTTTCTTCGATGATGATATTCTTCAGTTCCTCATTCTTCGACAGTTCCGACCAGAAATCTTTATCGCCTTTGCCTTGCAACACCCATGTATCGAACACCTGCTTGATTTTCGGATTTGATTTGACGATATGCAAAGACAATGAATTGGCATACAATGCAGCAGCCCACGACATGGCGTCATCCGAAGAAGGAGTGCCAAGTACAGGCAATGCCTGAATCACGTGCCATTGCGGATTGGCCGTCATTTCCACAGTAAGTCTTTTGTTTGTGGCTGTCTGACTTCCGCCATTAAACAGTTTTCCGGTATCTACCGTCTTGGATTCATCTCCACGCAACTGCACCGGGATGTTCTCAACTATCAACTGTTTGTCCGACAATACAGGCAGATAATGACGTTCGCCATCGCTGAACTCACCGGCCTCAGCCATTATTGTACAAACCAATACGTCTATTCCTTCAGTTACCTTATAATTGAAAGTAACGACACCTGTTTCACCCTCACGGACATTGAAATCTTTTGTTACGGAATATACCACCTTACCGCTGAATGGATTTGATATGGTCATTGTCACCTTTCCGCTAATATTTCCATCGGACATATTAATGAGCGAAGAAGATAACGAAGAGTCATCGTCCACTCTTACGAAACGAGGCATATTGGGCTGTACCATAAACGGTTTCGACGTTGTGAACGAAGCTTTCACCAAGCCGTAATCCATATCTTTGGTGTGAACGAAACCATTGAAATTCCATTTCGTCAAGGCATCAGGCATAACGAACGACAATGTGACTGTTCCTGTTGAATCGGTATGCAGACGTGGGTAATAGAAGGCTGTTTCGGAGAAGTTTTCACGAAGCGCCGGAGATGAAGCTCCATCCGTAACTTTCACAGTTTCATCTGCCGCTACTTCTGGCTCAATATAATTAAGAGTCACCGAATTACGGCTTGCAGCAAATCCAACCGGAATTGAAGCCTTAGCCATAATATCTCTCTGTGTGCCGTAATAATTAAAGCAAAACGGCATAAAGCATGTGAAACCATCTCCTCTGAAGAAGTCTATACCATTCCCTGCCGAATAATAATCATAAGGTACATTCATATTAAGTCTTCTATCGCCTGCTATAGTCTGAAAACGAACAGGTATGAAATTTCTTCTGAAATAAGTGCTGAAATACCATCCATGAGGGTAGAATTCGTCAAGCGAAGCATCATATGCCGAAGCAAGCATTGATGCCTTTACAGGATTGCCGGACTTGTCTCTGACAGTAAGTTTCCATTCTTCAGTCTGTCCCGGAACCAACTTGTCCCTGAATGTTTTCCACTCAATGAGCAGTTTTTTATCAGGCTCAGGCTTTGCAAGTTGTATAGTTTCCCTGTATAATTCACCATTACGGACAAGAGACAAACATACTGTAATACCATCACCATATTCCTTTTTATAGCTATATCTGAACTTACGAATTGAATTAGAGAAAGTAATCCTCTTGCTTTCTATCCTTTTTTCGGATGTAAAGACATCAAGCATAAGATAAGCATCTTCCTCACTGCTACCTACATAAAAGTCAACTTTTCCGTCATTGGCAAATGATTCTCCGTCCTGATAAAACCACCATGCAGTATCAAAAGGCGGAACAGAATCGGACAGTGAGAACAATACAAAATCCTGAGTATGTGAAGTTTCACGTTCCTTGCTATCCGCAGTTGATACCTTTAGGCGATAACTGCCGGATGGAAGCGAAGACAAAGCATAGGGTACAAAAGGCTTACGTGACTGCACTTCACTGCTGAACACAGGCTTACCCACCGTATTACGCTCACCACCCAACTTGTAAATCTCATATCTCACATTGGTTTCTACCGGTATTCCGTCGTAATTTAAAACTTCAAACTTAATATCTCCAATCCTTTCCTTCGCCAACTTATCAGGCAAGCCTGAAATGTTGAAACTGAGTGATTCACCACCTACAGAGAACACATATTCCCCACTCTGCGTTTCGCCGGAAAGACTCGTAACAGTCGCCATGACTCTAAATCTGCTACAGATAAAATTCGCTGACAGATTGCCGGATTCCGGTTTCAACAAATGAAAATCAACATGAAATCTACCATCAGCGTCAGTCATGGTTTCACCGGATATAAGTTCTTTTTCATTTCTATAGAATCTGAACCACTCGATATCCTGGCGCAATACCTTGTATTCCACCTTGGCCATACGCAAAGGAGAACCGGCAAATGTTGCAGCCTTTGCATCTGCACGAACAGAATCACCGAAAGAAAATGCATCTTCCATCTTACTGAAAACCACATCGAAAGTAGGACGTTTATACTCCTCTACACGTATTGTTTCATACTGCTCTCCTGCTTTTACAGAGTACATACCCGGCATGGCGTTGGGTTTTAAAACAAACTCCGCACTGTAAACGCCAAATTCATCGGTTTGAACTTTAACATTTTCAACAGTCTTTCTATTGGCATCCAGAAGTGAGACATTCACTTCAGAATCATTAGACACAGAGATAGAATCACCGTCCTGCATATATACCACTCCGGACACAAAAACCTTCTGCCCCGGACGATAGATGGAACGGTCTGTAAATATTTTCGTATGCTTTGTAATATCGTTATTATCATTATTCGCATAAAAGCCTCCGGAATATACAGATACAGGCTTCATAAAATCATTTCCACTTGTCCGTACACTATAACAGACAAACTTATCTTTATCCC
Organism: Bacteroides sp.; assembly: GCF_019417265.1. GTDB lineage: Bacteria > Bacteroidota > Bacteroidia > Bacteroidales > Bacteroidaceae > Phocaeicola. The sequence continues at coordinate 4,431 of NZ_DXVR01000031.1, forward strand.
TGGCTATCTCTACAGTACCATTTACGTCTGTCTGATAAATATTTTTTACCTCATACTTACCGTCTCGTCTTATATATGAAACTATCTCGGCTTTAGGAACAGGATGCCCCGTCATACGTTCAAGCGCTACCATCTCCACCATATTGTCAGGCAAATTTACCATCACACACTGGTATGGAGATATATAAACCACCTCATAGCATACCACATCCTCCTTCTGTTTGGAATACAGTTTCAGCATATAAATTCCTGAATCAGGCAGTTTATATTTAAGCTGAGTATTTCTGACTTTATAATCAGCTGTAGGCGGAAGAGTATAATTGTTGACAGCTACACGTGTGCCATATTTCTTTATTATCTGTTCCGAGTCGCGGTTTCTTCCTAACTTGTCAGTAGTCGGAGGCAAATTCAATCTGTATGCTTCAATGGTGACACTCGTGATATTATTATATGACACTTTTATGTCTGTCCTGTATCCGGGATAGACAAACGGTATTTCCACCCTGAGTGACGGAGCAAGAATATTATTTTCCAATTTCTTAAGGTCTTCAGTCCATCTTGTTTCTGGATACAATTCCAAAGCTTTTCTGATTTCTGACATTGCCTCTACCCTCTCACGAAGCTGATTGTATTTCTGAGCAAGTTTTAATGTTATATCACAATAAACGTCAATATCCTGATACTCAGAGGCCAACTTCTTAAATTCCTTTATTGCCTCATCCGAAGACAGTTTATCCTTGGGATACACACAGTTGTCAGAGAGATAGACAAGCCTTGCCTCACGTGTCAAAGCCTCCGCTTTTTTATCGCGATACGGACTTTCCGCATCTGAGTACAAGGCTATCAATGAATCATAGATGCCAAGTATCTCATTATGGATTTTCTTCTCATTTTCTCTAACAGGAACAGAAAGCAACGTACGCACAGCCTGACGGGCAAGAAAATCGTACATATTGTCATCAAAATACTCCTTGCTCAAATCATTTGAGATAACAACAGGATAGAACAAGACAGCCGAACGTGATGCCAACAAATCTTTTTCCTGCAAAGACAAGCGCAAGCACGATATTACGGGATCGACCTTCAGAGGTGTTTCCGATGCATAGACCGTCGCCATAATACTGTTGAGTACAGCCTTTCCTACTGCGTCACTTTCTGACGCAGCCCACTCCTTCAGTATTTCTTTCTGCGCATTAAGGCTATCAGGACTCAGCCTTACCTTATATTCCGAACAGACCATAAAAGCCTTAATCATCTGCGGCAGGTTCCTGTCTGCAACGGCCTGCAAGAATATATTTTCCGATTTCTCTATAACCAAACGTGGAAGATCTTTTTTCTGAAGTGCCTCAACCTCTTTCCACTGTTTATCATAATTCTGTGCTTCTAATGTTATGGGAAAAACGATGAGCATCAGCATCAATCCCATCAAAAAACAACTTTTCTTCATATGCTTTGATTTGGTTAAACATATATCTTTATATAAAGAAACAATTTATAAATGTAATTGCTGCATTTTTAATGCTAAAAGATGTATAAATCATGTTTTTTACCTACATTTGTAATATCAGTCAGTTGTTAAAACACCATTTATAACATATAAAAACCACAATAGTATGAAAACTTTCAGTTCACGAATGTCGGAAAAAGCCAAAAGTTGCGTTTGGATGTCCATGATGTATTCCGTCACAGCAATAGCATTATGCCTGATTTTGGTATTATTGTCAGAAAGAAACGTTGACAACCTTATTCCGTTCATTGCCTGTTTCATTTTTATGGCACTCACATCATGCATACGAATATACCAGACAGAATATAGCATTACAGATGAATATCTGAATGTAAGAGGGTTCAAGTATAAATCCATCAACATATTGGACATAGAGGGAATTACAGCTCTGAAAGAAAAGAAGAGATTTACCCTTAATATCCCTTACGACACTATCATAGTAGAGAAAAACGGAAAGAAAACATATCTTGCACCTGAAAACAGAGACAAGATGTTAGACGTTCTGAAAGAGATTAATCCCGAAATCACTTTCTTCTCTTACCGCCCATAACATTGTATCTGTAAATGAAATGTGCCATGACATAACTGTTCACTCCGTTATACTCGGTTATGGAGCGTACATTGGAATTCAGACTCCTCGATATATTGCTTTTACGGGCAAGCATATCGTATGCCTCAATGCTGAATATCGCCCTGCCCTTATAGAACGATTTTGAAAGACGGGCATTCCACAACAGTTCGTCGCGGTTGAAATACTCATCGTCGTACCCCCTGCGTCCCTGGTTTACTATTCCGGACATAATACTTACGTTCCACGGCAGATTGAACGTGGCCGAACAACCATAAGAGAATGTGTAAGGTTCCTGATTATTTTCAGGATAAAGCATGTTTTTCTCAAATGTATATCCGAAAGACGAGTTTGCAGAAAGTTCCATAAGCGAGTTTCTGAATACACCGCTCAGTCTGGCATTCAGTCCGGTTTCCGACAAAGTATTCTTCATTGTCGATTTTGTAGAACTTTCATAAATATATCCCACACTGTTTCTATATCTGAAAGAAGTATTGGCATGAATAGTGAACTTCTTGTTTCTCAATGCCATATTGAATCCGGCAGAAAGACTACCGTTCCAATTACCGTTTATATTCTTAGGCATTGTGATGCGCCCTCCTGTTTCCTCATTATACATCGTGCTGTTGCTGATACTGTTCTGAACAATTGATACATTGGCATTTATAATGACAGAACGCTGATGGTCGTTATTGTAGGTATTCATTCCCAAGCGTATATTATGCGAGAACGAAGGCAGAAGTCCAGGATTACCCACACGTATGTTAAGCGGATTGGAGTTATCCTCTATAGGAAGCATAGCCTCCATACCAGGCTGCGAACTCTTGCCGTAATATTTGAACTGCAACTGACTCACCTTTGAAAAACGGTACTTGAAATCTATTTTCGGAGCAAAATTAAACACATGCCTTGCAGTATCCATATAAGCCTCGCCAAGACGGTAAGAAAGAATTGATTTCTGTGGTTGCATAGTTACTCCCACGCTCAGTCTGTACTTCTTTTTTACCACACGTACAGTCATGGATATATCATGATTGAAATACTTATAGTCGGCATCCTTTCCAAGACTGTCAATCACGCTCGATTCATAACCTTGAGGTAACTTCTGATTGAGCGACCAGTCGTCATAGTCTATGAAATCATATGTTGATTTTCCACTGGAACTGTTTTTATAAAGAAACTGATAGCTGAACTGCAGAAACACAGACTGAACTATAGGCTCGCTGTATGTAGCCTGTACACTATAATTCCGGCCTTCTGTTTCTGTATTTATTAACTGACGGCGGTATGCCACGGAATCTTCTCCCATAAAATTCTTTATACGGTAATATGTGGTTTCCGAGTCACGGAATCTGTCATTATCCGACTCGTTTATACCCATACCAAGTCTTAACCCGACGTTACGGCCGTTGGTTCCTATCTTTCTGTTCAGTGTAAGCGAGGTGCTACCGTTAAGCCTTTTAGTCACAGAAGAGTTATCTACCGTAGATGAATTAATGCGGATTTTCCTTAATGCTTTCTCTATCTCATCATCCTCTGCCGGATAAAGATAGTTATCGGGATTATCGACCACGGAATTAGGGTCAGCATTGAAACTCCCTGAAACATTACTCTGAAGATTATCATCAGACGAATATGAAAATACAGGTCTGAAAAGTATTGTCGTCAGCCGGTCAGGTTTCCACTCCAGACGCCACTCGGTCTTGATATTTCCGGAGCCGCTTTTATTGATATTATTGGCATTAGAGAAAGTGCTTTTTGAAGAATAAAACCTCTCCGTGGAGTTTATTCCACGCACATCCTTGTCGCTTCCATTCCACTGCACACTGCCTCCTATTTCGAGTTTCTCATTCTTTATTGCCATATTGTACCCTGCGCTATATGCAGATATCAGACCGTTATTCTGTTTCCAGTTGGCACGCGAACTGTTGGAGAAATTCCTGTCGCCAACATTGTTTGCAGAGCCTATAACGGAATGTTGCGTATCCTCAACAAACCTATTAAGCATAACCTTAGACGAATACCGTTCATGTGTTCCGCCTGCAGCATCAAGATTTCCAAACCATCCCTTGTTCTTACCTTTCTTGAATTTGATATCGAGCACCACCTCATCATCGCCATCGTCTATACCGGTCATTCTCTCCATATCCGATTCCTTGCTGTATGTCTTAAGCTGGTCGATAAGTTCTACAGGAAGGTTCTGAAGTCCGGTTTTCAGGTCACCGCCGAAAAACTCTTTTCCGTCAACCATAATCTTCTTCAGTTCACGACCGTTAATCTTTACTTTTCCATCATCATCCACTTCAGCTCCCGGCAATTTTTCAATAAGTTCTTCAAGTACAGCACCCTCTGACACCTTATATGCCGAAGCGTTATATGCCACTGTATCCTCATCAACCTTGACAGGAGGAGCTTCTGCTGTGACAACAGCCTCATCGAGCATAATGGCATCAGAAACCAATTTTATAATTCCCAACTCCGAATTATAAGCAGATGTACGGTCGTACTGAAGAGGTATGTCGTGTGTTTTATATCCAATACACGAGATTTTAAGCAATAAATTTCCTCTTGATGACGATTGTAACTTAAATGCACCATCGGACGAACTTACACCTCCAACCACAAGTACAGAGTCCGGCAAACTTAAAAGCCGGACTGTTCCATACTCGACAGCCTCTCCCGAAACAGAATCAATCAGTTTACCACTGATGACTATCCCTTGGGAAAAGACAAACAACTGACTTAGTATTGTTATAAGCGAAACACACAAAAACCTTTTCATATCTTACAGCATAGCGTTCTATTCTTCCTTTTTAATCTTTATAAGGAAGAAAGGAGTCATTTCACGGTATTTGGCATTCTGGAAAGTACGCTTTCCCTGTTTCACAATTTCTCCCTTTACCGTTCCTATTATATTCATCTGCCATAAAGGCATAAATTTCTTACCCGCAAATTTAGATAAAGAAGCTTTATCCAATTTTATATATACAGTCTTTTCTGTTTCTTCAGGCAACACTGAAACCGGATCAAGTGTAAAAATCTTATTTTTCTTGCCTAATTCCAGACCTATCGTATCTTTGAAATTTACATCCTTATGCAATGAAATCTTTACAGGAATAACGGTATCTGTCAAAGAAATATAAACTTCCTCCTCATCATTCATAGACAACCCCATACTGTAAGGCGAAGGTTCCGATACCTCGACTGACAATTCTGCTGCCTGTATGTGATGCGTATAATAAAAAGCCTGCATCATATTGTCAACAGGAAGAACATCGCTGTAACCGTTTCCATCCTTAGACGGATATTTCAATTTCAGTTCTATAGGGAAACGGCCCGTGTCCGCACCATGCGGTGAAGTTATAGAAACATCCCATCCTTTGCCTCCCTGTAACTCCATACTGCTGGTAGTAAATCCTTCCGGCAGCCCCTCAACCACCAAACCGGCCGGTCTTTTCAATTTCCCGCTTATGTCTATATGGAATGAAGATGCTCCACCTGAAGGCACAGATATATTGGCCGGTGATACAAAGGCATTAAACGAAGGCATTTGTTTGTGTCTTCTCAGCAAATAATGATAATCCATCCCATAGCCTCTATGTAAATCTTCTACCTCTAAAATCATTTCTCCGGATTCTTTCGGAACATAATTAAGTACAGGATCTGCATGGAAAGTCATAAGTCCCTGAACGGGATCTTCAGTATCATCGACTTTGGCAACCACTTTTTCCGCCTCATCAATCAACCTCATAACTGCATCTATTCTTGAACCATTACGCCTTCCTATAAGTTCAACAATAACCGGCTGTTTCTTACGTACCACTATCCTGTACTTTTTTATCTTGTCCTTAGATGTAAGTGAATCCGCTACTGCAGAATTCATATTCAGCAAAACCTCTTTATCAGGATATTGGATAAAATTCAGACCTTTCGGCACGGCATAAAAAGACACTGCATTTGAAGTACCGTTTTTGGCTGTATAAGTAAGTTTGTTATAACCCTCATGCTTTACAGTAACAGTTTCCGTCAGTGCATCTAGATTTGCCCCGACAATTTTCTGTTTCATTTTTTTACCGGCAATTCCATAGGCCGGATAACGTCCGGTAACGAAAGGTATCACACCGAGCTGGATTCTGTAATTGAAATCCTGTCGTCCTCTGTAAATAGCATCATGAATCATTATGGTATATTCATCATCCTTCTGCAGCTCAGTTATTATAAGCGGATCGACATTATACAGATAATCATCAGAATAGGCTACTTCACGTCCTTTTGAATCTACAATTTTTATTACAGGCTGGAACCAGCCGGGAACGGCATCAGCAATATACGGAACGAGCGAACGTCCCTTGACTGATGCTACCATAACATCTCCCTTATGCCCTGTAAATCTGAAATAGTCAATACCTCCGGGAGTAGCCTGACCACATAATACTACCGGCAGTTTATCTATAACGTCCGGATTATCAGACGTTGACTTTCCGCTTTCCGGGAAATTAGGATACGAAGCGACCTCAAAAGGTAACATATTGGAAACGCCTTGTGGCGACTGCAAGCGTAAATCATATAATCCGCAAGGAACATCAGGAGCTATACATATTCTTATCCGTACCCTGTCGGCAAGCTGTGGACTACTCTGGTCATTAAGCCTCTTGCGTTTCTTTGTTTCAGATTTACTTTCTTCAAAAGGCATTAGTTCACCTTTTATACCCTGATGATTGAACACCACTTTGGTAGCCTTATTAAGATTAAGACCTCCGGCCTCTATTTCTACGGTACTACCGCTTTCGCCCCCTGCCGGAAACAGATATCCCATAGTAAGTTTCTGCGCAGAAAGAAATGAAACCGTAAAAATGGAGAATATACCTAATATAATCTTTTTAGTATTCATAGTATTATTTTTTTACATCTATAATCTCATACAACAATCCATTGCTCTGCTTTTTGTCCAATAAAGAAGGAAGGATAGGCAAATCGCCTTCCGAAACATGAGGCAACTTTCCATAAGGGTCTATACCCATAAGAAGATATACTGTTCCTATCAAATCGCAAGGATATACCGGACGTTCCGCTACATTCTCTCCCGTCTTATCTGTTTTACCCACGACCTTGCCACCCTTGAATCCTCCACCGGCAACCAAATAACTGAAAGCCGCTCCGAAATGTGCACGTCCGCCATTCCATGGAGCTTCCCACATCACTCTCGGAGTACGTCCGAACTCTCCTCCGCATAGCACAATGGTACTGTCTAAAAGACCTCTTTGGTCCAAATCTATCAGCAAGGCGGACAAGGCTTTATCCAAATCCGGCAACATGGTATTCATAAACTGAAAGTGCTTCTTATGTGTGTCCCACCCTGTAGTACGGACATTTACGAACGGAACACCGGCCTCAACCAATCTCCTTGCCACAAGACAAGACTGTCCAAGCCTCGTTTTTCCGTAACGTTCTCTTACAGAATCCGGTTCATTGGACAGATTGAATATTTCCCTGCTCTCACCCCATATGAAATTCATGTTTACATTTCTCAAAGAATCTATCAAATCCTTATCCATAGGCAGTTTTTCAAACTCACCAAGCAAAGACATCCTTTTATCCATTCTATCCTTGTCAACAAACTTGTTCATTATACCCTCTACCTCGTATTGGGCTTTTTCAGGTTGACCTCCTGTATCAAAGGACTTATATTCGTTTCCTAAAAATCCTCCTTCATTGAAACGGCTGTTAGCACTTGTCACGGAAATATAGCTTGGCAATATCCCTTTGTATGAATCTTTTTTCATATATGAAATCACAGAACCATAAGAAGGATATACTACAGAACCACCCGACAAGTCACCTGTTATCATAGAATAATGTCCTGTTTCGTGAGCATTTACACCATGAGTCAGACTTCTTACAAGAGAATACTTGTCAGCTATACCTGCAAGCAAAGGCAGTTTTTCACCTATCTGAATACCCTCAACATTAGTATCTATTACCCCCTTGAAATTCCCGAAATAATCCCTCGATGTATTTGGTTTAGGATCGAACGTATCAGTCTGTGCCGGTCCTCCGTCAAGATATACCAATATCACGGATTTTGCCCTCTGTGCTGCAATTCCTGACATTCCTGTAAACAATAAACTCAAAATCACATATATGGTTTTCATAACAATATTCTAATTAATGATTATAAAGAAACTCATTGCTGTTTATCTGCATCCACATTATGTCCACGGCCAACTCCTTCAATGGCAATTTGTTCTGTTGCATATAACTCCTGTATAATCCTATTTCATCAGGAGTTGCTTTTCTGGAAAGTACCAGTAATGTAATGGCATTTGCCAACTGCGGCACGTTCTTATTCTGTTTACAAATCTTTGCGAGATTAGGGCTTTTCCTTATACGCTGTTCAAGCTCTGATGAATTCATCAGATACAGCAACTGCCTTGAAGTAATAGAATTATTTCTCTGACTTTCCAAAGAAACATCTCTGGACACTTTTCCGAAAAGCTCCAATTCTGTAGAAGAAACTGTAGCATCACCCAAATGTACAGCCCTGGTTTTTGGAGGATAGAAAGTGAAAGGTTCAGGCACACGACTGTGGTATGTATTCCATATTCCCGTAACTGATGCCAAAGCATCCACTATAACTTCAGCCGGAAGTCTTTGGGAAACATAGTCGCCTTTGGGATACATTTCTGAATTAAAGGCATCTGACAAAATAATTTTTTTCAACAACTTCTTCATATCAAAATCATTCTTCACAAAATAATCTGTCAGTTGTTTCAGTAATTTAGGATTGGAAGGTTTATTGTCCTTTCTCCAATCGTCAGGTTCATCTACTATACCTTTGCCAAATACCCAATACCACATTCTATTTACCATAACCTCGGCAAACCTTCTGTTTCCGGAAGATGTAAGCCATGAAACATATTCCTTTCTCCAGTCGGTATCAGTACGCGGAGTAAGCACAGTTCCGTCACTCAATACAATTCTCTCCTCAGGCACTTCTCTGTGTATATCAATATATATGATTTCTTCCTTCCACTCTTTCGTTGACTTGAATTTCACCTGCGAAAAGCACAAATATCCGTTATCAGTACATTTTCTGTCTCCGAGAAACAACAGGTTTATATTGTTATAAAAATTCTCTGGAGTTCTTTTCTGGAATCCTCTGTAAAAGTTCACAGCCGGTGCTCTGAAATTACTGCCTTCCGAAAGCAATAAATTGCTAATCATCCTGTTATAAGGAACATTGTGGAGCAATTGCTCATATATCCATCTGTTATAAGCCTGTACCCCATTAGGCCACAAGTTACTTGGAAACTCTGATTTAATACGCAATATATCCCCCCAGTGCATCTGCATATATTTAAGATAAAGTTCGCTGTCAAGCAATTCATCAACCAAAGCTTCACGCTTGCCGGGATTACTGTCATTAATAAACTTCAGACACTTTTGAGGAGAAGGTAAAGAGCCTGTGACAGTAAGATATGCCCTTCTTAAGAACACCTCATCACTACACTGTTTTGAGGCTTTAACCTGTACCGCATGAAGCAATACACAGATTAACAAAAACAAAATATTTCTCATAATATCACGATATTAATATACCTTCAATTTCAACCAACAATTCCCCTCTGCATACATCAGCAACAGTATAAACAACAGGAACACCGGGATATGCATCATCTACTACAGATTTTATTTCATCATAATCCTTTTCATTCTTGACATATACACGAAGGTTACATAACTTCAAATCATAAGCCTTACATCCGAATCTAATCAGGTTTTCTTTAGATATCAGATAGTTTATGTTTTCAATTGTTTGTATCGTCTGCAATCTCGCCGAACTTTCATCCATACTTTCCTCACCTCTTATGGCAGCAGTTCCCGAAACAAAGCAACACGCACCATTATCTATTTCAACAAGTTTCGCCCGTTCAAATTTAGGAGTACTCTTTACCGCATCCCTACTATTATCAATAAGTACATTCTTTGAATACTCATGAGCGGCTATCTGCAATGGGTTATCTATCGGATATACCCCTTTATGATTTTGTTTTTTATATTTTACAGCAATACATCCAACTATCACTCCATCAAATGAAGCCCCTATTCCTGTAGCGGCAGGATATCCGTTCTCCCATTTAGAATTTGAATAATATGCCGTACGTGCATCATTGAATTCCTGATAATTCTGTTTCCCGTCCCTATGCTTCGTTATGTTTCCCACATAGTTCCATTGTCTGACTATATCACCGGTACAAAAGCCATTATAAGACAGCAAATAATCCAATCTACCCAAAACCTCATTACTTTGGGATAAAACTTTTTCTGAAAAATCTGTAGAAGGAATACCTTCAGAAAACAACAGTGAATACTCATCACAATCCATCATCATATAACACACCCCATTCATTTCATCCACACATAGGTCTGTATTTTCACTTTCCATTATATATACCTCAGCCGAAAGTCCTCCATTAGGCAAAGTATATTGAGGCACAAGCGTAACAGGGACTTTCCTACCCAACAAACCGTAAACAGCCTGTTTGACTGTATTAAGCACTTCATGATATTTTTCAGTTTCATTTAAGCCGAAAAATACAATCCCACATATCTTGTTTAAAGGTATACCATTAAGCAGTTTTCTGATATTCCTCTCATAATCATTGTCCGAAATTATTGTCGAATTATAGATTCTAAGTTCCATAGTTATAAACATTTATTTATAGCTATTAGACTGATAAACTCGGAAAAGGTTTAAAAAGAAAAGAGTATAAAGTCAAGAAAAATCCCAACTTTTATACTCTTTCTGAAAATTATAATCTAACCCTAATTAGAACGCTCTTAGCCCATAGTCGAATTTCATTTTTTTATTTGCTTTAATCTCAATCTTTAGATTGTTCTTACCGAGTTTCAGATAATCAGCATAATCACTCAAATTAAACTGGTTATAATGTCTTGTTTGAACTACATTTTGGTTGAAAACTTCAACTCCGTTAAGCCAAACTTTTACATCACCGGCCACATTTAACCACAATGAAAGATTTTCGTATTTTTTGTCAGATTCAAAATCTGTTTCCGAACAAACTTTTACCCCTTTCTTTTCTATACGAAATGGCAAAGAGACTTCTTGCTTTTCTGCTCCATCTATAGAAATGACAGCTTTATGTTTCTTTCCATTTTGTCCATCAACAATAAGAATTTCCGGCTTGGAAGAATTGACTTTATACAATTTACTATGCATAGCATGCAACAGAGAAACAGGTATTTTTGTTATCTTCCTGTCATACGTCATAAGTCCGTTAACCTCTCCTTCCACATCAGTGGTCTGAGTATATATTGCAGCTGCCAATCCTTGTGAAATAAGAGATTCCACATCAAACATTAATCTTCCATAATTATCAATCAAAGCCATAGCCCCATCTATGTTCTTATAGCCCCAATTTCGTTTAGAAGTATCCCAAAGATGACCATCAATAGCCCATCCATAACCACCAAATTCACCTAATACAGAAATACGGTTCCCATTATTTTCCGGTAAAACCATTGAAGATACCGGATAGTTATGCACATCATACATATGACCAACCCCTCTGTCTGTCCAACCTGTTACACCGTCAATTATGCGAGACTTGTCATAATCCATAACCTTTTCTACAATCTCTTTAGTGTTATGCTGCCCCCAACCTTCATTGAACACAACCCATGTAGTAATACAAGAGTAGAATTTCAATCTGTCTATCATATCAAACATTTCAGCCTGCCATTGAGCCGAATGTTCAGCCGGAGCATTCCAATCTTCTTTTGCATCAGGTTTAACATGTTCTACATTCTCCCTTGAAGTTGCAAATCCGGAAACCATATCCTGCCACATCATCATCCCTAAAGAGTCTGCATAATAATAATATTGTTCTGGTTCTACTTTTATATGCTTACGAATAGTATTAAAACCCATCTTTTTAAGCTGAACCATATCATAAAGCATAGCTTCCTCTGATGGAGGAGTGAGCAAACCATCAGGCCACCAACCTTGATCCAAAGTTCCCATCTGGAAAACCGGCTTATCATTCAGACAAATACGCTTGTATCCACAATCATCTTTTTTTATATCTACCTTTCTCAATGTAAAATAACTCGATACACGGTCTATTTCTTTTCCGCCTTTACTCATACTTATATTTATATGATAAAGTTTAGGAGAAGAAGGTGTCCATAAAACGGCATTCGGAACAGGTATTTCCATAGCATCACCTGATTTACCCTTTACTGTTTTAACAACTTTTCCGTTATCCAATAAATCTACTGTGATATCCTCTTTACCATTAGAATTCTCTACATCGAAAGACAACTTTACCGATTTCTTATATATATCAGCCATAGGAAGAACCTTCTTAATACAAGTTTTATTCACAGCTTCAATCCACACTGTTTGCCATATACCTGATACAGGTGTGTACCAAATTCCTTTTTGGTCTAATTGCTGCTTTCCTCTTGAAATAGATTCTGTATCAGTAGGGTCTACTACAGACACCTCCACAGTCTGCTCTCCATTACGTTTCAAATATTTTGTAATATTAAAACTGAATGGGTTGTTTCCTCCTTTATGGGAGCCGACAAGTTTATTATTCATCCACACCTGACATTCGTAGTCTACTGCACCAAAATGAAGAATTATATCCTTATTTTTCCATTTATCATCAATAGAAAAGTTTCTTTTATACCAAAGTTTGTCCGTAGGAAGAAAACTTTTCATTACTCCTGACAAAGAAGATTCTATAGCAAACGGAACCAATATCTGACCACTGTATTCCACACTTTTCTTTTTTACATCATGGCCCGTTACTGAATAGTTCCACAATCCATTCAGATTCATCCATTCAGCACGTGTAAGTTGTGGACGCGGATATGACTGCCAGACATTATCCGGTGTCAATTTGTCTGCCCATTCTGTTTTTATTTTATCCCCCTTAGGAGACCATTCTGTTTCTGCTGCATTAACATGTAAAGCAACACACAAACCTAAAACTAATAAACTACTCTTCATTTTCTTTATGTTTTTCATCATTACCTGTCCTTATAAACTTTAAAATCTTTTTGCCTTGTCTTATTATACGTATTCCATACCTTAGGGAAATAAAGCACATCACTTCTGTCTGCCCATTCGAAATATGCCTTTTCGAGTTCTGCAGCCTTCTTAGGATATTTCTTTATCAGATTATTCTGTTCCGTACGATCTTCCTTTATATTGTAAAGTTCCCATTCGTCACCCCTGCAATTAGCAGATACGAGTTTCCAGTCACCTTTTCTAATCATACGGTTTCCTTCATGCTCGTTATAGATATAACGTTCCGGCATTTTCTTACCCTCGACTATAGGAAGAATAGACATACCCGGAGTTGGAGTAATCTTTCTTCCTTTATATTCCTTAGGATATGTAGTCCCGGCAAGTTCACAACAGGTCGACATGATATCCGAGAACTGGGCCGGCTGATAATCTATACCGCCCTTATTCTTTACATGGTTCCCCCAACGGATTATACATGGAGTGGAAATACCCCCTTCGTGAGAAAAATGCTTATATAGGGTAAATGGAGTACATCCTACATTTGCCCAACCTGTACCATAATGAATGTAAGACTCCGGACCACCCATTTTCTCAAGGTCGGCACCAGTATGAGTAATGTATTCAGTACCGGTCTTACCATCAAAGCCAAACTCATGCCATTCTGCACAAGCTCCATTATCAGACATAAAAATGATGAATGTATTATCCAACTCACCATTCTTCTTCAATGTATCCATCACACGACCTATATTCTTGTCCATAATATCCACCATAGCAGCAAAAATAGCCATACGATGAGCAAGATCTGTCTGTTGTTCTTTAGTCAATGAGTCCCATGCTGGCAAATCATAAGTTTCATCCATAAACAAACTCTCAGGTACTACCCCTCTCGGACTCAACTTAGGTTTACCTTGAAGCAGTCCAAGTTCAACAATTCTCTTCCATCTCTGATCTCTGATTTTGTCCCATCCCTGCATATAGGTGTCTACATATTTGTCTATTACTTCTTTCGGAGCATGTAGCGGGAAATGAGGAGCATTGTAAGCCAAGTACAGGAACAAAGGTTTGTTTTCTTCGTTAGCCTGATTGATAAAGTCTATGGCATAATCTGTAATTACATTTGTTGCATAGAACTCGCCTTCAGCATACTTTCTTGGTGTTCTGTCTTTTGGCAAACGTGTATAAACGTCAGGATTCCACATAGAATCAAATCCACCCAAAAGGCCATAATATTCCTGAAAGCCTCTTGCTATAGGATTTGTCCTCTTACCCAAATGAAGCTTACCTGCCATAGCTGTAAAATATCCGGCATCTTTCAGCACCTCGGCAATAGTGACATTGTCCGAATTTGAACGGAATCCTGAATATCCCTTCGGCCATGCAGGTCTGAAAGCATCCATGTGTCCCAAACCTGTCTGATGTGGATAAAGTCCGGTGAGCAGATTGGCACGCGAAGGACAGCTTCTCGCACTATTATACATCTGTGTCATTCTCAAACCTTCCTGAGCCATCTTGTCCAATATAGGAGTATTAATTTCTCCTCCATAACATCCTAAGTCTGAAAAACCAAGATCGTCAGCCAATATTACAATAATATTAGGCTTTTCTTCTGCTGCGAGCATACCGGCAAAAGCCAGTCCCCCCGCAATCAATAAATTTCTTTTCATAATAATATAATTATTATTTGTTGTGTTCCGGTTTGAATTTTCCGTCTGCATATACCATTGGTATCAATCCAGGACGACATGTTACCTTATATTCTGCAGCCTGGGCACCGCGTGGATTGAAGAACATTGTAGCCCACCAGTTACCATCCTTGTCCTGGAACAGATTGTTATGTCCACCGCCAATGATAGCTGTATATCTTTTACTATACGGTCCATACACATTGTCAGCTGTAGCAATCACGCAGTCATAGCTATATCTTATATTCTTGTTTGTCACACCTTTTTGCTCCACATAAGTATCACCTTCTTTAGTTCTGTGTGCCCATATAGCCTGTACAAGATGATATTTACCTTCATATTTAAATATAAATGCGCCTTCAATATAAGGTTCTGGATCGTATGACGATTCCTTCATTTTTACAAAATCCTCTGCTATATCGCTCATATCAGGCTTCATCTTCGCTATATAATGATTATGACCTACAAAGTAAACAGTTCCGTCAGTATCTTCAAACAGACTACCGTCAATATTAGGATATAAAGCTTTGTCTTTATTTCCCTCTATATTCACATATGGTCCTTCAGGCTTTCCTGTTGTACTGCGAAGCACAAACGAACCACGTCCACCATCTGATTCATTCATACAGGCTACTATGAACCAGTTTTTTGCACTTTTGATATAATGCATTTCTGGAGCCCATACTGCATGGAATTTATTGTCCAACGGATCACCATTAAGAGATTTCCTGGCATACTTTTCCCCTTCCTTGTATACTTTGGGATTTTTCTGCCAAGTACCGTCCTTTTCCATCGACCATATCAATCCTCTGCTTTCCCAATTCTTCATATCTTTCGAACGCCACAGATATAATCCGTCGTTCCAGTCCCAACAATGTATCTGCCCTACGAATTTTCTGTTCGGATCGGATGTAGTACCTGTCATGTAATAATATCCGTCCGGACCTAATGTCACCCATGTGTCACGCATCCAATAATCGAACGCAGGTTTTACAGATTTTGGAACCCTTAATTCCTTATTATTGGTATCCGCATTACCGTATTTTCCTTTCTCCCCGGCATTACATGAGGCCGCAACTCCCATAAAGGCAATAACACCTATAAATAACGATTTGTAATTCATAATGTAATTTGTTTATTTGGTAAAATGATAATTATATTCGTTTCTTTTAAGTACTACTTCTTTACATACATATATTATTTAAAGCGATATACGGTCAATGATAATGGAGAAACTACCATATTATTTTGAAGTTCCAACTTTTCGTCACTGTATTCCGGTTTTACCAGTTCAGGATTTTCCGGAGTATTATTAACCCCAGGTTTCAATCTAAGAACACATTTACTTGCATTAACACTCTTGCCAAAACCATTTACTTCAGTATCAAGAACAACTTTCTTTGAAGAAAGATTTATAATCTTAAGTACATATTCTTTCTTTGCGGAATCATATCCCAACGTAGTAAAGACTCTCTGAATACCATTGCAATCCTTCACAGAAGATGATATACACTTATCAATCTTATTATCTCTGAAAAGCTTAGAGACATAAAATAAAGCAGTTTTAACGCTACTGTCAACACCATTAACCAGCATTGATTTCGGGAACCCATACTTCATCATATCCCAGTTTCTCATGAGCGGCCTTTCTGCAAGCATCGGATTCAGGTCACCGTTTCTTTCCATAGCCATTCTCACCACTCCGGTAGAAAGAATATTAACCGGATATTTTCCATCTATTCCCAATTCACCAATAAACAAATCAGCCTCACCTCTTTTATAAGCATCAAACTTATAATGGTCATTGCATGCCCACTCTACAGGCTGATAATAATGTTCATCGAACACCTTTACATTCTTAGGATTCGGAAAATTCTTTATATCCTTTCTTTTGTCGTTGTTTTCCTTGCCTATTATACTATTGGTTATATAAATCAATTGCGGATATTTTGCATAAAGCGCACTATATATCTTCTCGTATCTTTCCCAGTACACAGGTCCGAAATCCTCATTTCCTATCTCCACATATTTCAACGGGAAAGGTTTCGGATGACCGTTCTTGGCTCTTTCAGCTCCCCATTTCGTATTCACATCGCCTATTGCATATTCTATTGCATCAAGAGCATCCTGTATATAATAATCCAGTTCCACTTCCGGATGAGTGTAAGAGCCGTCTTTCTGCTTCCATACCCATCCTGTACATACCATACCTGTAGGAGTAACATACATGGCATCAGCTCCGAGATACTCGCACAATTCGTAAAACTCATGATAGCCTATACCGTCAGTTCTGTAATAAGGTGCCCATTTGCTCCACTGCCCCGGTCTGTTTTCTATAGGTCCAATAGTTTTTTTCCACTGATACATTGTTTCCGTATTTACACCATGCACAATACACCCTCCCGGGAAACGGATAAAATCAGGAGCATATTCTTTAAGATTCTCCATTATATCAGTTCTGAAAACCGACTTTCCATTATCCCAAGTCTTTTGAGGAAACAATGATACTACGTCAATCTGCAATTTTCCGACCTTCATCGGTTGTATAGCCAACATACCTCTCTTACAGTTACTGTCAGCTGTAAGACTAACTTCCTTTTTCCGCCAGTCTTTACCACCGTTTTCCACTATATACTCATTACTAATCCTATTGCAATTCTCATCTACGAGAAAAACCTTTATATTACCCTCATTATTGATATTCCTGACAAAGAAAGACAAATCATACTTGTCTCCTGCTACGAAGTTCATCCCATAATATCCCCTGTTCAATATCATGGCATTACTTTTGCCCGATATTTCATCTACCACATTCACAAGCATTGAATATGTGTTATTCTCATTCAACGGATTTTCTTTTGTGCGGTCAATGAAAATTGGGGAATAAGACAGAGGCATGGTGGTCCATCCAATCAACGGATCTACATGATATACATCCTTCATATCCGATTTAGGTGCAGGAATATCCACATAATATCCGTCTTTAACGGCAAGACCGGCCGGTGGAGTTGCTTCTTCAAATGAACGGTTTCTAACCAACTCAGCATGCAGCGCACCTTCACCCATCATGCCTATTTCCTCATAATGAAACCCATATTTTACCGGAGATACATTTTTTTTACTACTTTTGTCAATACACAATGTACCATAGACATTGTTATCCTGAGCTAAAGCGGATAAGACACCTGCATTAAATGCAGAAACACAAATTAAAGATTTGATAATTATATTTCTCATGGCATTTTTATTAATATTGCAAATATGATTATTTAAATGCATATAAAAGGGTAATTATGTCAATTTAAAAAAGAAATATGTACTATTTATACCTATATACGCATGTAGCTAAACATATGTTCTATATAGCAAAACATAATTACTAAAACAAATTCATACAAATGCTTAATTTTGAATAAAATAAAACCATTAAAAAATGAAATACTATAGAAGATTTTTCTTGTTTGCGATACTCTCATTACTAAACGTCGCATTAACAAAATCACAAATCCAGTACGACAACATCCGTTTCAAACAATTAGGATTTGCCGAGGGATTGCCACACAATACAGTCAACGCAATTACTCAGGACAATCAGGGTTACCTTTGGTTCGGAACAAGAAACGGGCTGTGTAAATACGATGGCTATGCGTTGAAACATTACTATCATTCGGATAATGACACTACCAGCCTTCGCCATGATTTTATATTCAAACTGTACACAGATACTATAAACAACAAGCTGTGGATTTCCACAGACGAAGGTATTTGCTCATACAATAATATTACTGAAACTTTCAAATCATACGATATCAAAGGCAATATAAGAAATGACGTATCTTTTTTCACTACTTCCACAGGTATGCTTTTGGCATGTTGCAGTAATGGAGTCTTCAGATACGAACCATCTGAAGACAAATTTCTCCCTTTTATACTCCACAATAAAAACTACATAAGAAACATTGTGGAAGATGAAAATAAGAACCTGTGGATAGAATGCAGAAACAAACTTTTAAGATACAATCTTAATTCAGGCAAATTCAGTCCGATACCTCCTATACTTAAGGAACACAGAAGTCGCATTAGCAATATACAAAGTGTAAACAAAAGGACTTTTCTGGCATGTTTTAATGGAAGTATCATATTATATAACACTTTAGAAAATACAATATATAACTTACCTAAACAAATAAAACACAATGATATGTTTTATTCTACCAAAGACTCTGATTCAAATATATGGATAGGAACAGAATATGGTATATATATTGTTGATAATAAACATTACAACATTATAAAACATTATGAAGATACATACGGAAATATTAGTAAACTTAATGATTCTCCAATATACAGCATATACAAAGATATAGATGAAAATATATGGATAGGAACTTATTTTGGAGGTATTAATTATTACATATCCGGATCAGAACATTTTCGTATCTACCCATATGGTAATACCGACAACCATCTTAGTGGGAAAGCTGTTAGACAAATAATTGGTTCTCAAAACGGAAGAGAATTAATAGCCACAGAGGATGGCGGACTCAATATAATGAACAATGAAAAGAAAATATTCAAATCTGAACAAGTTTTTAAGAACCTTAATATTAACACTCAAAATATACATTCTTTAATGTACGATTCAAAAAACACACTATGGATAGGATTATTTCTCAACGGTATTGTCAATTATAATGAGAAAACAAAAAGATGTAATGTTTTCAATCAAAAAGAAGCATATCTATCATCTGCATTCTTTATTACAGAAAGTAGCAATAATAAAATTTTTTATGGTGGTCCGAATGGAATTTACCATATTAATAAAGAACAAGTTGTTAAACGAATTTCCACAATAACATCATTTTGCAGTCTTAATGAAACAGATACAACATTTCTTATAGGAACGAGAAAAAACGGTATTTGCCGTCTAAACTCAGAAACATTCAAATTAGATACATTACATTTACTTCCACATAAAAATCTATTCGTTACAAATATATACCGCGACTCAAAAGGATATCTATGGGTAGGAACAAACAACAATGGCATCTACATCCTTGACAAAGAATATAAAATCTCTAAAACCTTCAACAAAGAACTTATTGTTTCGAACGGTATAAAAGGAATAATAGAGGACGACAGCCATAACATGTGGATAGGAACAGACAACGGACTGATTAGAATAAACATGAGCAACTGGTATATCAGCAGATACACCACATCCGACGGTCTTCCTACCAACCAGTTCAATTATTCTTCTGCATTCAAGTCGGAAGACGGAGAAATCTTTATGGGAACGATAAACGGTATGATTTCATTTTTTCCCGAACTTATTAAAAGAAAAAAACAAAACTTCAAAGTAGAAATAACCGACATAATAAGTAATTCAGAAAAAGTATCTCCATTAAATAATGATTACAATATAATAAAGACGCATAAAGGAATAGAAGAAATTACATTATCACATTCCCAAGCACAATCTTTAAGGATAGAATACTCAGGTATGAATTACCAATATACTTATGGTACAAAATACAAAATGTATATTGATGGTTTGGATAAGGAATGGCAATATGTTGACAATCAGCATCAAGTCCGACTTTCAAACTTGCCTGCCGGTAAATATACACTGAATATCATTGCCGGTTACAACGGTACAGAATGGGATGAAAATGGTCTTGCCACTCTGAAAATCAATGTCCTGCCGCCATGGTATCTCTCCATATGGGCATATATGGTATACACAATCATTGTAATGCTATGCCTGTATGCAGCGTACAGATACACCAAATCACGCCTAAGACTTTTGATGAGATTGGAAAATGAACATAACCAGAGAATGTATATAGAGAAACTTAACAAACAGAAAACCGACTTCTTCACATATATTTCTCATGACCTGAAAACTCCGTTGACACTCATCCTGTCACCATTGCAGAAACTGATTACACAAAACGAAATAAGCAATAAGGACAAAAAAAACATAGAAACAATATACCGCAACGCCAACCGTATGCACTATCTCATAGATGAGATACTTACGTTCAGCAAGATAGAAATGAACCAGATGCATATCACTGTGCGCAAATGTAATATCATAAGCTTTTTAGGCGAAATATCACACATATTCGATATTGTATCAAAGGAAAAAGAAATAGACTTTACCCTCAATCTTGAAGATAACGGAAAAGAAGTGTGGTTCTCACCTTCAAAACTGGAAAGAATAATGTACAACCTTCTCTCCAATGCGTTCAAGTACTCCCAAGCCGGAGATACTGTCACTCTAAGTGCACACCTGAAAGAAGATAACGACAGCACATACGCCGTCATATCTGTAAAAGATACAGGAAGGGGTATTCCTAAGGAAATGCTTGACAAGATATTTGAAAGTTATTATCAGGTCGAGAAAAAAGACCACAGAGAAGGCTTCGGACTTGGACTGTCACTTACACGCTCACTGATACAAATGCACAAAGGAGATATAAAAGTGGAAAGCGAAGTAGGAGTCGGAACCGTCTTTACCGTCACATTAAACGTATCCGATAATGCCTATACCAAAGATGAAAAAGCCATAGAAAGCATCAGTCAGGATGAAATCCGGAAATATAACCAGCGAATGCGCGACACTATAGAACTGATTCCTGACAAGCTTGTCGATGAAGAAAAGAAAAACGACAAGGAAACCATAATGATAGTAGAGGACAATAAGGAAATGAACGAATACATTTGCGATATCTTCAAGGACAAATACAATGTCATGCGTGCCTTCAACGGAGAAGAAGCATACAAGATGCTGTCCAAACGTATTCCGGACATTATTGTATCCGATATCATGATGCCAAAAGTCGACGGACTTGAGTTTACAAGATTAGTAAAACAGGATGTAAGTACAAGCCACATTCCTGTTATACTTCTCACAGCCAAGACAGACGAAAAAGACCATACAGAAGGATACAAATGCGGTGCCGAGGCATATATAGCCAAGCCATTCAATGCACAGAACCTGGAACTGCTGATTGAAAACATCCAGAACAACCGCCGTAAGGTAATAGAACGTTTCAAACAGGCAGAAGAGATGAATGTCACCCAGGTGACAAACAATCCACGCGATGAGAAATTCATGAAAGAGTTAGTTGATCTCATTATGAAAAACATCTCTCAGGAAGATTTCGGTGTTACAGAAATCACTGCCGAGATGCACATCAGCCGCAGCCTCCTTCATACCAAGCTCAAATCGCTTACCGGATGTTCCATCACCCAGTTTATGCGAACTATCAGAATGAAAGAAGCCCACACACATCTTATTAACGGAATGAATGTTTCCGAAGCATCATATGCTGTAGGAATGTCCGATCCTAACTACTTTACAAAATGCTTTAAAAAAGAATTCGATATCACTCCTTCGGAATTCCTTAAACAAATAACAGCAGAAAGTAATAAACAATAAACACAAACAATTTCATACCCCATTTCACTTTCACATCTTTCACACTGTGAAAAAGAAATGGGGTATTTTTCTTTATATCACTTCCTCACCACTAAATAATAGTTCCCATCCCTTCGGTGCTCCTTCTCCACTCCGGCGGCAGTCAGTTCCCTGCTCATCATCAACGGATTGACACGGTGCATCACTCTCTGTCGGCCGTCCCACTGTGGCAAACTGCTGAAATACTCTCTCATTAGATGATACTCATCTATCCTCGACGAGAAGATATAACGCTGTAAATCCTTGTCCTAACAGTTTATACCCGACTCGCGCATTTCCAGACAGAGGGTAAAAAGCATACGTTTGTCCAGGATACAGAATTCGCTGCCGGCATCTTCCTTCATCCTGTATTCCACCCGGCCTGTCAGCATATTGTATCTGAACTCATACCTTTCAGCCAACTTCTCCTGCAGGTAAACGTCACTCTTTTTTCTTTTCTCCTCATTTCTTGCAGCAGCAACCTCTTTCTGCATCTTCTCGGCAATCCACATTCTGCAGATTTCCTCTACTTTTCTGTCTTTTTTTCTTCTTGTCATAATATTAAGTTTATTTGTTCGATACGACAAATTTACTAAACAGAACATGGGAAAATCAAGAAAAACAGAAACTTTCTGCTTGAAATTATGACGATTTTGATTACATTTGTAAATGAACCTGAATACATAGGAAAAACGATGCAAACGGGCGTAAATCTACATTGTTTGACAGCTGTCAAACATATGGACGACAGCTGTCAAACATATGACTGACACGTGTCAGACAATTGTCCGACAGCTGTCAGACAACAAAGAATTTTAAGCATTCAGAGAAAACGCATCAATTTTCTCCAGTTAGATAACTAATAGTTTCAAGAATGAG
>NZ_DXVR01000032.1:0-26893 GCF_019417265.1 Bacteroides sp.
TCCTGCTTCCCATAAGAAGTGGGTGGGGGAATTATGTACCTTTATCTAAGCTTAAATGAAAGAGCCGTGATCGACTCATGATATATAAAACTTACAAAGCTTGTCTTTTCAGTTTCGTCTGCAAGAAGTTTGCGTAACACGAACGTGTAACGGGCGGAACACGAACGTATGACGCCAACTATTTCAGGGTATAAAAAAAACGATGACCGCCCATAAGGAAACAGTCATCGCATAATATAGATATCTAAAAGAGTATTATTCCTTTATTCTTATCAGGATGTTAGCTAAAATAGCAGTAAGTCCACCGGTAGTAATACCCGAAGAGAAGATGTTCTTCACAGTTTCAGGCAACTGTGAAAGTATCTCCGGAACAAGCTCAACACTAAGACCGAAAGAGAAGCTCAATGCCATAACCAAAGTAGCCTTTCTGTCAATCTTCTGAGAAGCGATAATACGTATTCCGGCAGCTGCCACAGTACCGAACATCAGCAGAGTGGCACCTCCAAGTACAGGTTCAGGCATAAGCGAGAACACAAGACCTACAGCAGGGAACAGTCCTAACAGGATAAGGAATCCTGCAATGAAATACCCCACATATCGGCTGGCAACTCCGGTAAGCTGAATCATACCGTTGTTCTGCGCAAAAATAGAGTTAGGGAAAGAGTTGAAGATACCTGCAAGCATAGAGTTGAAACCATCGGCAAGGATACCTCCCGAAGCACGCTTTACGAACTTCTCCCCTTCTACAGGCTCGCCTGAGATAAGCGAATTGGCAGTCACATCGCCATATGCCTCAATGGCTGTGATAAGATAGACAAGTCCCAGACCGATGATGGCAGAGATATCGAACGAGATTCCGTATTTGAAAGGTACAGGAATGTTGAAACCGCCGTAGCTCTGTACTGACGAGAAATCCACCATACCCAAAGCCCATGCAACTACATATCCCACGAGAAGACCTATAACGATGGAACTCATACGGAGATAGCGGTTTGAACTGCGGTTGAATATTATGATAAGCACAAGTACAAGGGCTGCAAGTCCTACATGCTGGAATGCTCCGAAAGTACCGTCGTTCTGCGCCGTTACGCCACCTCCGCAGGCAGATATACCTACCTTGATAAGGCTCATACCGATAAGTGTTACCACGATACCTGACACCAGTGGAGTGATAATCTTACGTGTGTATTTCAATACGCGGCTGATAAGCATCTCCACAGTAGAGGCTGCTATAGTAGCTCCGAAGATAGAGGATAATCCTCCTGTCAGTCCGGCAGAGATGATAGGACCTATAAAAGAGAAACTTGTTCCCTGAATACAAAGAAGTCCGCAACCGATAGGTCCTACTCTCCTACATTGTATGAAAGTAGAAACGCCTGATGCGAAAAGTGCCATGGAAACAAGGAAACCTGTTGTCTCGATGTCAAGTCCCAATGCTCCGGCAATGATAAGCGGAGGAGTAATGATTGCCACGAAAATGGCCAGCAGATGCTGCAGGGCCGCAAAAATGGTGTCCTTCAAAGGTGGGCGGTCGTTAAGTCCGTAAATCAGCCCCTCGCCAGGGGCTACATTCTGTTCATTTTCCATTTTTTGATGTTAGTTTTTTGAGTTATTGGGTTTTTAATCTTCTTTTAGAACAATCTTGCAATCGTCAAGACTTTCAATAATCGCAAGCGATTCCACATGTACACCCATACTTCTGAGCTGTTCGCCTCCATGCTGGAATGACTTTTCGATAAGGAATCCCATTCCAACCAACTCGGCATCGGCCTTGTTTACGAGGTCGATAATACCTTTGGCGGCATTACCGTTGGCAAGAAAATCGTCGATGAAAAGCACTTTGTCGCCCGGACACAGATAATCACTGCTTACACAGACATCGTAGTTTCTGTCTTTCGTGAATGAATAAACCGTAGTGGTAATCATGTTCTCCATTGTGCTTGGTTTCTTCTTCTTGGCAAAAACCACAGGGAGTTCGAGCAAATAGCCCACCATAATGGCAGGAGCGATACCACTGGCTTCGATGGTCAGCACTTTGTTAATTTTTGTACTGGCAAAACGCCTTACAAATTCCACCGCCATGGATTTCATCAGAATAGGGTCCATCTGATGATTGATAAAGTTGTCAACTTTAAGGATACCACCTTCAAAACATTTTCCGTCGCGCAATATCCGTTCCTTCAGTGCTTTCATACTTGCAACTAATAATTAAAAGAGTTTCTAAATGATTTTGAAAGTGCAAAATTACAAGAAAATTCTTTATGTGTTACAATATAATGACAATATATTATGCAGAAGTACCAACTAATACTATATCATCGAGGGTTATTACGTTCCAATCGCTTACATCATTGCCCGTCATAATCAATTTGCCATCGACAAGTCTGAGAGTTATCTTATGAAAACTTCCTCCTGAAAAAGCTGTTCCCAGGCTTGCCCCGGCCTCATATTCCTGCCCGCTACGGATATAGCGTATGGTGAAACTCAGAGAACTGTCCAACGAAACTGGGTTTATCAGGACTGCTATGTCATGCGAAGGCAAATCCTCTATGGTAAGGACATCACCGCCAGGGCTGCCGGAAGCAATCATTCCTCCGGAAGCGGAATCAAACGAATAGGTATGGGGAGTTACTATTCCTTTACCCGTAAATGTACATCCGGTTATGGTAAGCGGATTCGACAAATCATCTCCCACAACGCTAAGATAAAGAAGCGAATAGACATGTTTCAGGGAATTATCACCGGAGAACGATACTGTTCCGTTGTTATCAGCATAGGACGCCACTACCCTGCCGACAAGAAAATCCTTATCGCCGATATCCTTCAGACTGCCGGACTGTTCGGACAAATCAGGCATCGGCACTGCATCAGGTGTCACTCCGGAAACTTCATCGCATGGATAATAGGCCAGAAACTCAAAATCATCCGTACGGTTTTCCCACTCTACTGATACGGAGGATACCCAACGCGAGTTCTGATATGACCACATCACAGGAGTATTCCCCGGCAGGACGAACATACCCAACTTATCGCCACCAGAGAATGTGACCGTTCCATCTGTTTCCGTAACGGTTTTAGTCTGGGATTTACCTCCAACTTCTACAAAAAGCCTTACAGCCATATCATCTTCGGGCGATTCAGACTGCTTGTCGCACGAAACGCAAAAAAGTAAAAACAGTACTGGTAGAATATATCTTTCAATCATAAAATAATCTGTTTGTAATATTCAAACTCCAAAACATGCGCAATGTACCACTCAGTATAAAAAAAAACGCTATAATTTGATATTCTGAATATTATTGCTTACATTTGTTCGAATAAAAAAACAAACATATCATTATGAAAAAATTCAATCTTTTATTTGCTCTTGTATTACTTTCGTGCAATTGGAGCT
This sequence comes from Bacteroides sp., assembly GCF_019417265.1. Taxonomy (GTDB): domain Bacteria; phylum Bacteroidota; class Bacteroidia; order Bacteroidales; family Bacteroidaceae; genus Phocaeicola. Next base: position 3,395 of record NZ_DXVR01000032.1, read on the forward strand.
TTGCGCAACAGGCCAAATATGTATTTTATTTCATTGGCGACGGAATGGGTGTAAATCAGGTTCAGGGAACTGAGCTTTTCCAGGGTGAACTCAAAGGAGAAATAGGCATCTCTCCGCTATGCTTTACACAATTCTCGGTATCTACTGTGGCTACTACATTTTCTGCCACCAACGGTGTGACGGACTCGGCAGCTGCCGGAACTGCCTTGGCTACAGGAAACAAGACCAAGAACGGTGCCATAGGAGTATTGAAAGACTTGGAAACACCGGTAAACAGTGTTGCCGTATGGGCAAAAAACAGTGGCAGAAGAGTCGGTATCGCAACAAGCGTCAGTGTAGACCATGCTACTCCTGCTGCCTTCTATGCTCACGAAGCCGGACGAAGCAGCTATTATAATATAGGTGCCGACCTGTACAGAGCCGGATTTGATTTCTACGCAGGTTCAGACTTTGTAGAACCGGAAAACAAAAAAGACAAAAACGCTAAAAACCTCTACAAGATGGCCGACGAATATGGTTACTGCATAGCCAGAGGTTATAATGAATATACAAAGAAAAGCGACAAAGTTGACAAAATGATTCTTTTCCAGAGCAAGGAAGCATCGGAGAAAGACAGAAGCGCCATTCCATATGCTATTGACAGAACAGAAAAGGATTTGTCGCTCGAGGATATCACACGTTCAGCCATCGACTTCCTGTCGAAAGATATGAGCAAGGGGTTCTTCCTGATGGTAGAGGGCGGAAAAATAGACTGGGCTTGCCACAGCAATGATGCGGCAACAGCTTTCCGCGAGGTACAGGATTTTGATAATGCAATCAAAATAGCTTATGAATTCTACAAGCAACATCCGGACGAAACTCTTATTGTAGTGACTGCCGACCATGAAACAGGCGGTATAGTATTGGGTACAGGACAATACAAACTCAACCTGAAAGCTCTTGAAAGCCAGGAAATGAGCGAAAGCGGATTCACAAAGGTACTGAATGCTATGCGCAAGAAATACAAGAACAATGTTCCATGGGAAGCTGTAAAAGAATCTTTGGAAAAGAATTTCGGCTTCTGGGATGAAATAAAGCTGACCGAGAAACAGAAGGAACGTCTTTTAAGTGTCTATGAAAAGACTCTGAAAGGCCAGAAGGCAAAAATGGAGAAAAGCGAATATGCACAGGATGAAGCTCTTGCAGCGGAAGCTAAACGTATAATAAGCGAAACTGCCCTCATAGGATGGACCAGCGGCGGACACTCGGCCGGATATGTACCTGTGTTTGCCATCGGTGCAGGAGCCGGAAACTTCAGCGGCAGACTGGATAACACTCAGATTCCGGCACTGATAGCGAAAGCTGCCGGATATACTGTGGAGAAATAAATGTTCATCAGCCGTTCGCCAACCGTTCAGTAAACATTCACTGAACAGCCGGTGAACGGCTGATAAACTATAATCACGGATTATTCAAATGTGAAATAATGGCTTAGTCTGCTTATATCCCCGTCGGAAAATTCCTTGAACATCGATATCTGCGACATCCCGCTGATGCGTCCGCGTTTGCGTCTGAAGTCGACAATTGCCTTTGCCTTATGGAAATCCATATATGGATGGGAACGCAACTCTTCTATACTTGCTTTATTGACATTTATCTTACGGAAAACATCTGATTTCACCTGAAACCACACGAGTAAAGTAGAGTCTACATATTTTACCTCAAGAAGCTGTCCGACATCATAAAAACCTCCCAAACGGTTTCTGTAACTTACTATATTTTTGGAAATGACTCTTCCTATACCGGGTATCTTTTTCAGAATTGAAGTATCAGCACTGTTCACATCTATGACAATTCCGGCAGAGTATTTTTCCTGTCCGGGAAATCTCAATGAGTCTTTCTTTGGCTTCCTTACCTCATACACAACAGTATCCGGGGATTTCTTTTTCTCAAATGCTGTCCACTCATTCTTTCTGTAAGTCCTGTTCTTATAATTCCGTTCGCGTTCCTGCCTTTCCTTTTCAATCTTACAATAAAGGGAGTCGGCTATGAGCAATGGTTCTGCGGCAATTTCCACCTTGTCCTTGTTCGCCTTCTCTCCTACCATCAGAAACAGAAGCAGAACAAGGATAATCAGCAACAGCACAATAACTCTGCGCTGACTGCGTGTATAGAAGAACCAGTCTTTCCACATATCGAGAATTATCAGTTAGAATAATCCCAATTCATTGAGGAAGATAAGCATTATGCCCAAAGGTGCTATAAACTTCAGAATAAAGATATACAGAGGATAATATGTCGGTTTCAAAGCACCATAGTTGGTAGCCTCTCCCTTGACAATAGCCTTATTGAGCACCCAGCCTACAAAAATGGCTGACAACATACCGGAAACGGGAAGCATAATTTTTGCAGTCAGATAATCGAGGGCATCGAAGAAATTCATGCCTGCTATCTTGAATCCGCTCCATTCGCCCAATGCCAATGATGAAACCACACCTATCGTCCAGCAGCCTAAAGATACTATAGTAGCTGCCCTTCCTCGCGTAAGCCCGAACTTTTCGTGAAGAAATGCTGTAGAAACCTCATGAAGCGAAATGGTTGATGTCAATGCTGCCAACGCAAGAAGCAGATAGAATGCCATGGCACATACAATAGCAAGGAATGGTACTGCGGAAAAAGCCTGCTGGAAGACATTCGGCAAGGTTATGAATATCAGCGAAGGACCTGAACCAGGATTTATACCTACGGAGAATGCTGCCGGGAAAATGATAATGCCTGCCAGAATAGCTACAAAAGTATCTATTATACCTACGCTCATCGCTGTGTGGCCAAGTCGTGTATCCTTGCCGAAATATGAAGCATAAGTGGACAGACATCCCATACCAAGGCTCATGGAGAAGAAAGCCTGACCCATGGCACCGAGGAAGACTTCAGGAGTCACCTTACTGAAATCAGGCTTGAAAAGGAATTCCAGTCCCTTCTCCGCTCCGGGAAGCGTAACGGAACATATCGCCAAAAGAACCACAAGTATAAAAAGTACAGGCATCAGAACCTTGGAAGAACGCTCGATACCGTTCTTTACTCCCTTCACTATCACAATGTGGGTAAGAAGCATGAAGACAGTAAGCCATATTATCGGACGCAAGGGGTCGGAAGAAAACTCATTGAACATGGCTATAAATCCTTCGGCATTCTTACCTTCGAATCCTCCTATGGCTGCCTGAAGCAGATACTCCAAAGTCCATCCTGCCACAACCGAATAATATCCCAATATAAGAAAACCGGTAAGTACACCGAGATAGCCTACCCACTTCCATTTCGTTCCCGGTGCCAACACACTGAACGAACCTCCTGTACTTGCCTTTGCGCTACGGCCTATGGTAAACTCTGCCACCATAATAGGCAGACCGAATATAAATATACATCCTAAATATATAAGAATGAAAGCTGCACCACCGTGATTGCCTGCCTCGTATGGGAATCGCCATATATTACCCAATCCCACTGCCGAACCTGCCGCCGCCAATATCGCTCCCAATTTACTTCCAAAACTAACTCTGTCGTGATGATGTTGCATAAAAAACATATTAAATGATAAATAGAACTGTTTTACGGCACAAATGTACGAAAAATATCATATTTTTGGCGAGAAAATTAATATTTACAACATGATTACATATTTAAAGCGTTATCCGCTGTCTATTTTAGTAATAGCTGCAATATTGTATCTGTCGTTTTTCAAACCACCACAGACATCCATCAGCGAGATAAAGAATATAGACAAAGTGGTTCATATATGCATGTACGGAGGACTGACCGTAATACTGTGGTCGGAGCATCTCAGACAGCATTTTCCCTTAATCAGGAAGCATCTGATAATCGGTGGAGTAATATGTCCTATTATTATGAGCGGACTTATAGAGATAGGACAGGCCACACTCACGGAAACAAGAGGTGGCGACTGGATGGATTTTCTGGCAAATATCACCGGAGTAGTATTGGGAAGCATCTTCAGCTATTATGTATTGCGCCCATACATATGGAAGAAACGTAAAAACTGATAATTACGGATATAAAGAAAGTGCCCATCAGGCAATGTCAATATAAAACCTGATGAGCACTTGAAATATAAGAAGAAATCTTTAGTCTTCCTTAACTTCCCAACCTAATGCACTTGCACCGAGAACGGCAGCATCGGCATCCTTAAGCTGTGAAAGTAACAATTTAGTCTTACCGGCATAAATCTTAAGAACATTCTCATCCATAGCTTTCTGGATAGGCTTCATGATAAGATCGCCAGCCTTTGCAAGACCACCGAACAGGATGATAGCTTCCGGACTTGAGAATGCAATAAAGTCAGCCAAAGCTCTACCGAGAATCTTTCCTGTATATTCGAAAATATCCTGAGCAAGTTTATCGCCTTTGATTGCAGCATCATATACATCCTTCGAAACAATTTCTTCTGCAGGAATTTCTCTAAGCAAACTTGGTTCAGAACGTGCTACAAGGAATTCGCGTGCTGTACGTGCAACACCTGTAGCAGAACAATAAGTTTCAAGACAACCCTTGCGTCCGCATCCGCAGATACGACCGTCGCGTTCTACAATCACGTGACCAAGCTCACCGGCAAAACCATCGTGGCCATATACCAGCTGGCCGTTTACTACGATACCACTACCTACACCTGTACCAAGTGTAATCATGATGAAATCTCTCAATCCGCGTGCAGCGCCGTAAGTCATTTCACCGATTGCAGCTGCATTGGCATCGTTTGTAAGAGCTGTAGGGATTCCCAACTTGTCTTCAAACATGGCAGCCAAAGGAATAACTCCCTTCCAAGGAAGATTAGGAGCGAACTCGATTGTTCCTTTATAATAGTTACCGTTAGGCGCACCTACACCCATTCCTTTAAACTTCTCAGCACCGCCAAACTGCTGCAAAAGAGGGATAAGCTTTTTGCAAACAGCATCTACATATGCTTCTATTTCATCGTATTCCTGAGTTTTGATTGAATCGGAAGCCAAAACGTTTCCACGAGAATCAACTACACCGAAAACGGTATTAGTACCGCCGATGTCCATACCAACCACATAGGGTTTTTCCATATTTACAGTCATGACATTTATTGTTTAGGGTTAATTATTGAGACAAAAATATACAATTGGCAATAATCACACAAATTTTTCAAATAAATATTAATCCGAATATATAAGTTTTTTCATAAATTAGCCGCGTATTTACTAATCCACTGACAAAATGATTCATCTGAAAGACATAAACAAGACGTATCACAACGGTGCTCCTCTTCATGTATTGAAGGGTATAAACCTTGATATAGAAAAAGGGGAATTTGTATCTATCATGGGAGCATCAGGTTCAGGAAAGTCCACATTACTTAATATACTGGGAATACTTGACAACTATGATACAGGGGAATATACACTGAACGGTGTGCTGATAAAGGACCTCAGTGAAACCAAAGCTGCCGAATACAGAAACAGAATGATTGGGTTTATATTCCAGTCGTTCAACCTGATATCGTTCAAGAATGCGATGGAAAATGTTGCACTTCCATTATATTATCAGGGAGTGGGCAGAAAGAAAAGAAACGAACTCGCAATGGAGTATCTTGACAAATTGGGACTGAAGGAATGGGCACACCATATGCCGAACGAACTCTCAGGAGGACAGAAACAGAGGGTCGCAATAGCAAGGGCCCTTATCTCCAAACCGGAAATAATACTGGCCGACGAACCTACAGGGGCGCTTGACAGCAAGACTTCTGTTGAGGTAATGAACATTCTGAAAGAGCTTCACGAGAAAGAAGGACTTACGATAATAATAGTGACTCACGAGAGCGGAGTGGCGAACCAGACTAACAAGATAATCCATATCAAGGATGGTATAATAGAAAAGGTAGAAGACAACATAGACCACAACGCATCACCTTTCGGCAAGAACGGATTCATGAAATAACACATAGGGAAATGACAGATCTTATTCAGGAAATATACGGAACGATAATGCGTAACAAGCTGCGCACGGCCTTGACGGGATTTGCAGTAGCTTGGGGAATATTCATGCTTATTGTCCTTTTAGGAGCCGGAAACGGACTGATACACGCATTCGAAAACCAGTCGGCAGACATGAAGATGAATTCCATGAAGATTTATCCTGGAGTGACATCGAAAGCCTACAACGGACTAAACGAGGGAAGAAACATATCTCTGAATGAGAGTGACATGAAAATCACCTCTAAACGTTTCAAGAACAATATTACCACTGTAGGAGCAACCACAAGCCATAGCGGAATACTTACTTACGGGAAAGAAAATGTAAGCATAACCATCAACGGAGTATTCCCGAATCATATGGAAATGGAACCTATGAAACTCGTAAAAGGAAGGTTCATCAACAAGCGCGATATGGAGGAAATGAGGAAAGTGATAGTCCTTCATCAGAAAACGGCAGACATTCTGTTTCCAAAGTCGGAAGGAATAGGTAAATATATTACTTCGCAGGGGGTTATGTATCAGGTAGTAGGAATATATTCCGACCAGAACAGTTTCTCGCCAAGCGCGTTGGTTCCGTTCAGTACTCTACAGCTGATTTACAGCAAAGGCGACAGTATAGAAAACATTATATTTGCCACCGAAGGGCTTACCGACCAGATGAGCAACGATGAGTTCGAGAAACAGTACCGTGCTGCAATAGGCAAAAACAATAACTTTGCTCCTGACGACGACAGCGCGATATGGATATGGAACAGATTCACACAATATCTGCAGCAACAGTCGGCTACTAATATCCTCAACATTTCAATATGGGTAATAGGTATATTCACCCTGCTGAGCGGAATAGTGGGTGTAAGCAATATCATGCTTATAACTGTGAGGGAAAGAACTCATGAATTCGGAATAAGAAAGGCTCTCGGAGCAAAACCGGCCTCCATACTATGGCTTATCATCTCGGAGAGTGTTGTCATAACCACATTTTTCGGATATATAGGAATGGTGGCCGGAATAGCAGCTACGGAATATATGAATGTAGTAGCCGGAAAGCAGATAGTAGATGCCGGTGTCTTCTCGATGACATTCTTTGAAAACCCGACTGTAGACATAACGATTGCCATACAGGCCACACTGACACTTATCATAGCCGGAACACTTGCCGGACTGTTCCCTGCAAGAAAGGCTGTGATGATACGACCTATTGAAGCACTTAGAGCAGACTGATTATGAGAAGATTTGATTTGGATACATGCGAGGAAATATTCCTCACCATAACAAGAAACAAGACTCGAAGCCTGCTTACGGCTTTCGGGGTTTTCTGGGGTATATTCATGCTTGTAGCTCTTATGGGCGGAACAAAAGGTGTACAGGATCTTATGGCAAAGCAGTTCGTAGGATTTGCCACCAACTCCGGCTTCATGGGTACAAACCAGACAAGCAAGGCATACAAAGGTTTCCAGCAGGGACGCTTCTGGGAACTTACGAATACCGATGTGGAAAGAGTACGCCGAAGCGTACCGGAAATAGAAGTTGTGACTCCAAACATTACAAAATGGGGAATAGACATGGTCTACAACGAAAACAAGACTTCCGGCACTCTGAAAGGTCTTTATCCAATATACGCAAAGATAGAGGAACCGCAAATCACGATGGGGCGTTATATCAACGATATGGATATTGTGAACAAAAGGAAGGTGTGTGTTCTTGGAAGCAGAATATTCGAAAGTCTTTTCCCAGACAAGAACAATCCATGTGGAAAATACATTGAGGTGAATGGAATTTACTATCAGGTGATAGGTGTAAATATGGCTGCCGGAAATATGTCAGTACAGGGACAGGCGGAAACATCTATCATTATTCCTTTCTCCACTATGCAGAACAACTACAATTATGGCGACAAGATACAGATGCTCAGTTTTACGGTAAAGAAAGGATATTCTGTAAGCGAGATTCAGAAAAAAGTGGAATCTGTCATCAAACGTGCACATAACGTACATCCGGACGACAAGCAGGCTGTAATCAGCGTAAACGCTGAAGCCATGTTCGGCATGATGGACAATCTGTTCTCAGGTATAGAGGTTCTCGGATGGATGGTCGGACTCGGTACTCTACTGGCAGGAGCCATCGGCGTGAGCAATATCATGATGGTGACAGTAAAGGAAAGGACTACCGAGATAGGTATCAGAAGAGCCATCGGAGCACGTCCCAATGATATACTGAGCCAGATTCTTACAGAGAGTATGGTACTTACGATAATAGCCGGAATGAGTGGAATATCTTTTGCGGTATTCCTGCTAAATATTGTAGAACAGGCACTCTCCTCTCCTACATCCGCCGCACACTTCCAGATAAGTTTCTGGGGAGCTATCGGAGCTTGCATATTACTGCTGATATTAGGTCTGTTGGCCGGACTGGCACCTGCCTTCCGTGCCATGGCAATAAAGCCTATTGAGGCTATCAGGGATGAGTGATGGAGAATTAATAATTAAGAATGAAAGATTAAGAATTAAACAGTCAAAGGTCAATAAACTTAAAAACTCAAAAACCAAATTATATGAAGAAATTTATCAGAATAGGTATAATGGTAGTCATAGCACTGCTGTTCCTTGGAACTTTCGTATATCTCTATCAGAAATCACAGCCAAAAGACGTTGAATACAATCTGTCTAAAGTAGTCAAGTCCGACATAGTTCAGACCACTGTAGCAACAGGAAAGATAGAGCCTCGAGATGAAGTACAAATCAAGCCACAGATTTCGGGTATCATATCAGAAGTCTACAAGGAGGCCGGCGAGAACGTGAAAAAAGGAGAAGTAATAGCCAAAGTTAAGGTTATCCCTGAATTGGGACAGCTCAACTCGGCAGAAAGCCGTGTACGTCTGGCTGAGATGAACGGACGTCAGGCCGAGATTGATTTGGAAAGAATAGAAAAGCTGTATGAGAAGAAGCTCGTAAGCACTGAAGAGTATGAGAAGACACTGCTCACTACAAAACAGGCTCGCGAAGAGATACAGGCTGCAAAGGATAACCTGGAAATCATAAAGGAAGGTATCACAAAAAACAGTGCCTCGTTCAGCAGTACACTAATCCGTTCCACTATCGACGGGCTTATCCTCGATGTACCTATCAAGGTGGGTAACTCTGTTATCATGAGTAATACTTTCAATGACGGTACTACCATCGCAACCGTAGCCGATATGAGCGACCTTATATTCCGCGGAAATGTAGATGAAACAGAAGTAGGGAAAATAGCAGTCGGAATACCTGTAAAAATCACATTAGGAGCATTGCAGGACATGGTTTTCAGTGCAACCTTGGAATACATTTCGCCGAAGAGTGCGGAAAACAACGGTGCAAATCAGTTTGAGATTAAGGCTGCAATAAATGTTCCTGACAATGTTACAATCCGTTCAGGCTACAGCGCCAATGCAGAAATGGAACTTCAAAGAGCAAACAATGTTCTCAGCATACCGGAAAGCGCACTCGAATTCAAAGGCGACTCTACCTTTGTGTTCCTGCTTACAGACAGCGTATCCGGCCAGAAATTCGAGCGTAAGACTGTAACTACCGGAGTAAGCGACGGAATAAACGTAGAAGTAAAGTCAGGACTTAAGGAAAATGACCTTGTCCGCGGACTCAAAAAAGAATAATGTGAAACAGTTTAACAAAGAACTGATATGAAGAACAGAATAATGACAGCTTCTGCACTGATGGTTCTGCTTTCTGCCAATGTCTGCGCCCAAGAGAAATGGGACTTGGAGAAATGTATCACCCATGCCATAGAAAACAATCTCAGCATAAAGCAGCAGGAAGCATCGAAGGAGCAAAGTGCAGTAGAGCTTAACACTGCAAAATGGAGCAGACTACCAGACCTGAACGGTAGCGCATCACACTCTTTCAATTTCGGACGAAGCCTTCAGGCCGACAATACATACAAGAGCCTGAACACACAGAATACGGCATTCAATCTGAATACAAGCATTCCGCTTTTCACCGGATTGAAAATCACACACAATATCGCACTTGCCAAACTGAATCTTCAGGCTGCTACCGAGGATTTGAGCAAGGCCAAGGAGGATATAAGCATACAGGTAGCCTCAGCCTATCTTCAGGTTCTTTTCAACGAGGAACTTGCGCAGGTGGCACATCTGCAAGTGGAACTGAGTAAGGAAATGCTCGCACAAAAGGAGGCATATTTCAAGACAGGCAAAGCATCTGAAGCCGAATGGCTTGAAGCAAAGTCAAGAGTGGCACAGGACCAGCTTTCGGCCGTACAGGCTGACAACAATTACAAACTGGCCTTACTCGATTTGAGCCAGCTGCTTGAACTGCCTTCACCGGACAATTTCTCTATAGTATCTCCACAAGCCGACATGGAAGAATATATGGGCAGCATTACTTCGCCTACAGATCTCTACAACCATGCTGTACTGTTCAAACCTTCCATCAAAGCAGCCCAATACAGACTGGAAGGTGCAGCAAAATCTGTCAAGATAGCGAAAAGCGCATACTATCCACAGCTCAGTTTCGGAGCCGGTCTGAGTACAAACTACTATAAAGTGGCAGGTATGAAAAATTCACTGTTCGGTTCTCAGTTAAGGGACAACTTCAGCCAATACTTCGGATTTCAGTTGAACATCCCTATATTCAACCGCTTCAGCACAAGAAACCAGGTGAGAAGCGCACGCATACAGCAGAACACACTGAACTGGCAGCTTGAAGACAGCAAGAAAACTCTCTACAAGGAAATACAGCAGGCATACTATAACGCCATAGGAGCTGAAAGCAGATATGAAAGCAGCCTTACTGCCGACCAGGCTGCGGAAGCTTCTTTCAATCTGATGAAAGAGAAATACGCGGAAGGCAAAGCAAACGCAACGGAATACAACGAAAGCCGTACAAGTTGGATGAAAGCCATATCAGAAAGGCTTCAAGCCAAATATGACTATATATTCAGAACAAAGATTCTTGACTTCTACAGGGGGGTACCTCTGACTCTGAAATAAAAAGTCATATTCACAAAACGCACAAAAACGACAATATCTGACAGTCCTGAACTGATAGAATATTGTCGTTTTTTTATTATCCTTAAGCCAAGCGTATTCCCTGCTCACCTTCAAGCACTATAAGGCGTTTCTTGTATAGGTCGCCTACAGCTTTCTTGAATGTCTTCTTGCTGACACCGAATGTATTGTAAATAACATCGGATTCTGTCTTGTCATTCAAAGGTGTGGAACCGCCGTTGCCGCGTATGTATTCCAAAAGAGTGTCTGCAAAATCCTCTACCTTCTTCACTCCACCCTTCTGAAGTTCAAGGTCTATTTTACCGTCCGGACGTACCTGTTTTATATAAGCCGGCATCTTCATACCTATACGCACATCGGTAAATATCTCGTTCTTGAAAATCATACCGCCGAATTTATTGTCGACGATGACTTTATATCCAAGGTCTGTTTTCTGCCATATCAGGATTTCCACTTCATCGCCTGCATTATATTCAGGCATGTCCTTAGACAGATATTTCTCTATTTTTGCTGATGCAACGATACGATAGCTGTCCTCGTCGAGATGAACATGAACCACATACGAATTTCCTTTCAGCATCTTCATCTTCTGTTCGCGGAAAGGCACGAAAAGGTCTTTCATCAATCCCCAGTCGAGGAAAGCGCCATACTGATTCACCCATGCCACTTCAAGACAGGCAAACTCGCCTACCTTAACGTAAGGCTGTAAGGTAGTTGCTATCAGACGCTCGTCCATATCGAGATAAATAAACACATTCAGTACGTCACCAGGCTTGCATCCCTGAGGTACATAACGTGTAGGCAACAGTATCTCGCCATCTTCGCTGCCATCAAGATAAACCCCGAAATCTACTTCCTTTACGACTTCCAGAAGGTTATATTCTCCCAATTTAATATGACTCATAATATATATAGTTGTTGGTTTTTAGTTGTTAGAACTTAAGTTTGATTGTCCTAATTCTTAATTATTGATTTTTAATTATTCATTAACACTAAACTATCCTTCCGTCCAGCATATGAATGGTACGGTCGGTCTGACTTGCCAGTCCTTCATCGTGGGTGACAATTACAAAAGTCTGGCCAAGTTTGTCGCGCAGTTCAAAAAACAGGTTGTGCAGTTCCTCCTTGTTCTTAGTGTCAAGACTTCCGGACGGCTCGTCGGCCAATACCACAGAAGGATTGTTCATCAAAGCCCTTGCAACGGCTACCCTCTGTTTCTCACCTCCGGAAAGTTCGGCCGGCTTATGCGATGCACGGTCCGAAAGTCCGAGAAACTTCAGCATATCGAGAGCCTGCCTGCGTGCGTCATGAGCCGACACACCTTTTATCATAGCCGGAATGGTGACATTCTCAAGTGCGGTAAACTCCGGAAGCAACTGATGGAACTGGAATACGAAACCTATCTCCCTGTTTCTGAAAGCTGAGAGTTCCTTCTCCTTCATACGGCTCACGTCTGTACCGTTGATTATCACACGTCCTGAATCAGCCCTGTCGAGTGTTCCTATTATCTGAAGCAATGTGGTTTTACCCGCACCGCTCGGACCTACGATACTTACCACTTCACCCTTGTCGATATTAAGGTCTATTCCCTTGAGAACCTGAAGTTGTCCGAAACTTTTTGTTATTCCTTCTATCTGTATCATCGCTTAATCAGATTTTTCGTATTACATATTCTGCCAGATAACATCCGAACACGGCCGGCATATAGCTGACAGTACCTGTAGTAGACTTTTTGTTCTGTTCGTTATCTATCAATATAACAGCATTCGGGTCGGCCTGTTCAGTGCTGAACACTACCGGCAGCTTGCGTTTCATACCCATTTTCTGCAAACGCTTTCTCACTGCCTTGCTCAGTCCGCAATGATACGTTTCCCACAAATCGGCAAAACGCACCTGAGTGATATCGCTCTTTGCTCCTGCTCCCATACTGCTGACTATCTTTATACCGCGCTTCAGTGCATTATATATAAGGTAGCATTTGGGCGCAACCGTATCTATGGCATCTACAACGAAATCAAACTTCGCACTGTCCAACAGTTCCGGTATAGCCTCATCCTTCAGATATACAGGAAGTACTGTCAGTTCCAGGTCCGGATTGATATCCTTGAATCTCCCGGCAAGCACTTCCGCCTTCGGACGTCCTATCACAGAATGCAAGGCCGGCAACTGTCTGTTTATGTTGCTCGGCTGTACGGTATCGGCATCCACTATTGTCATCTTCCCTACTCCGGCACGGCAAATCATCTCGGCCGCATATGCTCCTACTCCTCCAAGGCCCACAACAAGCACGTGCGAGTTTCTGAGATGCTCCATCCTGTCCTTTCCCAACAGCAGTTCCGTGCGCTGCTGCCACTCTCTATTATTTTCGGTATTCATCTGTTACTCTTTCTTAAACCATTTATACAGGTTACTAATCACAGTATCGTATGCCGTCGAACTGACTGCGCGTCGAGGTTCTGAGAACGACATGATTTCTTCAGGGTCACCCCATGTGTCAGGGTAAATCATCAGCAGACTGTTGTTCGAGAAATATCTTGAAATCTGTCCCGGAAGCTGGTCGAAGGACTGCTGGTGAGATATAGAACCTTTACGGGCCGAAACTATCACGAAGAGATGGTCGTATGCCATCTGGCTCGTAAGCAGCAGCAGGTCATCCCAATCTTCAAGCACGGAATACATAGAGAAAGTATTGGCTTCTTCTCTGTTTATTATCCTTTTCAGATATGCCAATGTCTGTTCGGAAGCATAGAAATATACCCTGCATCCCAAAATCTTACCCATGCGGCACATCTGTACCACCCACTTGGAGAAACCGGCCTCGAATTCTGCCTGCTTCGGCACTGCCACGATTATACGCCTCAACGTATTGACAGGAACAAGGAATTTGGCAATCATAACCTGTCTGTGAGTGCCTGAAAGCAGGTTTTCTGTCATTGTTCCGAAGAATGAATCAAGCATGTTTGTCTTTCTGTGAAGACCTATAATGATATCAGTGATGTCATTCTCCCTCGCCGTATGAATGATACCCTGTGCGATATTCATATCGTATCTCAACACCGTTCTGACAGAAGTATCTGCGGCCGATGCTATGATTGATGTCTTTTCCAGATTTCGTTTCGACATCATTTCCTTGGCCTCGGATGTATTGTTGTCATTAATCACGCTCAGGGCTACAAGCTCTTTCTTCTGTTTAGGATGCTTTATCATAAGCGTCATATTCACCAAGCCTTCTATCGTATCAGGATTGGCCACTGAAATCATGAAATTCTCCTTGTCATTTTTCTTCTTGTCTGTATCTGCCTCGCCGTTATGCTCTTCTGCCACTATACGTTTTGCAGCACGTTCGGTCACCACAGAACTTATAATGCAGGTGAAGAGAATCATCACGACAGTACCGTTCAGCACATCGTCGTTGAGCAGTCTTTCGCCCGTAGGGAGAATAATATCATGACCGATAAGCACTGCAGCCAGTGTTGCGGCAGCCTGAGCATTACTCAATCCGAAAATCAGAGTGCATTCGCTCTTTTTCATCCTGAAGGTTTTCTGCGTAATCCATGCTGCAAGCCATTTGCTGATAGTTGCAACCACCGTCATAACAACAGCCACTTTCAACGCTTCGCCTTCTGTGAAAAGACAGCGCACATCTATTATCATACCCACTCCGATAAGGAAATAAGGAATGAACAGCGCATTACCTACAAACTCCAGACGGTTCATCAGCGGAGACACATGAGGTACATATCTGTTTATCACCAGACCGGCCATAAACGCACCGAGGATACCTTCCATTCCGACAAGCTCCATAAGTCCTGCTCCAAGGAAAACCATCGACAGGACAAAGACGAACTGCATCACGCTGTCATCGTATTTGCGGAAGAACCAGCGGCAAAGACGCGGCATACCAACGATAATCAATGCTCCAAGTGCAAGAACCTTCACCACAAGCAGCACCCAGTACATACTGCCTACGGTTTCTTCCTTATACATACCGCCTATCACGGCAAGCACGGCCAACGCCAAAAGCACTGTCACGGCCGTACCTCCAATGGTTATACTCACGCTTCGAATCCTCGCCAGACCGTATCGGCTTATTATAGGATAGGCTATCAGCGTATGGCTGGCATACATACTTGCCAGAAGCACCGAAGTGACCAGTGAGAAATCCAGCAGCCACATACTCGTAGCGATACCCAAAGCCATAGGGATGACAAATGTCCAGAATCCGAACACAAGACCTTTGGTCCGGTTCTTCTTGAAATCGTCCATATCCATTTCCAGACCGGCAAGAAACATGATATAAAGTAGTCCTACCTTGCCGAAAAGCTCGAAGCTGCTGTCGCGTTCCAATATATTGAATCCGTATTCGCCGACTATTACACCTGCCAATATCATACCTATGATATGAGGTATTCTGAGTTTACCCATTATAATAGGAGCAAACAGTATAATGACAAGCACCAAAAAGAAAATCCACGTAGGATCAGTTATAGGAAGGTTGATACCAAGTCCGGTTAAGCCAAGCAAATCTTTCATAAACATTTAATATATATACAAATTGAGACAAAAATATAAAATTTCTCGCGATTTTTCTACATGATATTCCAAAATATTCTATTTTTGCGGACAAAATGATGTTTTTATTAACAATTAAAGTTTAAAGAAAAAAATGAAAGTAGCAATTGTCGGTGCGAGCGGAGCCGTAGGACAGGAATTCCTGCGTGTGCTCGAAGAAAGAAATTTTCCTTTGGATGAATTAGTTTTGTTCGGTTCTTCACGTAGTGCAGGACGAAAATACACATTCCGTGGAAAAGAAATCGAAGTCAAACTTCTGCAGCACAACGATGATTTTAAAGGTGTAGACATCGCCTTTACTTCTGCCGGTGCCGGTACTTCAAAAGAATTTGCAGAAACAATCACCAAGTACGGAGCAGTAATGATAGACAACTCAAGTGCTTTCCGTATGGACAACGATATACCATTGGTAGTTCCTGAAGTTAACGCTGAGGATGCACTGAACCGTCCTCGCGGTATCATTGCAAACCCTAACTGTACTACTATACAGATGGTTGTAGCTCTTAAGGCTATCGAAAACCTTACACATATAAAGCGTGTTCACGTATCAACATATCAGGCTGCCAGCGGTGCGGGTGCTGCCGCTATGGACGAACTTTACGAACAGTATCGTCAGGTATTGGCCAACGAGCCTGTAACAGTTGAAAAGTTCGCTTACCAGCTCGCCTTCAACCTGATTCCTCAGATTGACGTGTTCACAGATAACGGATATACAAAAGAAGAAATGAAGATGTATAACGAAACACGCAAGATCATGCACTCTGACGTTAAGGTAAGTGCAACTTGTGTACGTGTTCCTGCTCTTCGTTCTCACTCTGAAAGCATCTGGATTGAAACAGAACGTCCTGTATCAGTAGAAGAGGCTCGCGAGGCATTCTCTAAGGGCGAAGGACTTGTTCTTATGGACAATCCTGCTGAAAAGGAATATCCTATGCCATTGTTCCTTGCAGGCAAGGATCCTGTTTACGTTGGTCGTATCCGTAAGGATTTGGCAGACGAAAACGGACTTACTTTCTGGATTGTAGGCGACCAGATTAAGAAGGGTGCCGCTCTTAACGCAGTACAGATAGCAGAATACCTTATCAAGGTTAAGAATATCGGATAATCAGAAGATTAGAATACCGGATATAGCCAACGCCGGCAGGACATCAGGTCTTGCCGGCGTTCTTTTTTTGCGTTTCGTCATCAATGAGATTTTTCTTCGGCACAGAAACCGTAACACGTACGTGTCACGCGTGGAACACGAACGTGTAACGGGCGGAACACATACGTGACACGCGCGGAACACGAACGTGTTCCGCTATCTATGAAAAAGCGTTTCATAATCTATGGACGCACATCTGCAAATTTACGTTTATACAAAATCTATAAAAGTATTATTTTTATCCCAAATATATAATTATACTTTTTGCATTCTATTGTGTTTTTTTATTCCTTTGTAGTATAAAAAAGGAAAAGAAAACCATGTATAAAACTTTTTATTTTATTATATCTCTGCTAATACTTCCAATGATATATACCGGTTGTATTTCCAAAAAAGAAACTACTACAGACGGTAAAGAAAACGAGAATTATATAGCACAAGTTGAATCATTGATAGGGGTAAATCCTAATATCACTGTAAGAAAAATAGACAGTATATTGCCTGGAACAGACACAGACGAACGCTATAAGCTTCTTCTGACGAAATCAAAAGCCATGCTGTTTCTGTCTGAATATGATTCTGTGAGGATTTTGCTTGACAGTATAGAAAACCATTACAACATGACGAATCAGGAAGGAATGGCGGACTACAATATGCTGTCAAGAGTGAACAACATGTGGGGAAACTTCTATAGCAGAAGGTCCATAATCGATTCTGCCATAGTTTATTTCCGGAAAGCATACAGGTATTCATCCCATATGGGAGCATCGCAGAGCCTTGTAGACATCTCCATCAATCTGGCAGACGCATATGTGAGAAGCGGTAAATTCGATATGGGTGCATACTGGTACAGAAAATCGCTGCTCCTTTCGGACACACTTATGATAGCTGAAACCAAACGTTTTCCGTCGTACTACGGACTCGCGCAGGTATATATGGAGCTGCGCGACTACAGTCAGTGCGACCATTACTATGATTTGTCCGGACGTTTTTACGACCAGATGCTGCCATACGAAAAACATATATATCTGAACAACAGAGGAAACTCCTATTATTACCGTGGCGACTATCCCAAATCCTTAGAGTATTTCCGCAAGATAATGCAGCTGACGGACAAGCGTAAGGATATGGACTTCGAACGCAATCTGACAAAGGTAAACATGGGAGAAGTGTTTCTGCTTATGAACGAAACAGATTCTGCCTCTATCTACCTTGAAGACTGTTATTCTTTCTTCAAGAGCATAAATCATATCTCTGCACTGTACTACATCGAAACACAGCTCATAGAGCTGGCTCTGAAGAAAGGGAACGTAAAACAGGCATCGGAAATTCTATTAAAGGCAGTAAAACCTAAGATGATAGAGCCCAACATGCTGCACATCAGAAACAGATATCTGCAGCATTATTTCGAGGAAAAAGGCGACTACAAGCAGGCGTATTATTTCCAGAGAGCCAATGCATTCATTGATGACTCCATAAGAAACGAACGGATAAAAATGCGCTCGGCAGAAATCTCACTCAAATACAGACAAGACAGTACGCTGATGAAAAAGGAAGTTTTCATAAAGGAAAAGGAAAACCAGGTTATCGTACTGCGCCAATGGATTACGGTTCTGTTCCTCGGCATGCTCCTGATAATATCCGCATCGGGATTCTTTATCATATACAGAAAGCGGAAAATCGACATGAAGATTTGGGGAATGCAGGCCGATATCAGTTCACTGAGGCTTGAAAGCGTGAGAAACAGAATTTCACCACACTTCATATTCAATGTCCTGAACAGGGAAGTGGCAAAATATACTGACGACATCGACAAAAGCAATCTCGTCAATCTGTCCAAACTGATACGCAAGAATCTCGAACTTACAGGCCAGCTGTCCATCAGCCTTGCCGACGAACTGGATTTTGTCCGTACATATATATCAATGCAGGAACAGAATATGGGGGACGATTTCTCATACGAGATTTCGACAGATGACAGAACAGACTGCAAGGATATACTTATACCGTCCATGCTGATACAGATACCGGTGGAAAATGCACTGAAACACGCTCTGAAAATCAAGGAAGGAAACAAAAGACTATGGATTAAAGTATGGAAAAACGATGATATGATTAGAATTACCGTGACAGACAATGGCGGTGGATTCAGACCTAACAGTGCAAACCGGGGAACAGGCACGGGACTGAAAGTGATAACACATACAATACAGTTGCTTAATATGTATAACAAAAAACCTATTCAGATGAAGATATCAAACGTCAGTCTTGAAAATGATGAAACGGGCTGTGAAATCAGTTATTCAATTCCTGAAGGGTATTCATATAAAATCAGAAAATAAGTATGGCAGTTTTTTTCAAGGTTGCAATAATAGATGATGAGCGAGATTCAGCCAACGCCCTTGTCGAACAGCTGAAAAGATTTCCAAGATTCCATGTGGAGGGTGTGGCAGCAAATGCGACAACAGGGATAGAGATGATAAAAGATGTCATGCCTGACTTACTCTTTCTGGACGTAGAACTGCCTGAAATGTATGGCATGAAACTGCTGTCGGAAGTATCGGACGACATTACATGGACTATGAGGGTGGTGTTTTACACGGCTCACGATAAATACATGATAAATGCCTTAAGAAACAGTGCTTTCGACTTCCTTCTGAAACCGATAGACAAAAAGGAGTTTGAGATTATGATTTCAAGATTCCTTCTGGAATACGAAATAAAGGCTGTACAGGAGGAAAAGCCTGTGATACAGGATACAAACCGTGAATCTTCATTCATGGTAATACTGCCTACAGGGGAAATGCGCATGGTAAAAACTGCTGATGTCGGATTCTTCAGACATATCTCTGACAGGAAAATATGGGAGGCCGTACTAGTGACGGGTGAAAGCGTAGCTCTCAGAAGGAATGTTTCGGCTGATTTTCTCTGTTCGTTCAACAAGAGTTTCATCCAGGTACATCAATCGTACATAGTGAACATGGATTATCTCGTGATGATTCAGGATAATTATTGTATCCTCTACCAGCCTTTCGAGAACGTAAAAGAGGTGACAGTGTCACGAAAATACAAAAAGAACCTTATGGACTATTTCTGTATCTTCTAAAGTTATAACACGCTGAGAAAAAATATTAGAAACAGAATAGAATTTACTTATACATCATTACAGCATGGAAATGATGTATAAGTAAACTACAGAAGCCGGAACAGCCAGCAAGGTACTGTCAAACCTGTCCAACAGGCCTCCGTGTCCGGGCAGTATATTGCCGGAATCCTTTATACCTATACTTCTCTTGATGAGTGATTCAACCAAATCACCCCATGTACCGAATACAACTATCGTTACCGCAAGTCCTATCCATTCAGCCATAGTCAATATAGGAAAGTACTTGGCTATCACTACAGCACCTATAATACTGAATGCACAACCTCCGAACCAGCCTTCCCACGATTTCTTAGGTGATATGCGCTCAAAGAGTCTGTGTCTGCCGAAAAGCACACCTGTACAATAGGCTCCGGTATCGTTTATCCATGTGAAAATAAAAATCGACAACGGAAGGATGTAACTGTAAACGGAGCTTTCTGATTCGCCTGAAGAGAAGAAAGCAAGTATGTTCAACATTGCAAACGGCAAAGCTATATACAGCTGTGCCATCATGGAGTACGCAATATTGTTTACAGGATTCTCTTTCTTTTTGTATAGCTCACTAATGAATACATATAACAGCAGGAACAGATACGGAATCAGAATTTCTGTCGAGCCCGGCGATACTCCAAGGTATGCAAAACCCAAAAACAGAAATACGCCGGACAGCATGGCTATAGGCCTGTTAATCTGTGCCAGACCGCTCTTCTCCATAATATTCCCAAACTCATTGATAGTCATTGCACATATTATAGCAAACAGCACAGAAAATGGTATTGGACCACTCAGTATGCATCCCACCAATACGGCAACGAAGACAGTACCGGTTAAAAGTCTTATAATAAAATTTTTTTTCATGGTTTAGGGAATATATTTGTTGTTCCTTATTGCGTTATATTTATCCTACAGTTTTTATTTCTGTACCTGTTTAAACAGCTTCTTCCTGTTTATCCTCTTCTTTACTTTCAATACCTTTCACTTCCGGTCCTTCAACCTGTGTTTCGGCCATAATCTCTTCCGAACGTGAGGCCCAAGGACGCTTACCGAATATAGCTTCTACATCTTCGGCAAAAATCACTTCTTTCTCTATAAGCAAGTCTGCCAATTTATTATGACCTTCGCTATGCTCTGTAAGAACAGCTTTCGCACGTTCATACTGCTCTGCTATCATCTTCTTCACTTCGCTGTCTATAAGTTCGGCAGTATGTTCGCTATACGGTTTGTTAAAACTGTATTCATCGTTATTATAATAGCACAGGTTAGGCAGCTTATCACTCATACCTGCATATGCTATCATTCCATAAGCCTGCTTTGTAACTCGCTCAAGGTCATTCATCGCTCCGGTAGAAATCTGCTTGATAAACAATTCTTCAGCAGCACGTCCTCCAAGGGTAGCACACATTTCGTCAAGCATCTGTTCCTTGGTAGTGATTTGTCTTTCTTCAGGCAAATACCAGGCAGCTCCAAGAGCTCTTCCTCGAGGAACTATAGTAACCTTAATCAATGGATTGGCATATTCGAGGAACCATGATATAGTGGCATGTCCTGCCTCGTGCAAGGCAATAGACCTCTTTTCGGCCTGAGTCATAACCTTAGTCTTCTTTTCAAGACCTCCCACTATTCTGTCGATGGCAGCCATGAAATCATCCTTGCTGACAGACTGTTTGTTATGACGTGCTGCAATAAGTGCTGCCTCATTACAAACATTGGCTATATCGGCACCGCTGAATCCCGGTGTCTGTCTTGCCAATAAATCTATATCAACGGTATCATCAAGTTTCAAAGGACGTATATGAACGCCGAACACTTCTTTTCTTTCGTTCAAGTCAGGCAAGTCAACATGAATCTGTCTGTCGAAACGTCCTGCTCTAAGCAATGCCTTATCAAGGATATCGGCTCTGTTGGTAGCAGCCAATATAATGACACCACTGTTTGTACCAAATCCGTCCATTTCTGTAAGAAGCTGATTAAGAGTGTTTTCTCTTTCATCATTTCCACCCATACTCGGATTTTTACCTCTGGCACGACCAACGGCATCGATTTCGTCGATGAATATAATACATGGTGCCTTTTCCTTTGCCTGTCTGAACAGGTCGCGCACTCTTGATGCACCGACACCTACAAACATTTCAACGAAATCCGAACCTGACATTGAGAAGAACGGAACATCAGCCTCGCCTGCAACAGCCTTTGCCAAAAGAGTCTTACCTGTTCCCGGAGGGCCTACCAACAAAGCACCCTTTGGAATTTTACCTCCAAGTTCAGTATATTTCTGCGGCTGTTTCAAGAACTCGACTATTTCCTGCACTTCCTGCTTGGCAGCAGTCTGTCCGGCAACATCCTTGAATGTCACTCTGTTTGCACCTTTTTCAAAAAGCTGAGCTTTGCTTTTACCGACATTGAACACATTTCCTGCTCCTCCTCCGTTGCCGGCTCCTCCCATGCGGCGCATGATGAAAATCCATAATCCAACAAAGAATACAATAGGAAGGAGATTCCAAAATACTACTCCAAAATAGTCGCTGTCCTTTTCATATTCTATGGAACCGGTAAAATTACCATTCTTTTCTTCTTCGTCAAGAAATTTTTCCAATGACTCCATAGAACCAACAAGGACCTTTACAGAAGGACTTCTGCCGACTTTATTGGCATCTTTCTTGAAAACATCAACTATGTTTTCAGGCTTGATGAACATATCTACAGTGTTGTTGTCGTATGCAATGATTTTATCAGCATAGCCTTTTCTTACCATATTCTTGAATTCAGTATAAGTAATTTCCTTACTCATACTTCCTTCATCACTTGTAATATATAAGAAGCCTATAACCATAGCTATAACGATATATAACCAACTCAGATTCGGTTTAGGCACATTAATCTTTGGTTTATTAGTATTATTGTTCATGTACAGTCGAAAATCTTAAATTGTAAAATGAAAATTTATTAATCCAAATCAGGAATTCTTGTCAGCTTTGCATCGGCCCACAAATGTTCCAGATTATAGAAATCCCTCTGCTCAGGAAGGAATACGTGTGCTATTATCTCTCCGTAATCGATTGCCACCCACTGCATGTTCTTTATCCCGTCGATAGCAAAAGGCTTAACTCCTGCTTCAATCCTGACATAGTCTTTTATGGAATCTGTAATAGCTGCAACCTGGCTTGGCGAATTACCGGTGCATATAACGAAATAATTACATATAGAGTCGTCAATTTCAGTAAGGTCTGCTATCACTATATTTTTACCTTTCTTCTCTTGAATGCTTTCTTTTATTTTTTCTAATAAATTCTTGGTTTCGTCCATTATCTTAAAAATATATATACTCTTTTTATTAATTGTATAGCAAATATACTTGCTTTTCTGTATTCCGCGAAATATAGATGAAGTTTTCTTTTATATTTTGTATTTTTTAGAGCGAATTTCATATTTATTCTCTATCAAAAGAGGAAAAAGCGAGGAAAACACGATTTTTTTCGAAAAAAAAACGGCAAAACTATTTGAATGTAACAAAAAAGTTGTACCTTTGCAGCGTCAAACAAAAACGGATGACAAACAACATAAATATTGGGCTATGGTGTAATGGTAACACAACAGATTCTGGTCCTGTTTTTCTAGGTTCGAATCC
>NZ_DXVR01000033.1:0-26473 GCF_019417265.1 Bacteroides sp.
CCTTTCAAGAATGAAAATCTTGCGTCCTAACCGATAGACGAACGGGCCATCCTATGTTCCGGAAAATCCGGTTTCTTTGTTGTATCGGTATTGATTTCCGATTGCGAGTGCAAAGGTACGAATATTTTTTTAATTTGCAAATATTTCGGGATAAAACATGATAAAAAAAGGACAAAACCTGATATACTCTCATACGCAAATATTGAAGAATATACCAGGTTTTGTATTCTAATTTCCTTAAAACAAGCTTATTATACTGTTAAGGCGATGTATCTGACATTTTTATGCCGATATCATATTTTTTTTACCTCTTCCAGATTTTTTTCTATTTCTTCCTCGCTTAATTCATAGTTTGTGAGGTTTCCGGACAAGTACTGGTCATAAGCGCTCATGTCTATAAGTCCATGACCTGAGAGGTTGAACAGGATAACTTTCTCTTCTCCTGTTTCTATACATTTCTTTGCTTCGTTTATGGCAGCTGCAATGGCATGACATGATTCCGGAGCCGGAATGATACCTTCGGCTTTGGCAAAAAGAATACCTGCATCGAACGTATCGAGCTGTTTTATGTCTACAGCTTCCATCAGTCCGTCTTTCAGCAGCTGCGATACTATAACTCCCGCACCGTGGTATCTCAAACCTCCGGCATGAATGTTTGCAGGAGCAAAATTATGTCCTAAAGTGTACATTGGGAGCAGAGGAGTATATCCGGCTTCATCGCCGAAATCGTATTCAAACTTACCTCTTGTCAGTTTAGGGCATGAAGCAGGTTCGGCTGCTATGTATCTTGTTTTCTTGCCTTCAAGGATTGTGTGACGCATGAACGGGAAGCATATACCGCCAAAGTTTGAACCACCGCCGAAACATCCTATTATTATGTCAGGATATTCGCCTGCCATTTCCATCTGCTTTTCTGCCTCAAGTCCGATTATGGTCTGGTGAAGTGTTACGTGGCTGAGAACAGAACCGAGTGTGTATTTACAGTTCGGAGTAGTTCTTGCCAGTTCTATTGCTTCTGAGATGGCTGTTCCCAATGAGCCCTGATGGTTAGGGTATTTTGTAAGAATATCTTTTCCGGCACGTGTAGACATAGAAGGCGAAGGAGTGACCTGTGCGCCGAATGTCTGCATGATGCTTCTTCTGTACGGCTTCTGCTCGTAGCTTATTTTCACCTGATATACTGCCGCTTCAAGTCCGAACACACGTGCGGCATATGACAAAGCTGCTCCCCACTGTCCGGCACCTGTTTCGGTAGTAATGTTTGTTACTCCTTCCTGCTTGCAGTAATATGCTTGTGCAAGTGCAGAGTTCAGCTTGTGTGAACCGATAGGGCTTACGCTCTCATTTTTGAAATATATGTGTGCCGGTGTGCCCAATGCCTTTTCCAGTCCGTATGCACGTACCAGCGGAGTACTTCTGTAGTATTTGTACATTTCTCTTACTTCTTCCGGGATCTCTATCCATGCGTCAGTCTGGTTCAGTTCCTGATGACACAATTCCTTTGCAAAGATAGGGTAGAGGTCTTCTGCTTTCAGAGGTTCTTTTGTCGCAGGGTTTAGTGGCGGCATAGGTTTGTTTTTCATGTCCGCCTGTATGTTATACCAGTGTGTAGGTATCTCATTTTCCTTAAGGAAAAATCTTTTCTGTTTTTCGCTCATGGCTTATTGTTTTAAAGTTTTGCTCAAAAATAGATAAAAAAGTTTATTTACCAAAGAATTTATCGAATATTTGATACTATAATTGTTGATTTTGTAGAATTATGTAATTTGAGGAGGTGGTAAGGATGTTATTTTGTATTATTATACCTTTCGGCTCAAGTTTTTCTGTACTATTGATTGTTTCATAATATTTTTGTGTAAGTTTGCATATTTCTATAAAACAAAGAAGTACATGGATAATTGGGAACGTCTTTTATTATATAGAAAAAAGCTTGTATTGCCTCGTGTATATCAGTTGGTAGACTGGTTCTCCTGGTTTGCTTGTTTTTTCGCAATATTGTTTATTGCATCTATAGTTTACCGTTATGGATTTACTGTCACCGAGGAAGTTCACTCGGTGCTACACAGTGTTTCAAATGCAGTCTGGATTGTTTTTCTTATCAATACCACTTTGAGTCATTTGTTTTTGAATGATGGTTCTGTCAAGTTTACGGTATGGACATGGCTGCTGGATGTCTGCCTCTATCTGACTCTTCTGCCGGTGGTATTTCATTTGCCGGAACCGGGTAATGCAGCTTACTGGATATGGATATTCTTTAATAGTACTTATTACAAGGCTGCTGTACTCCTTCTCATGTCGCTTACACTGCTGTCCGGTTTCTTTGTACGGTTGCTGGGGCGCAAAACAAATCCATCTCTCATTCTCGCATCGAGTTTTCTTATAATCATTTTGGTCGGAGCCGGACTTCTTATGCTGCCTCGGGCCACCTATAATGGAATATCATGGATAGATGCATTGTTTATTTCAACGAGTGCAACGTGTGTCACAGGCCTTGTGTCGGTAGATGTACCTTCTACATTCACTCTTGAAGGACAGATTATAATAATGCTTCTCATTCAGATTGGAGGTCTGGGAGTAATGACCATTACGAGCTTCTTTGCCATGTTCTTTATGGGAAATACATCCCTCTACAATCAGTTGGCTGTAGGCGATATGATAAGTACCAACTCTCTCAACTCGCTGCTGTCTACATTATTATATATATTGGGATTTACGCTTGCCATTGAGGGGATAGGCATGGCTCTTATATGGTTTGACATACACGGCACATTGGGGATGACACTGTATGAGGAACTCTATTTTTCGGCCTTCCATTCCGTATCTGCATTTTGTAATGCCGGTTTCTCTACTCTGCCCGGCGGTATGGGAAATGATATGGTGATGCACGACCATAATTTTTTATACATAGTACTGTCTATGCTTATCGTATTCGGTGGAATAGGTTTCCCTATATTGGTGAATATGAAGGATACGCTTTTTTACTATCTTCATCATTTATATTCATGGATATTTCATCGCCGACGCAGATTTATAAAGAAAAATTCATCTGTATAACCTTAATACGAAGATTGTTCTGTTTATGACGGCGGTACTTTTATTGGCCGGTACACTGATAATTCTTCTTTTCGAGTGGAACAATGCCTTCTCCGGAATGGCTACTGCCGACAAAGTGGTTCATGCATTCTTCAATTCCGTATGTCCGCGAACGGCAGGTTTTGCCAGTGTCGGACTGACAACTCTTTCCACCCAGACACTTCTGCTTATGATAATTCTGATGATGATTGGTGGCGGAACTCAGTCTACGGCTGGTGGTGTGAAGATAAATGTATTTGCCGTTATTCTGATAAATCTTTTTGCGGTGCTTCGTGGGGTGGAAAGAACGTATATACTCATCGTGAGATATCCTACGATTCAGTAAAGCGTTCAAATGCGGCTTTGATACTGTATCTGCTTATAGTCTTTGTATCTATTTTCATTATGACAGTAGTCGAGCCTCAGGCTTCGGTTATGGCATTGGTTTTCGAATGCGTGTCGGCACTGAGTACAGTAGGCTCGAGTCTGAATCTCACTCCGTCATTGGGCAATGCAGGGAAAATGATAATAATAGTTCTGATGTTTGTCGGCCGTGTGGGAGCATTTACTCTTGTCAGCGGACTAATCAGACAGGAGAAAAAGAAGAATTATAAATATCCGAGTGATAATATAATAATAAACTGATTAATCTATAAATAATACGCGATATGAAATATCTCATTATAGGGTTAGGCAATTATGGAGGAGTGTTGGCCGAAGAGCTTACAGCCCTTGGTCATGAAGTCATAGGTGTGGATTCTGAAGCGCTTCAGGCGGAACGATATAAAGAAAAGGTTGCCACAACATACGTTCTTGACGCTACGGACGATATGGCTCTCTCGGTTCTGCCGTTTAATGGTGTGGATATAGTTATAGTGGCCATAGGGGAGAATTTCGGAGCATCAGTAAGGATTGTGTCATTGCTTAAAAAACGAAATGTGAAACATATCTATGCCCGTGCAGTGGATGATGTGCATAAGGCTGTGTTGGATGCTTTTTCGTTGGACAGGATACTTACCCCCGAAAAGGATGCAGCCAGACTTCTTGTTCAGTTGCTTGAACTTGATGCAGAGGTAGAGCATTTCTCCGTAGATGACAACAATTATGTGTTTAAGTTTGCTGTACCGGCCAAGTTGGTAGGTTATAAAATCAGTGAGCTGAATTTAGAGCAGGAATCCAGACTTCGTATTATTTCTGTCGTTATGGGAAAGCAGACTTCAAATTTCCTTGGAATATCAAAAAAGGAGTATGTTTCTACAATAGATTATTCCGAGGAGTATGACTTGAAGGAAGAGGACGGTTTGGTTTGCTATGGACAGTATTCCGATTTTATGAAGTTCTGGAAGTCTGTCAAATAGTCCTTAAAGATAAGTATGAGTGGTATCAACGAACGGTTATTGAACGTGCAGTGAACAAAAAATAATCTGTTCACTGCACGTTCATTGGCTGTTCAGCGGGTATTTGTTAGTTTAAAATCTGAGATATTATTGGTTAAACTTGAGTCAATTTATTTAATATTTCTTCTGTTCAGCGCCTGTTGGTATTTTCTGGCATTTCTGTTATGCTCGTTAAGCGTGGAAGCAAAGTTATGAGTTCCCGAGAAGTCTTCCTTTGCGCACATGTATATATAATTATGTCTGGAATAATTCAGAACACTGTTTATACCTGTCACTGAAGGTATTCTTATTGGGCCTGGAGGAAGTCCGGCATACTTGTATGTATTATAAGGACTGTCTATTTCCAGATGCTTGAACATAATTCTTCTGAGTCCGAAATCCTGATGGCTGAACTTTACTGTAGGGTCGGCCTGTAAGAGCATTCCGCGTTTAAGTCTGTTGATATATAGTCCGGCCACAAGAGGCTTTTCTGCATTATTGGCTGTTTCTTCGTCCACTATAGAAGCGAGAGTGCAGACTTCCTCTTTAGTCATGTCAAGCGATTTGGCTTTCTGCGTACGTTCTGCATTCCAGAAAGCCTTGTTCTCCTTTATCATTTTTTTGATGAAACTTTCGGCAGACATATTCCAGTACACCTCGTATGTGTTTGGAATGAACAGTGCCGGAATGGTGGCCTTACTGTATCCGATGGAATCTATAAAGCTGCTGTCGTTCAGCAATGTTATTATGCTTGTAGAGTCGGTCATAATCTGTCCGGCAATTCTTGACGCTAATTTATCCATCGTTCTTACGCTTGGCACAACAAGTCTGACAGGTGTTTGCCTTCCGGCTTTCAGTGTTCGGAAAGCTTCAAGTGTCGTTGTTTGAGAACTCATCCTGTATGCTCCGGTGAATATATTGCTGTCATAGCCTTGAATCTTTGCCAACAGCTTTATACCTGTCATGCTTTCAGGGTGCAGGTTTGCCTCTATCTTTGCGAACACAGAATCAGCATTGTCGTCTTCGTCTATATAAATGAATGTTGGACCGGCTGTTCTGAACGGTTTGCTGAATAATAATGAATATGTACTGACGGATATACCGGCCAGTATTATAACTATTATAGAGATGGATATAAATAAAGTTTTTTTCTTCATATAAAACAATTTTTTGAGGTGCAAAGATACTGATAAAACTGTGTTATACAAAAAAAGAGCGGTTTTAGCCGCTCTCGTTTCTTCGTTATATCCTGTTTTAATCGAATAAGCTTCTGAATTTCTTGAAGATTTTCTCTTTCAGGCTTGTGTTTGGCTTGAAGCTTTCAGATTCCTGCCATTTTTCCAGTGCCTGACGTTCTTCCTTTGTCAGAGTTTCAGGGATGTAGACACTTACATTAACCAACAGGTCACCTGTTCCTGTGCTGTATCCGTAGCTGTTGATGTTAGGCAGGCCTTTGCCTCTCAGGCGGAGAACCTTTCCCGGCTGTGTTCCCGGTTCAATCTTGATTTTTGCCTTACCGTCTATTGTAGGAATTTCCACTGTGCCTCCAAGTGCTGCCTGAGGAACGCTTAGGAGCAGGTTATAAATAAGGTCGCTTTCATCTCTTATCAGTTCAGGATGCTTTTCTTCTTCTATCAGAACAAGCAGGTCGCCTGCCACACCGTTGTGCTTTCCGACATTACCCTTACCGTTGATAGTAACCTGCATACCTTCTGCCACTCCGGCAGGGATTTTTACAGTTACGACTTCTTCGCCGTAAACCACACCTTCGCCGTTACATTCCTTACACTTGTTCTTGATGATTTTTCCTTCACCGTTACACTGAGGACATACAGACTGTGTCTGCATCATTCCGAAGATACTTTGCTGAGTGCGTGTAACGCTACCTGTACCGTGACATGTAGGACATGTTTCAGTACCGCTGTTGCCTTCGGCCCCTGTTCCGTGACAGTGAGAACAAGGAACATATTTCTTTACCTTGAATTTCTTTTCTGTTCCTTCAGCAATTTCCTTCAGCGTAAGTTTTGCCTTTACCCTGAGGTCTGCACCACGGAATTTGCGCTGTCTTGGCTGGCCTCCGCCGCCTCCGAAACCGCCAAAGCCTCCGAAACCTCCGTGTCCGCCAAAGATATCGCCGAACATAGAGAAGATATCGTCCATAGACGTACCCTGTCCGCCGAAACCGCCATAACCGCCTCCGGCTGCTCCGCCTACACCAGCATGACCGAACTGGTCGTAGCGTGAACGTTTGTCAGGGTTGCTGAGCACTTCGTATGCCTCTGCTGCCTCCTTGAACTTTTCTTCAGCTTCCTTGTCTCCCGGATTCTTGTCAGGGTGGTACTGTATTGCTTTCTTACGGTATGCTTTCTTTATTTCGTCTGCTGTGGCTGTTTTTTCCACGCCAAGCACTTCGTAGTAATCTCTTTTTGTAGCCATATTTGCGATGTGGTTTTATTGTATTATTGTGCAACTACCACTTTGGCGTGGCGTATAACTTTGTCGTTCAGTTTGTAACCTGTCTGTACACAGTCCAGGACTTTACCCTTCTGTGCTTCTTCCGGAGCCGGAACAAGTGCGATGGCTTCGTGGAAATCAGTGTCGAAAGCTTCTCCCACCGGGTTCATCTTTTCAAGTCCTTCGTGTCCAAGGTTTTTCAGGAACTTCTGATGTATCAGGTCTATACCTTCGTACATAGCCTTAACGTCGTCTGCCTTCTGCATGTTCAGCAATGCACGTTCCAAGTCGTCCAGGATAGGGAGGATAGCCGAGATGGCCTTTTCGCCACCGTTCTTGATGAGCTCTGCCTTTTCCTTCATTGTGCGTTTGCGGTAATTGTCAAATTCAGCCGAAAGACGCAGATATTTGTCTTTATAATCTTCAAGAACCTGTTTTGTTTCTTCAAGCTCTTTAGCTATTTTTTCTTCTTCTGAGATTTCAGTTTCTTTTTCTTCGCCGGCATTTTCAGCAGAATTTGTTTCTTCTGTCTGAGTTTCAGCTTCCTGCTGCTGGTTTTCAGCTTCTTCGTTCTTCAATATTTCTTCTTCCGGATTTTGATTCTGATTTGTACTCATGTCTTTATATGTTATTTTTTTATTATTAATCTGATGGTTTGTGTGCCGGACTTTTCAGGTGCGGCCGAAGGCTATACTACAAAAACCGTGCCTATGCCGTCAATCCGGGTGAAACGAGTGCAAAATTACTAAAAAACTGACATACTGACACAAAAAAACTTATAAAAAGCCGTATTCTGGGAGTGATATGCCTTTCACTGCATTGTAAATTAGCGGGATATTTAGTACCTTTGCACGCAAATTTCAGAATAACAATATTATAAGGTATATACATACAAACAAGCTAAAAAATGATTACAGTTTCTAATGTAGCCGTTCAATTCGGTAAGAGAGTATTGTACAACGATGTGAACATGAAGTTCACAAACGGTAATATTTACGGTGTTATAGGTGCCAACGGTGCAGGAAAATCAACATTCCTTAAGGTTATTTCAGGTGAGCTTGACCCTACTAAGGGAAGTGTTACGCTGGGATCGGGCGAACGTCTTTCTGTACTTAGCCAGGACCACTTTAAGTTCGACGAGCATACTGTACTGGATACAGTTCTCATGGGACACACTGTTCTTTGGGACATTATGAAGCAGCGCGAAGCACTGTACGCCAAAGAAGATTTTACTGATGAGGACGGTATCAAGGCTGCAGAACTTGAAGAAAAGTTTGCCGAACTCGAAGGATGGAATGCGGAAAGCGGTGCTGCAATTCTTCTTAGCGGACTTGGTATAAAGGAAGACAAGCACTATACGCTGATGGGCGACCTGAGCGGTAAGGAAAAGGTGCGTGTCATGCTTGCACAGGCATTGTTCGGTAATCCTGACAACCTGCTTCTGGACGAGCCTACCAACGACCTCGATATGGAAACTGTAACATGGCTGGAAGAGTATCTTTCCAACTTCGAGCATACAGTACTTGTAGTAAGTCACGACCGTCACTTCCTCGACTCAGTATGTACTCATACAGTGGATATCGACTTCGGTAAGGTAAACCTCTTTGCCGGTAACTACAGTTTCTGGTACGAATCAAGTCAGCTTGCTCTCCGCCAGCAGCAGAACCAGAAGGCTAAGGCTGAAGAAAAGCGTAAGGAACTCGAAGAGTTTATCCGCCGTTTCTCTGCCAACGTGGCAAAATCAAAACAGACTACAAGCCGTAAGAAGATGCTTGAGAAACTTAATGTGGACGAAATCAAGCCGTCTTCACGTAAATATCCGGGTATCATCTTCACTATGGACCGCGAGCCGGGTAACCAGATTCTTGAAGTTTCAGGACTTCGTGCCGAAACTGAGGACGGAGTGGTTCTTTTCAACGATGTAAACTTCAACGTTGAGAAGGGCGACAAGATAGTATTCCTGAGTCGCGACCCACGTGCGATGACTGCATTCTTCGAAATCATCAACGAACGCCGTAAACCACAGGCAGGTCATTTCAACTGGGGTGTGACTATCACTACCGCATACCTTCCACTTGACAATACCGATTTCTTCAACTGCGACCTTAACCTCGTTGATTGGTTGAGCCGGTACGGACAGGGCAATGAAGTGGAAATGAAGGGTTATCTCGGACGTATGCTGTTCTCGGGCGAAGAAGTGCTGAAGAAGGTGAATGTACTTTCGGGAGGTGAGAAGATGCGATGCATGATAGCACGTATGCAGTTGAGGAATGCCAACTGTCTGATTCTTGACACTCCAACAAACCACCTCGACCTGGAATCTATTCAGGCATTCAATAACAATCTGAAGCAGTATAAGGGTAACGTGCTGTTTGCATCACACGACCACGAATTCATTCAGACTGTTGCCAACCGTATCATCGAACTTACACCTAACGGTATAATCGACAAGATGATGGAATACGATGAGTACATCACGTCAGATCATATCAAGGAAATGCGTGCGCGTATGTACGGTGATGCAAAATAAAGAATATAATACATATATAAAATAAGAATGCCCGTAGAATAGCTCTCGTAAGCTTATTCATCGGGCATTCTTTGTATAAGGTTGTTTGCTGTCTGTTGTCAATAGATGTATTTATCGACAAAAGCCTTTACCCTCTTTGTATATTCTTCAGGATAGTTTTTATATGATGTGGCATGGTCTGTCTCCGGCACAAGCCATATTTCTTTCGGTTCTGATTTTGCCGCATATACTTCGTTCACCATATATGTAGGTACGAAGTCGTCCTTATCGCCATGTATGAAGAACATCGGTTTATTGCATTTCTTCACCTGCTCTATAGCCGAAGCCTCACGGAAGTTCCATCCGTTCTGAAGCTCGCAAATCCAGCTTGCCGTGTATAGCAGTGGGAATGCCGGAAGGTTGAACTGCTCCTTAAGCTCCTTTTTGAACTGTTCCCAGACACTGGTATATCCGCAGTCCTCTACAAAACATCTGATATATTCCGGCAAGACTTCACCCGAAGTCATCATCGTGGTTGCTGCACCCATGGATATTCCGTGAACTACAGCCTGGATAGAATCACCGAAAATACCCGGAGTGAGGTTTATCCATTCCTTTACGTCAAGACGGTCCAGCCAACCCATCTGTATGGCATCGCCACCGCTCAGTCCTGTGTATCTCAAGTCCGGAATAATGATGTTGTAGTCCAGTGATTCATTGTACATATACCCGATGTGAAACATTCTTATGGCACTGTCAGTATAGCCATGTACTATTACCGCTGTCTTTTTTGTCGGGCGTGATGCGTATGCATAATATGCATGCAGCCTGATTCCGTCAGGTGCGGTGATGAATGTATCTTTCAGCAGTCGGTTACCCTGAAGACTGTCTAACCATCCGTTTATCTGAGGGTAAGTGTCGCGCATATAGGCTTCCGAGCCTGCAAGGTCCTTGCCTCTGTTTTCCGGGCGAAGAGAGTAGTCTATCATGTACAGACTTCCGCCCACCAATCCGCCTGCTATCACAACGATGATTACAGCAAGGCTGATGATTAATTTCTTACGTTTCATGCTGCAATATTATTTGTTCCATATTTCCCAAGCCCCGAACGCCTGAAGCAGGAGCATTTCGAGCCCGTTTTTTACTATTGCTCCTCTTTCCGAACCGTTTTTCATGAATAGAGTGGTATCAGGATTGTAAAGAAGGTCATACAGTAAATGTTCCGGAGTCAGACATTCGTAAGGAATATTCGGACATTCGTCAGCCTTGGGATACATGCCTGTCGGAGTACAGTTCACTATCACCTTATATTCTTTCATCACTTCCGGTGTAAGGTCATCGTATGTGATTGTATTCTCGTTTCTTTTCGACCTTGATACGAATTTTGTTTCCAGTCCTAATTTGTGCAGACCATAGTTTATGGCTTTAGATGCTCCCCCTGTACCTAAGATAAGCGCTCTCTTATGGTGTGGCTCAAGCAGTGATTCTATAGACTGTGTGAAGCCCATTACATCAGAGTTGTAGCCGGTCAGTTTCAGTTTACCCTTATTCTTCTCTATCTTGATTACGTTTACTGCCCCTATTGCCGCAGCGTCTTTGTCAAGTTCGTCCAGATATCCTATAACTTGCTCCTTGTATGGTATAGTCACATTAAGTCCGCAGAGAGTAGGGTTCGCCTTTATCACTTTGTTAAAATCCTCTATTGTAGGAATCTCAAAATTTACATACTCTGCATCAATGATTTCCGAGTGAAATTTCTCGTTGAAAAAGTTTTTTGAGAAAGAATGTCCCAAAGGGTAACCGATTAAACCAAATTTCTTCATCTTAGTAAAAATTTTAAGTTATTTAGTTGCAAAGTAGAGTGTGCAAATACCTAATGTGAGTCTTTTGAATGTCACTTTGCTGAAACCTGCCTTGTATAGAATCTGTTGCATTACTTCTCCCTGTGGAAAAGCCTTTATGGATTGTGGCAGGTATGTGTATGCACTGTTGTCTTTCGATAGTAATTTTCCTATTGTAGGAATTACAACTTTCGAGTAAATGGCATAAAGCTGTTTCATCGGGAATGTTTCCGGTTCGGACAGTTCAAGTATGACCAGATGGCCGCCGAACTTCAGAACGCGGTGCATTTCTGTCAGACCTTTGTCAAGATTCTCGAAGTTGCGTACCCCGAATGCCACTGTTATGGCATCGAATCTGTTGTCAGGGAAGGAGAGGTAAGTACAGTCTTCCTTGGCGAAGGAAATCTGCTTGTCCATTCCCGACTGTTTCACCTTTTCACGTCCCACATTCATCATACCCTCCGAAATGTCAGTACCTATAAGTTCTTCAGGCTGAAGCACGCGGCATGCCTGTATGGCAAAATCGCCTGTACCGGTAGCTACGTCCATCATGTGCATCGGGCGGTATGGCTTGAGCATATTGATGGCCTTGCGTCGCCAGCTCTTGTCAATACCAAGCGAAAGTACATGGTTCAGATTATCGTAAGTAGGAGCGATATTGTCGAACATTTTTTCTACCTGTGCAGCTTTGCTTTCGTCCTGATTGTAAGGTTTTATATTTTCTTGAGGATAGTTTGACATGTTATGGGTTAGTGTAGGATTTGTGGATAGAATATATGATGGGCGGGAAAAGCCCCGCCCGGTCATAATTATTTCAAGTATTCAGTAACGTTCTTTTCGATGCGTGATGCAAGTTCTGCTGTATCAGCCTTAACGAAAGTTTCACCTGTGATGTGTTCGTAAAGTTCGATGTAACGTTCGCTGATAGAGTTTACTATTTCCGGAGTCATTTCAGGAACAGTCTGTCCTTCCTTACCCTGGAAACCGTTGGCCATCAGCCATTCGCGTACGAATTCCTTAGAAAGCTGTTTCTGAGGTTCGCCTTTTTCGAAGCGTTCTTCGTAACCTTCTGAGTAGAAGTAACGGCTTGAGTCAGGAGTGTGGATTTCGTCCATCAGATAAATCTGACCGTTGTGCTTACCGAATTCGTATTTAGTATCAACGAGGATAAGACCGCGTTCAGCAGCCATCTGTGTACCGCGTTCGAACAAAGCAAGGGTATATTTCTCCAGTGTAGCATATTCTTCAGGAGTAGCAAGACCTTTAGCGAGGATTTCTTCTTTAGAGATATCCTCATCGTGCATACCCATTTCAGCCTTAGTAGTAGGAGTGATGATTGGTGTAGGGAATTTCTGGTTTTCGCGCATACCTTCAGGAAGTTTCACACCGCAGATTTCACGGACACCACTCTTGTAAGCACGCCATGCACTACCGCACAAATAACCGCGAACAATCATTTCTACAGGGAAACCTTCGCACATTACACCTACAGTGACCATTGGGTCAGGAGTAGCGAGTTTCCAGTTTGGACAGATGTCAGTTGTAGCATCAAGGAATTTGGCTGCAATCTGGTTCAACATCTGGCCCTTGTAAGGAATACCTTCAGGCAATACAACGTCGAATGCCGAGATACGGTCTGTTGCAACCATGACTAATTTTTCACCGTTGATGTTGTAAACATCGCGAACTTTTCCGTGGTAAACATTCTTCTGACCAGGAAAGTTGAAGTCTGTTTTTGTTAATGCTTTACTCATCTTTTCTATATATTTTAAGAAGTAAATATGTTGTTTCTAATATTGCTTGGCTGTCGTTTTCTTTTCTGCCTTATCCTTTTCCTCTTTATCGGCCTTTGCTTTTTCTGCCTTTTCGGATTTGACTTTTTCCTCGAATTTCTCGTAAGCCTCCACAATTCTTGTCACGAGTTTGTGCCTTACGATATCCTTCTTATTAAGCTCTATGAAGCTGATGCCTTTCACTCCTTTCAGGATTTTCATTGCCTGTACCAGACCCGATGTCTGCGACGAAGGAAGGTCAATCTGTGTCATGTCGCCTGTGATAATCATCTTTGTGTTCATACCCATGCGGGTTAGGAACATTTTAATCTGCTGTGTGGTAGTGTTCTGAGCCTCGTCAAGAATTACTACCGCATCGTTCAGCGTGCGTCCGCGCATGAAAGCCAATGGAGCAATCTGTATGATGTTCAGTTCCATATATTCCTTCAGCTTTGCAGCAGGAATCATATCTTGCAGAGCATCGTACAGCGGTTGCAGATAAGGGTCAATCTTGTCTTTCATGTCTCCCGGCAGGAATCCAAGTTTCTCTCCTGCCTCTACAGCCGGACGGCTTAATATGATTCTTTTGATTTCCTTGTTCTTGAGAGCCCTCACAGCCAGAGCTATTGCGGTATAAGTCTTGCCCGAACCGGCCGGTCCTATGGCGAATATCATATCGTTTTTTTCGAAATCCTTTACTAACTTCAGTTGGTTGGAACTTCTCGGAATTATAGGTTTTCCGGTAACACTGAACACGATTGCCTCGCTGTTCTTTTCTATTTTAGTGTTTTTGCCTTTTACTATGTCCAATATAACCTCTTCGTTGAGCGAATTGTATATCGAACAATGTTTCTCTAATGCTGTCACAGCTTCTTCGAAGGCACACATTTCCTCTTCGTCTCCCATGATTTTTATGACATTTCCTCTTGCCACTATTCTCAGTTTGGGAAACAGAGCCTTAATCATTTGCATGTTGGTGTTGTTCACACCGTAGAAGATAACCGGATCTATATCTTCCAGTACAATATGTTTTTCTATCATTAAGTTTAAATCAATATGCTTATGTTTGGTTTATTTTTTCTGCAAATTTAATGAAACCTTTTGATTGTTTTGTAGAAAAGTGTATAAAAAATGCCGACTTAGGGTTAAAGCCGGCAAAAAAATGATACGAAAAACGGTACCGTAAGGTCTATCAATATCCCGTGGAATATAGCCACAGGTATCATGTCTTTTCCTGAGTATCTTGTTATTATTGGCAGCACCACATCCATGGAATTTACTCCGGCGGCAGAAATCGGTGCCAGTTTGCCGAAATATTTCACCAGCAGCGGCGTGCCTAACAGAGCCATCATCTCGCGGAAGATATTCGACAGTAGCGCTATTGTTCCCAACTCTGTAGCAAGCTGAATTCCCAAAGATGCTTCCTTGAACTGTGTTATCAGGATGGACGACAGCGAGTAGTATGCAAATCCGCTTCCCACAGCCATACAGTCGAATATGCTCCATTGCGAAAGAAGCAGACTGGCTACGGCCGAAAACAGCAATGTGCCGATAATGGTTGCAAGTGGAATCAGAAGATATTTCGGACGTATATCCTTGATTATGGATTTCAAATCCTTGCTCGAACCTATGCTCAGTCCCACCTGTAGCATAAGTGCATAGAGGATATACATTGACAGGTTGGTTTTCTGCAAGTCGAGAGGTATTATGTCCAATACTCCCAACAAGCATCCTGCCATAAAAAACAGAAGAACTATCAGACTACCCTTCATGGCTTTCTCCTTTCTTGAAAAACAGTGTCAGTACTAACCATGCAGCGATGATACTGCCACAAGTAGCCGAGAAAGCTATTATGGCTGCCTGCCATCCGAAACTGCCTAAATTCTCTATTATTCTGTCATTCGAACCTACGGAAAGGCCCATAATGAAAAGCAATAATACAATAGTGTATGAGATGGTTTTTTCTGTTTTTCTCAGAAAGTCCATGTTTCTGAATATATAACCTAAGATGATTCCTGTAAACATTGTTCCTATGATTGTAAACATAACTGTAGCTTTTTAGAAATTAGAGAATGTGATTGCCTTGAGATATATACTTGATATACCTCTGACTTATAATTAGGGAATTAAATGATTGTGTAACGGTTATGTTTATTGGAATCCGCTGAACCAATGAACGGACGCACTGCGGTGTCCGAATGTCAGATATATTCGGAGCGGAGTGTGTGGCTGTATGTATGTCAGAAGTTTGTTCATCGGTCAGTTTGTTTAGTTTTGTGCTGCAAAGGTATGATAAAATTGCATATTTTCCAAATATTTATAAGTTTTTCCTTCTTTCGGGAAATT
Source organism: Bacteroides sp. (assembly GCF_019417265.1). GTDB lineage: Bacteria > Bacteroidota > Bacteroidia > Bacteroidales > Bacteroidaceae > Phocaeicola. The sequence continues at coordinate 15,371 of NZ_DXVR01000033.1, forward strand.
ATTTCCCTCGTTATATGGTAGATAATTGTTTGAAAGTAATAACTTTGCAACTATTAATAATAAAGTAAGTAAATATTTGATATGAATACAGCGTTTAATTTTGTTTCTTTATCCTACAGACAGAGCAGGACATATCTGTTTTCTGTACTTTTCGTTTTGGGAAATATACTTCTGCCTCAGTTATGCCATTTGGTTCATCTTGGCGGCTCTACTATGTTGCCTATTTATTTTTTCACTTTGGTTGGAGCCTATAAATATGGGATGAGGCTTGGTCTGCTTGTAGCCATACTTTCCCCTCTTGTAAATTCATTTTTCTTCGGAATGCCCGTACAGGCTTTGCTTCCGGCCATAATATGTAAGTCTGTGTTGCTTGCTGTTGCAGCAGGATTCCTGGCAGAACGTACCGGAAAACTTTCCATATTGTCACTGACAGGTGTCGTACTGTTTTATCAGACCGTAGGCGGAATGGCAGAGTGGGCTATCACGGGAAGTCTTGATGCGGCTCTTCAGGATTTCAGAATAGGAGTTCCGGGAATGCTTCTTCAGGTTTTCGGAGGATATTGGCTTTTAAAATCTATTTCAAAGGTTTAATCTATAAATATAATTTATGACTACATTATTGTTACTGGGATTGGGAATGCAGGAAATAATACTCATTGCGCTTGTGGTCCTGCTTCTGTTCGGAGGAAGAAAGATACCTGAATTGATGAAAGGTTTAGGTAAGGGAGTGAAGAGTTTCAAGGACGGAGTGAAGGGTATCGAGGAAGATGCTGACTTGTCCGATAAGGGAAATAAGGAAAAGAAAGAACAATAAAGTGGAGCAGAACGATAAAGTAATGACTTTTTGGGACCACTTGGACGAGTTGCGAAGTGTCCTTTTCCGTATAGTGGCTGTAGTGGCCATATTTACTATCTTAGGATTTTGTTTCAAGGACCAGCTCTTTGCCGTTGTGCTTGCCCCAAAGGAGTCCGATTTTATTTTTTACAGATTTCTTTGCCGTTTGTCGGAGTGGCTTTCAATGCCCGGCCTGTGTCCCGGTGAATTCAATTCCACGCTTATCAATACCCAGCTGGCCGGTCAGTTTATGATGCATGCCATGGTGTCAATATATGCAGGTCTGATAGTGGCCTCGCCATATGTCATTTATAAACTGTTCCGTTTTATTTCGCCTGCATTATATGAGAATGAGCGCAAGTACTCCATTCGTGTCGTTACAAGCGGATATCTGCTGTTCGTCACAGGCGTATTGGTAAACTATTTCATCATATTCCCGCTTACATTCCGCTTCCTGGCGTCCTATCAGGTAAGTTTTGAGGTTCAGAACACCATTATGCTTTCGTCGTATATCGATACGCTGATGCTTCTGAGTGTGCTTATGGGAATTGTATTCGAGATACCTGTGGTATGCTGGTTCCTTGCCAAGATAGGCGTGCTCCATTCTTCGTTCATGCAGAAATACAGAAAGCATGCATACGTTGTGGCCCTTATAGTGGCAGCTGTTATCACTCCCACATCCGATATATTTACATTGCTGCTCGTTTCAGTACCTATCTTTGTACTGTACGAAGCAAGTATTCTTATAGTTAGAAAGGTTGATAAGAATGTCGATGATTGATTTGAGAAAAACTTTTTTTGCCATGCTTTGTTGTGTTGCCTCGGTTTCATACGCCGGTGATACTATAAAGTATTGTGCGCCATTGGATTTTCCGTTATTGCTCAGCGCCAATTTCGGCGAACTGAGGCCAAACCATTTTCATAACGGTCTTGATTTCAAGACAAAAGGTACAGTCGGACATCCCGTAAGATGTATTGCCGACGGATATGTGTCGCGTGTAGCCGTCCGGCACGGAGGATACGGCCAGGCCATATATATCACTCATCCCGACGGACATACATCCGTCTACGGTCATGTTTTTTCGTTTGCTCCCGAAGTGGAGAAGTACGTCAGGGAATATCAGTATGCCAACGAAACTTTCGTCTGCTATCTATATCCCGAACCCGGACGTTTCAAGTTCAAGAAAGGCGACATAATAGCATTGAGCGGTAATGAAGGTTCTTCTGCCGGTCCTCATCTTCATCTTGAGATAAGAAAAACCGGAACAGATGAATATCTTGACCCGATGCCTTATTTCAGAACCAGAATCAAGGATACAAAGGCTCCTAAGGCAAGCTTTATCGGACTTTATCCAGTCAGAGGTAAAGGAGTGGTGGAAGGCTCGACCAATAAAAAGATTTATCCTGTAGCATCAATCAAGTCGCCCGTCACAGCATGGGGGCAGATATATGCTGCCATAAGTGCAAAGGATTACATGGACGGCACATCCAATTTTTATGGAGTACATTCCGTCACTCTTTATGTTGATTCTGTAAAAGTGTTCAGCAGTAAGACCGACAGAGTTTTTCCTGATGAAAACAGAATGATAAATACTTTTACCGATTATGACGAACTGGTTCGTTCCCGCAGATTGCTGATGCGTTCGTACAAATCACCCGGAAACAAACTTCGTCTGCACCATGTAGGAGAGGGCAGGGGTATTGTGAACATTGACTGCGAAAAGGATTATAAGTTCGTCTATGTCCTCGAAGACAACTTTGGAAATAAGAGTACTTACCGGTTTACGGTTAGAGGGCAGAAGCAGGATATACCGGAATACCGAATGACGGGAGAAGAACTTCTTCGGGCATCGCATACGGCTATTATCCAACGTCCCGGTATGGAATTTATCATACCTAAAGGAATGCTCTACGATGATACTGAAGTAAGCGTAGGCATTACTGCCGAAGATACAACAGCCGTTTCACTTGAGTATGACATTGATGCAGGAAACGCTCCGCTTCACGGTTACTGCCCTTTGGCGATAGGAGTGAGGAAACTGAATACCGTATCTCCCGATAAATATTATATAAGACAGATTGATGGCAGGAGAGCATATTATGTAGGAGGAAAATACGACAATGGCTGGATGAAAGCCAAAGTGCGTAACTTCGGAAAGTACTCCGTGGCTGTCGATACTGTTCCTCCTTCTGTTGTTCCGCTTGACAAGGCAAAATGGCGTTCTACCTCGAATATCCGTCTCAAGGTTTCCGACAAGGCTACCGGAATCAGTACCTACAAGGTATATATCGACGGAAAGTTCGTTCTCTTCGGTCTGAAGAAAGGAATCCTTGTCATCCAGGACAAAGAGAAAGTAAGGAGGGGAGTACCTCACAAGTTGGAAGTCGTGGTGACCGATAATTGCGGAAACGAAACACGTAAACAATTAAATTTCTAAATAATAATTCAATCACAAACGCTTATGACAAACAGATTGTTGATGGCTGTAGTACTGCTAACAGCCTTTGTAGTAAACGGTTGGGCTTGTACCAACTTTATTGTCGGCAAGAAAGCGTCTGCCGACGGTTCTGTAATAGTGTCCTATTCTGCCGATTCTTACGGAATGTTCGGATGGCTGTATCACTATCCTGCAGCTACACATCCGGAAGGAACGATGCGCGATATCCGCGATTGGGATACCGGCAAGTATCTCGGTCAGATTAAGGAAGCCAAGCAGACATATAATGTAGTGGGAAATATGAACGAATATCAGGTAACTATCGGCGAAACTACATTTGGCGGTCGTCCTGAACTGGTGGATACTACAGGTGTCATGGACTACGGAAGTCTTATCTATGTAGCTCTCCAGCGTTCTCGTACAGCCAAGGAAGCTATCAAGGTTATGACAGACCTCGTAAAGGAATACGGTTATTACAGCAGTGGTGAGTCTTTCTCTATTGCCGACCCTAACGAGGCATGGATTATGGAAATGATTGGTAAGGGACCGGGTGTAAAAGGTGCGGTATGGGTAGCAGTCCGTATTCCTGACGACTGTATCGCTGCTCATGCCAATCAGAGCCGTATCCACAAATTCAATCTTAATGACAAGGATAACTGCCTTTATTCTCCTGATGTGATATCATTTGCACGCGAAAAAAGCTATTTCAGCGGAAAGAACTCTGAATTCAGCTTTGCCGATGCATACTGTCCTCTTGAATTCGGTGGACTCCGTTTCTGCGAGGCACGTGTATGGAGCTTCTACAATATGTTCAGCAAGACAACAGGCGAGGCATATCTCCCGTATATCCTTGGCAAGAGCAAAGAACCTATGCCGCTTTACATAAAGGCTGATTCAAAACTTTCAGTTCGCGATGTCCAGAGAGCTATGCGCGACCATTACGAAAGTACACCGCTCGACATCACTAAGGATATGGGTGCAGGCCCTTTTGAAACTCCTTACCGTCTTTCTCCTCTTACATTCAAGGTTGACGGAGTGGAATACTTCAACGAACGTCCTATCTCTACACAGCAGAGCGCATTCTCTTTCGTGGCACAGATGCGTGCCAACCTGCCTGACCCTGTAGGCGGTGTGTTGTGGTTCGGACTTGATGATGCGAATATGACAGTCTTTACTCCTGTCTACTGCTGTACAGACAGAATCCCTGTTCCATACGCTGAAGGAAACGGCGACTGCATCACATTCTCATGGGATTCTGCTTTCTGGATTTACAACTGGGTGGCAGACATGATTCGTCCACGCTACAGCCTGATGATAGACGATATGCGTGCCGTACAGAATGAGCTTGAAAATACTTTCGAGGCAGCTCAGGAAGGTGTTGAATCTGCAGCGTTGAAACTGTATCAGGAAGACCCTGCAAAAGCTCAGGCTTTCCTTACTAACTATACAGATATGACAGCGCGTACTACTATCGACCGCTGGAAGAAACTTGCAGAATTCCTTATCGTACGTTATAACGACGGTGCAAGAAAATTAGTCAAGAACGGTAAGATGGTTGCTCCTGAAACAGGAAATTGTGCTCCGCTTGAGCGTCCGGGATATCCTGAAGAATTCCTTAAGGAACTTGTGAAAGCTACAGGCGACAGATATAAATCAGTTGAATTGAAATAAAAAAAGAGGCCCTCGGGCCTCTTTTTCTGTTATTATCAGTTGCGGAAACTCAATCCGTCTCCACCACGTTCCACTATGATTGGTTTTGTTCTGTCCACTTCCTGTGAAAGAAGTTTCTTTGACAAGTCATTGAGCAGATAACGCTGTATCGCACGTTTCACCGGACGCGCACCGAACTCAGGGTCGTAACCAGCAGTAGCTATGAAGTCTACAGCCTCGTCAGTCATCTGGAGCTGTACACCGTTCTCTTCAAGCATCTTTCTGATGCCGTTTATCTGCAGACGTACAATCTGTTCTATTTCATTCTTGTTCAATGGCAGGAACATGATAGTTTCGTCTATACGGTTCAGGAATTCAGGACGGATAGTCTTCTTCAGCATATTCATCACCTCGTTCTTGGTTTCCTCTATTATAGTGTCATGATTCATCGGAGTGATTTTCTCAAACTGGCTTTGTATGTATGAGCTTCCCAGGTTTGAAGTCATGATTATGATAGTATTCTTGAAGTTTACCGTACGTCCCTTGTTGTCTGTCAGACGACCGTCGTCCAATACCTGAAGCAGGATGTTGAATACGTCCGGATGAGCCTTCTCGATTTCGTCGAACAGTACCACAGAGTAAGGTTTACGTCTTACTGCCTCAGTCAGCTGTCCGCCTTCATCGTAACCGACGTATCCCGGAGGCGCTCCGATAAGTCGTGACACAGAGTGTTTCTCCTGATACTCACTCATATCTATACGAGTCATCAGCGATTCGTCATCGAACAGATATTCTGCCAGTGCCTTGGCCAACTCAGTCTTACCTACACCGGTTGTACCGAGGAAGATGAATGAGCCTATCGGACGTTTAGGATCCTGCAATCCTGCACGGCTACGTCTTACGGCATCAGACACAGCCTGGATAGCCTCGTCCTGACCTATGACACGCTTGTGCAACTCGTCTTCCAGATGAAGGAGTTTCTCGCGTTCGCTTTGCAGCATCTTGCTTACCGGTATTCCTGTCCAGCGTGATACTACGTCGGCAATGTCTTCTGCGGTAACCTCTTCCTTGATCATGGCACTGTCGCCCTGTTTGTGTTTCAGGTCTTCCTGAATATTCTTTATTTCAGCTTCCAGAGCCTGCAGCTTGCCGTAACGTATTTCAGCCACACGTCCATAGTCACCCTCACGCTCAGCCTTGTCAGCCTCGAATTTGAGTTGTTCTATTTCCTTCTTGTTCTGCTGTATCTTGTTTACAAGTTCCTTCTCGCTCTGCCATTTAGCCTTGTAAGAAGTTTCCTGTTCTTTCAGTTCGGCAATTTCCTTGTTAAGCTGTGCAAGCTTGGCTTCATCCTTCTCACGTTTGATAGCCTCACGCTCAATCTCAAGCTGTTTCAACCGGCGTTCAATCTCGTCAAGCTCTTCAGGCAATGAGTCACGTTCCATACGCAACTTTGCTGCAGCCTCGTCCATAAGGTCGATAGCCTTATCCGGCAAGAAACGTTCTGTGATATACCTGTTGCTCAATTCTACGGCAGCTATGATAGCCTCGTCTTTGATACGCACCTGATGGTGGTTCTCGTATCTTTCCTTTAGGCCACGGAGGATTGATATTGAACTCTGGGTATCAGGCTCGTCTACCATAACTGTTTGGAAACGACGTTCAAGCGCCTTATCCTTTTCGAAATACTTCTGGTATTCGTCAAGTGTGGTAGCACCGATACTTCTCAGTTCGCCACGTGCCAATGCCGGTTTAAGGATGTTTGCGGCATCCATCGCGCCTTCGCCTTTACCTGCACCAACCAGGGTATGTATCTCATCGATGAACAATATTATGTTACCGTCCGATTTTGTTACCTCATTGATTACAGATTTAAGTCTTTCCTCGAACTCACCTTTGTATTTGGCACCTGCAACCAGCGCACCCATATCGAGTGAGAACAGCTGTTTGTTCTTCAGGTTCTCAGGCACGTCACCACGAAGGATACGCTGTGCCAGACCTTCCACGATAGCTGTCTTACCTGTACCCGGCTCACCTATCAGGATAGGGTTGTTCTTTGTACGACGGCTCAGAATCTGAAGTACACGTCTGATTTCCTCGTCACGGCCGATTACCGGGTCCAGCTTTCCTGTACGTGCAGCCTCTATCAGGTTTATCGCATACTTTGAAAGTGACTGATAAGTGTCCTCGCTTGATTGTGAAGTAACCTTCTGTCCCTGTCTCAGTTCGTTGATTGCAGCACGCAATTCCTTGTCTGTCATTCCGGCATCCTTCAGGATTGTTGCCACTGTACTCTTCACATTGAGCAAAGCCAGAATTATAGCTTCAAGTGAAACGAACTCGTCGCCAAGCTCTTTTGAGTACTCAACTGCCTTTTGCAATACATTGTTTGTATCGCGGCTCAGATAAGCCTCACCGCCTGAAACCTTAGGCAGAGATGCAATCTGACGGTCAAGAACTGTAGCTACCTGCTGGCCGTTTATTCCAAGCTTCTGGAATATGAAGTTGGTTACGTTTTCGCCCACCTTCAATACACCTGCAAGTATGTGTTCCGGCTCTATGGCCTGCTGTCCGCGGCTCTGTGTCAAGTTCACAGCCTCCTGAACAGCCTCTTGCGATTTGATTGTAAAGTTGTTGAAATTCATATATTCTCCTTTCTTATTTATTCTTTCTTATTTATTTTTATGACATAAGAACAAAAGACCATATTTTTTTGTCCTTGTGTTCTTGTGTCTTAAACCACGCCTATATCACTCCAAACTCCTTGCCAAACCTGTTTTTCGAATGATTATATGTCTAAATGTCAGATACATAGCGTTCAGGACTGCAATTTTGTCCTTTAAAGAGTACAATTTGTCAGTATCAAAGTATATATTGGTTATTTAAACTGTTGAAATATAGATTTAATGGGGTTAGCGAATGCCTGGTGAACGCCTGATGAATGGTCAATAAACAATTAGTGAACGCCAAATAGCCATAAAATTCATTCGAAATATCATGTTCATTTAGCGTTCACAAACCGTTCATTAAGTCTTCACCGGATGTAATTTAGATTGAATTATATAAACCTTATCCCATTGGGAAGTTTTGAAACATTACATTCAGTTTTCCATTTCGCTCGGAAGGAATCCAAATTCCTTTTTGAAGCATATACTGAAATATTTAGGGTCGTTAAATCCAACCATATAAGCTATTTCTGAAATTCTTGTACCGCCTTTTTTGTTTAGGATTTCTCGTGCCATTTTTAGGCGTACATCTTTGATAAGGTTTGATGTAGTCATGCCTGTAAGAGATTTCAGCTTACGATATATGGTAGATTTGCTCAGTCCAAGCACTTCGGTAAGTTTGTTTTGGTCAAAGTCCGGATCTGTATAATTATTGTATATGCAATCCATAACTTGTTTTATGAATTCTTCGTCCGGTGTAGTGTAATCCAATTCTTTTGGGTTGAAAACCTGTTGTGTCTTGAATTCGGATATTCGTTTTTCCCTTGCTTGCAATAAGTTTTCAATTCTTGCATTTAGTACATTTACGGAGAAAGGCTTTTTCAAGTATGAATCAGCTCCGGATTGATAAGCATCCACTACATCCTCTTCAGTGGTTTTAGCTGTGAGAAGAATAATAGGTATATGGCTGAACTCAATATCCTCCTTGATGGCTTTACACAATTTATAACCGTCCATTTCAGGCATCATGACATCTGAAATAACCAATTGTATGTCTTGTTCCTTGAGCACCCCTAATGCTTCTTTTCCGTTTCCGGATGTAAATATGTTGTATTTTCTCGAAAGTATATTTCTAAGAAGAAGAATCAAGTCCGGATTATCTTCCACTACTAAGATGTTATAATTCCTGCTTTCAATGTTACTCTCGTTTTCAAGTTTGTCTGTCAGCAAATCTTCTTGTTCCTTGTTTTCGCACAATTCCTCCTGTGAATACGATTCAGCGTTAACAGGTATGCTGATAATAAAGTTTACACCTTTCTTGGGCTGATTGTCCACTTTGATTTCTCCTTTATGAAGCACCACCAAATCCCTTACCAAAGAAAGGCCTATGCCTGTTCCTGAAGTATGGAATTTCCTGAAATCGCCGTCATAAAAACGTTTGAAAAGGTTTTTCATCGTATTTTCCGACAGGCCGTTACCATTATCCTTGACTTGGATGACAGCCTTCTTTCCGTCGTTCTCAGTATTTAGGATAACATCTATATGCACCCCTTCGGAATTGTATTTCAGTCCGTTGGACAATAAGTTATATAATATCTTGTCTATCTTGTCCGAATCAAAATACGCATAAATCTCCTCGTTCTCACATTTGAAATCGATTGTAATATTCTTTTGTCTCATCAAAGGGATGAAACTCTCTATGTTTTTTGCTATAAACTGTGACAGGTTTTGCCTTGCCACCTGTAATTTCAGGTTACCGGTTTCGGCCTTTCTGAACTCCAATATTTGCTGAATAAGCCTTACCAGCCTGTTAGTGTTGGTAGAGATGATTTCATATTCTTTCGGAGTTATGAGCTGTTTGGAATCTTCTATCGCAGCCGAAATGATGGTAATCGGAGTAAACAGCTCGTGCGTGATGTTCGTAAAGAAACGCAGTTTCGCCTGGTTCAGCTCGTCCGATTTCTCTTTTTCAATCTTTTGTATCTTGATGGTAGTACGAAGCCTGATTTTTTGTCTGGCAGATCGATAAATATATACGAGTATCAGTACAATTAATATCGTGTAAATACAATACGCCCACCATGTTTTATATATTGGAGGTAATATGTCTACTACCATTTCTTTGGTAAAATTATTCCAAATGCCATATTCGTTTGTACATTTTAATTTGAATTTATATTTTCCAGGAGAAAGATTTGCATAATGGGCAAATCTTTTGTCGGAGCCGGTAAATAACCATTCCTTGTCATAACCTTCCAGTTTGTATGCATATCTCACTTTTTCTGGAGCAGAATACAGCATAGGTGAAAATTCTATAGTAAAATTTGAATAATTGCCAGGTACTTCTATTGTTTCTGCATATCCAGGCATAATTGAATATTTGACGGAATGACTATTAATTTTGAAATCTGTTATAAATACGTTATTTTCCCAATTGGCAGCTTTTATTTTTTCAGGGTAGAAATGAATGTAGCCATGATATGTTCCAAAATAAATTTCGCCGTCCTCAGATTGTGTTACAGCTCGTGGTACGAACTGATTGTCTGGTAATCCGTTACTTTTATTATAAAGTCTGAATACAGATTTACTTAAGTCTGTAGCAGGATAGAATCTGATAAGTCCGATATTGCTACCTAACCACAGTGTACCTTCTTTATCTTCTGTAATACTATTGATTACGTCTGTTGGGAAATCTGTTATTGTATTTATTGACTCGAAGATGTCTTTTTCCTCATTATATATACACAATCCTCCTCCATCCGTTCCAGCCCAGATACGTTTTTCTTTGTCTTGAAACAGATAATTTATATTTGAAGCTGGTGCTTTTCCACTAACAGGATTATATTTTGTCTGTTTTACAACTTTAAAATCTTTTCCATCGAATTGGATTTTTATAATTCCATTTGAAATTGTACCTGCCCAAATTGTATTATCAGATGTTTGAATAATGGTGTTATAGTCGTTGCTTTCGCCAATGATTACATTCTCAATATTTAAATCATTGTCTATATGTTCTATCACATTTCTACCTGCTATCCATATACCGTTTTGTCTGGATTTTTTAATCTGATAGATAATACTTTTAATATTATTGGAGTAGAAATGTTTAGGATAATTGTTGAAATTATCGTCTTCATAATAATATAATCCGTATTGTGTCCCTAAAATAATCCGTTTAAAATCCTGTTGTTGGAAAATAGTATGTATGCAAGAGAATAGATTAGGATTTATTTTTGCATCTATAGATGAGAAATAATGTTTTTTTTCAGGTAAAAATATGGAAAATCCATTACTGCCAATACCCATAAATATCTGGTTTCTGTTATTGACTAATATACTTTTTACTGTATTGGAATGTAATTTTTTGTGAACGTCAAGTATCTCATTGGTTTGAAATCCGAGATAATTCGTTTTTATGTAATAAATACCGCCTCCTAATGTTCCTAACCAGATGTTACCTTGCTTATCGCTTATCAGGGCGTCTATATCATTAAAAAGTAAAGAATTATTATTG
>NZ_DXVR01000034.1:0-17286 GCF_019417265.1 Bacteroides sp.
TGATAATCAATGGATTAGTAAAATTATACAGCTAAAAAATAGCTAAAATTTTTTTTTGCTATCAAACTTGGGTTAAATACCGTTTAAATGGTATTTAATATAACAAAGCACATATTGCCCCTTCACTGTGTTAAAGTGATTTGTACTATAATCTGAAATAATCTTACATTTATTATTTTTCATTTTGAAATTAAAAGAGTATTTTTGTTGATGAACTGATTTATAACAGCATATCATTTTGCCGACATCAGCAAAATGATTGTACTCGATTCAGGTGCCCAATGTAAAATGAATTAAATATTTACACGCTTAAATAAAAGAACATTATTGTTTTTATTAAAACTTGGATGTAATCAAGATTTAGATAAATGCATTGAATATTTGTCCAAAGATATTAACTCTTTGTGTAATCCATTTATAGCTCTGACACTCAATTATAAAGATATAAAGTATTTATCAAAAATCATTACTTTATTATGGATTGCATGGGGTTATACAAAACCATTTATAAGATGCACCAATTAGTATAGCTAAAGCATTGGGAATTATAGATAAATATAATGATTAATATTATAGAGATATGCCAGAAACCAACCGCATAGAATATAAAAGAGATTTGACTCCTGAACTTGATATTGAAAAGGAGATTGTAGCTTTCTTGAATTACAAAGAAGGTGGATATATCTATATCGGCATTGACAAAGACGGTTCTACCGTAGGTGTGAACGACATAGACGATTGTATGTTGAAACTGAAAGACCGTATAAAGCATAATATTTCTCCTTCGGCAATGGGACTGTTTGATATAGCTGAAGAACAGAAGGATGGGCTCAGCATTATAAAAATAACGATTGCGAGCGGAATAGAAAAGCCGTATTTCAAAACAAAATTCGGGATGACACCGCGAGGTGCATATATGCGTGTAGGGACATCGGCAGAGCCTATGCCTCAAGAACAGATTGACCGTCTGTTTGCCATGAGGACACGAAATTCTATCGGACGCATTGTATCCAACCGTCAGGATTTGAGTTTTGAACAGTTGCGTATATATTATGACGAACGAGGCAAAAGACTCAATGATAATTTTAAACGTACATTGGAGCTGCTCACCGAAGATGGGAAATACAATTATGTAGCCTATCTTTTAGCTGATGAGAACGGGAACTCCATAAAAGTTGCCAAGTATTCAAGCTTAGACAGATGTGACTTAATAGAAAACAATGAGTATGGATATTGTTCACTTATAAAAGCCACTAAAAGCGTTTTGTCAAAACTCGATATTGAGAATAAGGTTGCTGCTACTATTACTCCTATGGAACGTATTGAAACTCCATTATGGAACAAAGTTGCTCTGCGTGAGGCTGTTATAAACGCGATAGTGCATAACGACTATTCGTTTGAAGTACCGCCCAAATTTGAAATATTTCCAGACAGACTGGAGATAACATCGGCAGGGCTTTTGCCGGAATCTCTCTCCAAAGAGGAATTCTTCAATGGTATATCAATTCCGCGCAACAAGGAATTGATGCGCATATATCGTGATGTGGAATTAGTTGAATCTTTAGGCTCCGGAATACCTCGTATATTGAGAGCGTATGGGGAAGATTGTTTTAAGTTTACTGATAATTTTATCCGTATTACTTTTCCGATAAGTACAAGTGACCATGCAAGTGACCATGCAAGTGACCATGCAAGTGTACAAATAACAAAACTCATTTCTGTTTTAATGGGAGAAATGGGACGTTCGGAATTGCAGAATATGTTATTAATTAAGAATAGAGATTATTTTAGAACGGATTATTTAATTCCGGCAATTAATAACGGCTATATAGAACTAACAATACCAGATAAACCCAATAGTCAAAATCAAAAATATCGCCTTACGGAAAAAGGTATGGCATTGAAGAAGACTTTGAAAAATAGCAAATAACGATTTAGATAATAAAGATGAACGAAGAAAATAAAATAATCCTGTATCAGGACGATAACGAAACAACTCGTGTATCGGTACGATTTGCTGATGAAGATTTGTGGCTGACACAGAATCAGTTGGCGGAGATATATGATACATCGCAACAGAACATTAGCCAGCATATAGACAATATCTACAAAGATGGAGAACTTATAGCAGAAGCAACTAACAAGAAATTCTTGTTAGTTCGCCGGGAGGGTAATCGCCAAGTAAAAAGAAATATAGACCATTACAACCTTGATATGGTCATAGCTTTGGGATATCGTGTACAGTCACAAATAGCCACACGTTTCCGGCGTTGGGCTACACAGCGTTTGCATGAATATATTCAGAAAGGTTTTGCGATGGATGATGAACGGCTAAAACAAGGAGGAAACCGCAAAAGACCGGTTATTTCAATATTGATTAACTGCGGATTTCTGGAGTATGAGCAGAACAGTGTAGCTGTAAGCATGATAAGATATTTCTGCAGACGCTATAATTTTCCTATAGGCTCGACACTAATGTTAGGCAGTGGGGAGGCTATTCTTGGCACTCCGTTCAGATACGTTGCCGTAAGGGCTATAAAAAGATTGTCGGAATCTGTAAATAAAGGAAACTATAAAGACATAACTGCCACTATGCCACTTCCAAAATGGCTGTTCAAGATGGCAGCCCGCTCATATTGGATAAGCTACGGGAAGAAATTCGGAGTCAGCGAAAAGGAAATGCAACGGCTCGAAATAGAAAGATAATAGAACAAAACACTTTTCGAAAGGTGCTTTTTCAGCCAAAAGTCACTTTTCCAAAAGTGTTTTTTGTATTGTATTAAACTCACTTTTAAAACTTTGGCAAGGTTTTTGTACGTCAATTCATTGATTAATAATTATAAAACAGAAAATATATGGTATTTAATTGGATTATTTTTATCGGAATAGCTATAGTGAGTTTTATAGTGCAGTCCGGTTTGAAAAGCAAGTTTGACAAGTATTCGAAGGTTCCCCTCTACAACGGGATGACAGGACGTGAAGTGGCAGAAAAGATGCTGCGCGACAATGGTATCTACGATGTAAGGGTTATCAGCACTCCGGGTATGCTTACTGACCATTTTAACCCGACCAACAAGACTGTGAACCTGAGTGAAGGCGTTTACTCATCGTGCAGTGTGGCTGCGGCTGCGGTTGCTGCCCACGAATGCGGTCATGCAGTACAGCATGCACGTGCATACGCTCCTCTGCAGATGCGTTCGGCTCTGGTGCCGGTGGTACAGTTCTCTTCGTCTATCATGTCGTGGATACTGCTTGCAGGTATATTGCTCTTAAATTCGTTTCCTCAGCTGTTGCTGATAGGTATCTGTCTTTTCGCAATGACAACACTTTTCAGTTTCATCACTCTTCCTGTGGAGATTGATGCCAGCCGTCGCGCCTTGGTATGGCTGAACAGTGCGGGTATCACTAATGCTTCGAATCACGGTATGGCTAAAGATGCGCTTAAGTCGGCTGCTTATACATATGTGGTTGCCGCTCTTGGTTCGCTTGCCACTCTGGTATATTATATAATGATATTCATGGGACGCCGCGAAGAGTAATTTTCACGATTATTTCCTTCTTATAAAATAATTGTCTACTTTTGTAAGCAAAATAATTAAAACAGAAACAATATGGCTACAAAACCGGGAATACCGAAAGGAACAAGAGATTTTTCGCCTGTTGAAATGGCGAAACGAAACTATATATTCGACACTATACGCGAAGTTTTCCACCTCTACGGATACAGTCAGATAGAAACTCCTTCGATGGAGAACCTTTCTACTCTGATGGGTAAATACGGTGAGGAAGGCGACAAACTTCTTTTCAAGATTCAGAACTCAGGCGACTATTTCTCAGGCATTACTGACGAGGAACTGTTGAGCCGCAACGCTGCAAAATTAGCAAGCAAGTTCTGCGAAAAGGGACTTCGCTATGACCTTACTGTACCTTTCGCCCGATATGTGGTTATGCACCGCGACGAGATTACTTTCCCGTTCAAGCGTTTCCAGATTCAGCCGGTATGGCGTGCTGACCGCCCTCAGAAAGGACGTTACCGCGAGTTCTACCAGTGCGATGCCGACGTTGTGGGAAGTAATTCTCTCATCAACGAGGTGGAACTGGTGCAAATGATTGATTCTGTGTTCAACAAGTTCGGAATCCGTGTTTCAATCAAGATAAACAACCGCAAGATTCTTACCGGTATAGCTGAAATCATAGGTGAGGCCGACAAGATTGTGGATATCACAGTAGCTATCGACAAGCTGGACAAGATTGGTCTGGACAATGTGAATGCAGAACTTGCATCGAAGGGTATTCCTCAGGAAGCTATCGACAAGTTGCAGCCTATAATCCTGCTGAGCGGTTCGAATGAAGAGAAACTTGAAACTCTGAAAACAGTTCTGGCTGCAAGCGAGACAGGACTCAAGGGTGTGGAGGAAAGTGAATTTATCCTTAAGAATGTGGGTCAGCTTGGTGTTAAGTCGGAAGTGGAACTTGACCTTACTTTGGCTCGCGGACTGAACTATTATACAGGTGCCATCTTCGAAGTGAAGGCTCTCGATGTCCAAATAGGAAGTATCAGTGGCGGTGGACGTTATGACAATTTGACAGGTGTATTCGGAATGGATGGCATGTCAGGTGTAGGTATCTCTTTCGGTGCCGACCGTATCTACGACGTACTGAACCAGTTGGACCTTTATCCAAAGGAGGCTGTAAACGGAACCCAGCTTCTGTTTATCAATTTCGGCGAGAAGGAAACGGAATATTCTCTTCCTATACTGTTCAAGGCTCGCGAGGCAGGCATCCGCGCTGAAATATATCCTGACAGCACAAAGATGAAAAAGCAGATGAGCTATGCCAATGCGAAACAGATTCCTTTCGTGGCTATAGTAGGCGAAAATGAGATGAACGAAGGAAAGGTTACTCTGAAGAATATGACTACAGGCGAACAGTCGCTTCTTACTCCTGAAGAACTGGTTTCTTCAATAAAGCAGTAAACCGGTTTCTTATCAGAACAATATATGGCAGCACTGCGGATATACTTCCACGGTGCTGTTTTTTTTGATGCACGATTCTACTATTTTATAGTCAAAACCGCATACTATTTTGTTTTGTAAAGCTTTATTAGTATTTTTGTCCACCTTAGAAACAAACAGGTATGAAGTCAAGGCAATTTATAATATTAATCATCACAATAATATTCTGTTTTGGGAATAAGGTATCGGCGTTCCCGCTTCTTGATGGAGAAGAAACAGACAAGTATTTGCCGTCAGACTCTATTTTTGCCGGATATCTTCACGAAAGGGGCATCCCCATCTATAATAACAATGAAATAGAACTTCTGCCTAACGGAAGAATAAAATTCGAAAATCTGTTTGAGGCGATAAGAAATGCCAAAGAGCATATCCATCTGGAATATTTTAACTTCAGAAGCGACTCCATAGCCAAAGAAATATTTACACTGCTTGCCGAAAAGGCTCAGGAAGGTGTGAAAGTAAGGGCTATGTTTGACGACTTCGGAAACCTGTCGAACAACCGCCCTTTGCGAAAGGAGCATCTGAAGATGCTGAACGACAGAGGAATAGAGATAATCCGCTTCGACCCTATGAAGTTTCCTTACATCAATCACGCTTTCAGCAGGGACCATCAGAAAATAGTTATAATAGACGGTAAGAAGGGATTTACAGGAGGTATGAACATAGCCGACTATTACATAAACGGACTGCCTGGAATAGGACCGTGGAGGGATATGCACCTGTGTGTGGAGGGTCCTGCCGTAACCGGACTTCAGAAGGCTTTCCTCTATGTATGGAACAACGAAACCAAACAGAATATTGGTGGAAAAGAATACTTCCCATACGGCGAGGATTGTACTTACGAGCCTGAACAACTCGGCAAACAAGTGGCTATAGTACAGAGAGTACCGCACAAATCACCGGATGCAATAAGAAGGGCATATATAGAGGCTATGGATGCAGCCGAGCATCATATCAGAATCGTAACACCTTATTTCACACCTGTGAAGAGTCTGCGCAAAGCCATTTACAGGGCATTGAAGCGTGGAGTAAGGGTGGAGATTATGATTTCGGAAAAGTGCGACATATCGTTCTCGCCAGACGGCGGATTCTATTATGCAAATCAGTTCAGAAAGGCAGGAGCACATATTTATGTCTACAAAGGCGGATTCCATCATACGAAGGTTATGACGGTGGACGACAGGTTCTGCACCGTGGGAAGTGCAAATCTTAACAGCCGAAGCATGAAGTATGATTATGAGATAAATGCCTTTATCTTCGACCTGCAAGCCACATGGGAACTGGACGAAATCTATAAAAAAGACAAGACCGACAGCGAAAGAATGACAAAAGAATACTACAGAAAAAGGGGAGCCTGGAGAAATTTTGTCGGATGGTTCGCTCATCTTCTTACACCCGTTATCTGACATAATATACACACAAGCACTGTCTTAAAGTGCAAAATTAGAACATTGAGTAATGTTATGTCCGTTTTTTTTTCTAAATTTGTCTCCATTGTAAACAATACATACAAATATAAGAATAAAATGAGCGTAATAGATTTGATAAATGCCGAGAAAAAGACAGCTTTCTCATTCGAAATACTTCCTCCACTGAAAGGTGCGGGACTTGACAAGCTTATGTCTGACATAGAGACACTGCTGCCATACAACCCCAAATATATAAACATAACCACTCACCGCAGCGAGTATGTATATATGCCGGAACCTAATGGCATGTACTGCCGCAAGCTGACAAGAAGACGCCCGGGTACAGTGGCTGTGGCTGCTGCCATAAAAGCAAAATACGGAGTGGCAGTGGTTCCGCATATGTTGTGCAGCGGATATACTCCTGAGGAAACTGAATATACACTCATCGACTTGCAGTTTCTTGGCATAACAGACTTGCTGGTACTGAGAGGCGACAAGGCTCCTCATCAGAAAAGCTTCACTCCTGAGAACGGAGGACATGCCCATGCCATCGACCTGCAATATCAAATCAACAAATATAACCAAGGATTCTTCTACGACGGTAAGGAAATGGACAAACTGCCTCCCCAATTCTGCTACGGAGTGGCATGTTATCCTGAAAAACATGAAGAATCGCCTAATGCAGAAAGAGATTTATACTGGCTGCAGCAGAAGGTTGAAGCCGGTGCGCAATATGCCGTTACTCAAATGTTTTTCGACAATGGGAAATATTTCGAATTCGTAGATAAGGCACGCAAGGCCGGAATTAATGTTCCAATCATACCGGGCATCAAGCCTTTGAAGAAAATGACACAGTTAAGTGTACTTCCGAGAACATTCAAGATTGACTTGCCCGAAGCACTCGCATCGGAAGTAAGAAAATGCAAATCGGATGAAGAAGTGGCTGCACTCGGATGCGAATGGACAATAAACCAATGTAAGGAACTTATGGCTCACGGAGTACCAAGTATTCATTTCTATTCCGTCGGAGCTGTGGATTCCATTGCTAAAATAGCTAAAGCTATATATTAATATACAGGTATAAAAAATGAACAACATACATACAGGGAAAAAAGGTGGATTTGCTTCCGTGATAGGACAACAGGAAGCCGCAAGCATGATTACACAGACCATACAGGCGGGCAGACTGCCACATGCCATTATGGTTTGTGGACCGTCAGGCTGCGGAAAGCTTCCTTTTGCCATGGCTCTTGCCCGATATGTATGTTGTACCAATCCTTCGGAAACTGACTCATGCGGTGAATGTATGTCATGCCGTATGGCCGAGAAACTGGAGCATCCGGACATTCATTTCGTATTTCCGGTAATAAGGAAAAAGGAAGGCTCGTCTGTAGTATCAGACGACTGGCTGCCGGAATGGCGGCAAAGGCTCAAACGCTCGCCATACTTTTCACTGGCCGACTGGTGCAGTGATATGGGCGATCCAAACAAACAGCCGCTGATATATACTTCGGAAAGCAACGAGATTCAACGTAAACTGTCGCTCAAATCTGCAATGGGTGGATATAAGGTAGCTATAATCTGGCTACCGGAAAAGATGAATGCAGAATGTGCAAACAAGCTGCTAAAGTTAGTGGAAGAGCCGCCTGAGAAAACACTGTTTATAATGGTAAGCGAGGAACCGGAATATGTACTCCCCACTTTAGCAGGAAGAACGCAGAGAATCAATCTGGTACCTATAGAGCAGAACATTCTGGCTCAGTATCTTATAGACAGATTCGGACTGACAGAAACGGATGCACAGGATATCGCAAGACTCTCTGAAGGCAGTGTGTTGCAGGCCATGCAGAACATAAGCCTCAGCGATGAGGAGAAAGCCTGTTTCGACAGTTTCACAACACTGATGCGACAGGCATGGCGAAGGGATATACGTTCGCTGAAAGACTGGAGCGAACAGATGGCGGCAAGAGGAAGGGAAAGACACAAGATTTTCCTCAGATATGCAGCCAGAATGAACCGCGAAAATTTCATGGCCAACTTCAGAATGCCTGACCTCAATTACATGAACCGTGAAGAAGCTGCTTTTGCAGTGAGATTCGCACCGTTCATCAACGAAAGGAACGTAAACGGTATTGAGGAACTGATAGAAGAAGCCATAACGCATATAGAACAGAACGTAAACCCTAAAATGGTTTTCTTCGATTTGGCTGTGAGAATGATAGTCTTAATAAAAAACAGATAATAAATGCCGGACCAACTGTTTATGACCGGCTATTAAACATATATAATATGGACAACGAATTTAAACTGAAAAATGGTAGCGGATGTCTTGCATGCAGCGGTTGCGGAAGGCAGGACAACAAGCTGAATACATACGACTGGATGGCAGACATTCCGGGCAATGCGGACGAGCAGGACATGGTGGAAGTGCAGTTCAAGAATACCAGAAAGGGATATTACAAGAACAGCAACCGTCTGCCGCTTATGAAAGGCGATATAGTGGCTGTCGAAGCCAGTCCGGGGCATGACATCGGTACTGTGACTCTGACAGGAAGATTAGTGCCTCTACAGATGAAAAAGGCTAACATACGCCCTGATGCAGAAATCAAGAGGGTTTACCGCAAGGCCAAACCTGTTGATATGGAAAAATATGAGGAGGCTAAATCGCGCGAGCATCAGACTATGATACGCTCAAGAAAGATAGCCGAAGACCTTGGCCTGAAAATGAAGATTGGCGATGTGGAATATCAGGGCGACGGGAACAAAGCTATATTCTACTATATAGCTGATGAACGTGTAGACTTCAGACAGCTTATCAAAGTTTTGGCTGACGCTTTCAAGGTACGCATCGAAATGAAACAGATTGGTGCACGTCAGGAAGCCGGACGAATCGGTGGTATAGGTCCATGCGGAAGAGAACTGTGCTGCGCCACATGGATGACAAGTTTCATCTCTGTATCTACCAGTGCTGCAAGATATCAGGACATTTCATTGAATCCTCAGAAGCTGGCAGGCCAGTGTGCAAAACTGAAATGCTGTCTTAACTATGAGGTTGATGCATACGTGGAATGCCAGAAACGTCTGCCAAGCAAGGAAATCGAACTTGAAACCAAGGATGCTACTTATTATTACTTCAAGGCTGATATCCTGGCCGGAAAAATAACTTATAGCACAGACAAGAGTTTCCTTGCAAACGAATGTACCATAAGTGCACGACGCGCTTTCGAGGTCATAGGAATGAACAGAAACGGCGAAAAACCTGAAAAGTTAGACGGCGAAGAAAGCATAAGGGATGAAAGTAAGTCTAAAGATTTGCTGGAGCAGGAAAGCCTGACAAGATTCGACAAGAACAAAAATTCGAAAAACAAAAAGAAGAAAAACAAGAACAACCAGCAGAATCAGGGAGAAACGGAACAGCCTGTAACGGAAAAACAGAACAATCAGAATAATCTGAACAGGCAGCAGAAAGGACAGCAACAAAAGCCGCAGCAGCAAAAAACGCAACAGGAACAGCCTAACGCTGAACAGGAAAGACAGAACGATAATAGGCCTAAGAACCAGCGCAACAAATATAAAGGTAACCAGAACAAGCGACAGCAGAACGGTAATCAGGGACAACAGGGACCAAGGCCAAACAATCAGCAAAAGCCGGTAGAAGGAAAAGTAAATGAAAACAACCTTCCGCAATAACGTAAAAGTCTATTAAACGATTATAAAGCAACAGACACACAGGCAGGAATAAACAACACAGTCATGCCTGTGTGTTTCATTTAGTGACAAAGGCTATAAAACTGCTATATGAAACCAAAAAACAAAGCTAAATGGATATTGATGATTATTATTGCGTACATGACAGTAATCTCATGTACTACAAAAACCGTATATCATCATTACCGCTCAATAAATGACGACAAATGGAACAGAACCGATACTGTATTTTTTACTTTGCCGGACAGTATTGAGAATGGTACATATCTTACTCATATAGGAATAAGGCATACAGTGAGCTATCCTTACAGGGATTTATGGCTGTCTGTATCGCTTCCGGGGAAAACAGGACCTGACACCGTACACATATACCTGGCTAACGACCGTGGCAACTGGAACAGCAACGGTACAGCAAGCGGATACTACCAATATGAGACAGACGGACCGTCATTCATATACAGTGAAGGATGTGATTCAGTTATAAAGGTATCTCACATAATGAAAGGATTCACACTGCCGGCAATAACCGATATCGGACTGAAAATCACAAGAGAATAACTTCAGGCATTTGCATTACCATATCTTGCTGCATCTATCCTTATAAACACAAAAAGCAGAATGGTGAAGCCCCAAAGCGACGAACCTCCATAACTGAAGAACGGCAACGGAATACCAATTACCGGAGTAAGTCCCAACACCATTCCTACATTTATAAACAGATGGAAAAAGAAAATACTCATCACACAATAGCCATATATGCGTGCAAAACGTGTAGGCTGCCTTTCGGCAAGAATGATAAGTCGCAATATCAATGATAGATATAATATAAGTACTATTGACGAGCCTAAGAAGCCTTGCTCCTCGCCCACCGTACAGAAAATGAAGTCGGTATCCTGTTCCGGTACATATTTAAGTTTTGTCTGAGTACCGTTCAGAAATCCTTTACCAGTCAATCCACCTGAGCCTATGGCTATTTTACTCTGATTTACATTATATCCGGCGCCGGATGGGTCATCCTTCATACCAAGAAGGACCTCAATTCTAACTTTCTGGTGAGGTTCGAGCACATTAGAGAACACATAGTCTGTAGAAAAAAGAAAAGCTGCAGAACCTATCACAAATACGGATATATACAGAAAACTGTAAAGTCTTTCGCGAAGGAAAAAGACTATCATCGTAAAGAACAGCACCACAATCATAACGAGCAGCATATATACCATATTAAAAGGTATTACATAAAACGAAAACAGCATACCTAATATAATGCCTGATACTCCTACCCCAAGAACCATCATTGCAAGTTTTCGTGCCGTTTTACAATACACCCATATAAGTCCGGAAGTAAGAATTATTATCAGCGACAGAACGGCAAATTCTCCCCACGGAGTAATGCCGTCAGCCATCGGTTCTATGGAAAATCTTATCCCGACAATAAAATATACCACTGCACACACTCCTGTGAAAAGTATTGCTCCGGGCATTCCCTCACGATATAACATCAGAAAGAATGACATATATACTAAAGCCGAACCGGTTTCTTTCTGCATTATAATAAGAAACATCGGCACAAGAATAATGGCTAACGTAGCTATCAGATGTTTTCTGTTTGCCATCGAATAGGTAAATTCTCCCATAAACTTGGCCAGCGCAAGCGCCGTTCCGAATTTTGCAAACTCAGCCGGCTGTATGCTGACAGGGCCTAATACAATCCATGATTTGGAGCCTTTTATCTCATGCGGATTGAAAATCGTAGCAAACAGCAACAACAGCAGGATTCCGAATACAAGAAATGCATAGGTATCGAAAAAACGATGGTCCAATGATAATATAACAGAAGCAAGACCGAGGGAACAGGCTATCCATATCAGCTGTTTTCCGGAACGGAGTCCGAAATCGAAAAAATTCGGTTCGCCATAGTCATAGCTGGCTCCGCATATGCTGAACCATCCACAAATAACCAACAGCAGGTACAGAAGTACTGTCCACCAGTCGACATTCTTAAATATACTATCTTTCTTGTAAGCCATAATTTATTCTCCGTTTCTGTATTTCGTCAGCCTGTAACTGGCTCTGTGGCGAAAGTTCACCTTTCAAATATTTTTCCATCATCAGTTTGCCGATAGGCACTCCGTAAACAGCACCAAATCCGCCATTTTCCACATATACCGCAATCGCTATCTTCGGGTCGTTCATTGGAGCAAATCCCATAAAGGCTGAATGGTCTTTACCCTTATTCTGAGCGGTTCCGGTCTTACCACACACTTCAATGTCAGGCAGATTAGCACCACGACACGTTCCTCCTAAAACCGCAGCACGCATTCCTTGAACAACTTCCTCGTAATGTGAGCGGTCTACTTTCGTGAAATGCTTCTCCGAGTATTTCTTATCCAAGATGTCACCCTCCACTTCTTTTACCACATGAGGAGTGATGTAATAACCTCTGTTGGCTATGGTTGCTCCAAGATTTGCTATCTGTAACGGAGTCAAAGTAACCTCACCCTGCCCTATTGAAATACTTATGATGGTAAGTCCGTTCCACGAACCACGGTAAGCCTTGTCGTAAAATGCTGCATTAGGTATCATACCTCGTTTTTCTCCCGGAAGGTCAATACCGAGTGTATAGCCGAATCCCATAGACACCATATAGTCGCGCCATGTATTCATGGCATTCTGAACGGAGCCGTACTTGCTGCGAGCTCCAATCATATAATATAATCCCCAGCAGAAATAAGCATTACAAGAAGTAGCCAAGGCCGGTATGACAGGCAACGGTGAGCCATGAGCATGGCAACCTACATGCAACCCTCTGAAATTAAAACCGTGTGAACACGGATACTGTGTTTCTGTGTTGATAATACCTTCCTGGAGGAATGTCAAGGCCTGTGAAGTCTTGAAAGTTGAACCCGGAGGATATGTACCCATAATGGCACGGTTCAACAATGGTTTCCATGGGTCTTCCGAAAGTTTCAGATGATTCTCTCCCCTGTGTCTGCCGACCATCAGATGCGGATTATAAGAAGGAGATGAAACAAGACACAGCACTTCCCCAGTTGAAGGTTCAATGGCAACAAGACTTCCAATCTTTCCCTCCAAGAGTCTTTCTCCCAAAGCCTGCAACTCGATATCAAGACTTAGCTTAAGATTCTTTCCGGCAACAGGAGTCTTATCGAAGACCCCGTTCATATAGTTTCCCTGTATTCTGCCATGAGCATCACGAAGCAGAATCTCTACTCCCTTCTCTCCTCTCAACTGGGTTTCATACGAACGCTCTACGCCCAACTTGCCAATAAAATCGCCACGATTATAATAAGGGTCATCTTCTATCTCTCCTTTTGACACTTCGGCTATATCGCCAAGAATATGAGCTCCGCAATCATAGCCATACTGCCTTACGGTTCTGGCCTGAATATAGAATCCCGGAAAATTAAAAAGCTTTTCACGAAATACGGCACAATCTTCCGAGGAAAGCTGGGTCAGCAGAACCTGATGTGTATATCTTGAATATCCCGGATTCAAACGACGGTTTTTTATATCCTTAAAGCGTTTTACAAGAAAATCTTTTGTGACACCAAGAGATGTGGCCAATTCAAGAGTATCGAATTTCTCGACTTCTTTCATAACCACAGTAATATCGTATGCCGGCTGATTAAACACAAGCAATCGTCCCTGCCTGTCATAAATCAGTCCTCGGGGAGGATATTTTATTCTCTGCAGCAGAGCGTTGCTGTCAGCATTACGCTTATAATCGTCACTCATTATCTGAAGAGTGAACAGACGTATGATAAAAACCAGAACAATAAGGATTACTACTCCTCCGATAGTATATTTTCTTTTTTCGAGCTGATAATCCCGTTTCACTATTTCTTCCTCCCTACTAATTCTATTATCATTATAAGAGCCACAGTAACAGCAGTATCTGCAAATGTGGCAATAGCAACATCAGATGCTTTGGCTATCGAAAACGCATCAATGACATTCAGCACTGCAGAATGCAACAATACCGAAGGCAATACATATCTGAAATAAGGTGCAACACGCATGGATTTTATTCCTGGAACAAACGATTCTGCAGCATCACGCGATGTCTGCCATCTCAGCAACAACGGTCTTGCCATGGCAAGCCATAACGATGCAGTGGCATTAAGTCCGGGAGTATTTCCAAAAATATCGACGCATAAACCTATAAGGAATGAATAAAAAAGTAAGGACTTACGTCCTGTATCTGAAGGAAGCTTCAGAATAAACACTACATAAAGCAAAGGTACAGCATAACGCGATATCTGTACCTGACTTATTATCACACCCTGTATCAATACAAGGATGACAAACCATTTTATCTTATCTACCCATGTAGCTGTCATATTCAGTATTTTATATCCTTTTCCAGTTCTGTCAATTCCTCACGTGGAGGCAAAGCCATTACATACACATCATTCAGCCTTCCGAAATCAGTAAACAGACGAATACCCAAAGTAAACGACATTTCATCATCGCTTTCATCTTTAGTTGCAACTGTACCTACCGGTATTCCCTCTATAAACACCGTACTGTGTCCGCTCGTTACCACAGTATCTCCAATCTCATATTCTGCATGTCGCGGTACATCGGTCATAAAGGCTGTCAGAGGGTCTCCTCCCTCCCATTTCAAGAAACCGAAATAGTCTGTACGCGCTATCTTACAACTGATACTACTACCTGAATTTATCACGGGAAGCACAAGCGAATAGTTTTTTGAAGTACGACATACAATGCCTACCACTCCAGTACCGCTAATAACTCCCATTCCGGTGCGTACCCCATTCGCTTCACCTTTGTCAATAGCTAAATAATTGTCAAGTCGCCTTACACTGATGTTTACCACCCTTGCCGGACATACCACAAACGAACGGTCCATCAAGGTCGGAGGCTCCTTCATCACAACCACAGAAGAATCTGTACGAATAGTTTTCTGCAAACCCTGAATAACTATAAGGCTGTCATTGTTTTCTTCTTTTTGGCCTGCCAATGCCTTGTAATATTCCAGTTGCTGCATCAGATAAACATTACGTTCCGTAAGGTCACGATTAATCTTTTCAAGTCCAAAGTAGCGTGTCACCTCCGAAGCTACCTTAGTAACAGAAGCCGTTACTTCGGATGCAGAGGTAAACCACACACTTCCCTGAAAGCTATTGAACCTGAATAGTAAAATTGCCGCCAGCAACTGGAGCAATATAAACAAAGCCCAATGAGAATATTTAACTATAAAATCAAATATATTACGCACGCTTTTCTATACAATAAGCTTTATCAGCTAAAAATAATACGGATTTATCGCATCAAGAAAGAGAAACGGTCAACATTCTTCAAAGCAATGCCTGTACCCTTTGCTACACTAAGCAACGGATCTTCTGCCACATGGAACTGAATGTTGATTTTGTCTGTCAGACGTTTTGACAATCCTCTTAACAATGCACCACCACCTGCCAGATAAATACCGTTATTCACGATATCGGCATACAATTCAGGCGGAGTATTTTCCAAAGCACTGAGGATGGCTGTTTCAATCTTCGCAATACTCTTTTCCAGACAGTGGGCGATTTCCTGATAGCACACAGGAACTTCCATCGGGAGAGCGGTAATACGGTTAGGTCCGCGTACGATATAGTCTTCAGGAGCCTCATCGCCAAGGTCTGTCAATGCTGCACCAACATGTATCTTAATACGTTCAGCCATACGCTCGCTGACTTTCACATTATGCTGACGGCTCATATATTCCTGGATATCCGCTGTAAGATCGTCACCTGCAATACGGATTGAGTTGTTTGATACAATACCTCCCAATGAAATAACCGCAATTTCGGTAGAACCACCACCTATATCGACAATCATGTTTCCTTCCGGAGCCTCAACGTCAAGACCGATACCTATAGCTGCCGCCATTGGTTCGAAAAGCAAATACACGTCACGTCCTCCGGCATGTTCCGCACTGTCGCGTACGGCACGAAGTTCAACTTCAGTAGAACCTGAAGGCACACCGATAACCATTCTAAGCGAAGGTGTAAAAAGTCTTTTACCCGGATTTACTTTCTTGATAAGGCCGCGCATCATCTGCTCGCAGGCATTAAAGTCTGCTATCACCCCATCGCGA
Organism: Bacteroides sp.; assembly: GCF_019417265.1. Taxonomy (GTDB): domain Bacteria; phylum Bacteroidota; class Bacteroidia; order Bacteroidales; family Bacteroidaceae; genus Phocaeicola. Next base: position 16,260 of record NZ_DXVR01000034.1, read on the forward strand.
AGCGGACGTACGGTACGGATATTAGGATTCTCCTTCTCATACATCAGTTTTGCACGTTCACCAACTGCAATCATCTTTTCTGTACGCCTGTCAAGGGCCACTACAGAAGGCTCATCAACAACTATTTTATTATTACTTATTATGATGGTATTGGCTGTGCCAAGGTCCATCGCTATTTCTTGTGTAAAAGAGAATAATCCCATCTTTTAGGTCTTATTTTTTAATATAAGTGTCAGGATCAGACTGCCTGAAAGACATTCTAATCCTGTCACCGTTTATAGAATAAAAAATTATTTTGTATTTTCTGCAAAGTAAGCGTGAATAGCAGTATCATAATGAGAAGAAACGCCGAAAGCTTCGCGAGCCAATGCCTTTCTTTCATCACGTGTTGTAACAGCACCTCTTTCGTTCAAGATATTCTGAAGGATAGGATACTGCTCTTTGCTTGCTACTATCACTACATCATTGAAATTCTTTGCAGTTGCACGGATAAGTGAAATACCGCCTATATCGATTTTTTCGATGATATCCTGTTCGCTTGCTCCAGACGCAACTGTAGCCTCAAACGGATAAAGGTCTACAATAACCAAATCAATTTCCGGAATTTCGTACTGTTCAACCTGCTGACGGTCGCTTTCAAGCTCTCTACGGCAAAGGATACCTCCGAAGATTTTCGGATGAAGAGTCTTTACTCGTCCACCAAGAATAGATGGATATGTAGTAAGGTCTTCTACAGCCAAACATGGATAACCCAATGATTCGATAAACTGACGAGTTCCACCTGTACTAAGGAACTGTACTCCTTCCTCATGCAGTTTGGCGATAATCGCATCCAAACCGTCCTTGTGATAAACCGAAATAAGCGCGGTCTTAATTTTCTTTGACTCTGACATTGCTATTGTATTTTAAAATTCGGCTACAAATTTACTAAAATAGACTAATAATCATAGTATGAAAATACGAAATATTATTTTTTTAGAAGATAAAACATAATTATATCAATTGTATTTCTGCGTCAGTATTGTAT
>NZ_DXVR01000034.1:17296-25894 GCF_019417265.1 Bacteroides sp.
ATTTGTAACATGTTTGTAATATATATTTAGAATTAAATTACCGATATTTGCAACCGAAAAATTAAAGCTTAATTATTTTTTATGGAAACTATTTATTTAGGGATTGTAATATTCCTCTTCATGCTGGCAATATTCGACCTGATGGTTGGAGTCAGTAACGATGCGGTGAATTTTATGAACTCCGCAGTAGGAACAAAAGTAGCAAAATTCAAAACTATCATTATCGTAGCTGCAATAGGTGTATTTGCAGGAGCTGTGTTAAGTAATGGTATGATGGACATAGCCCGGCACGGGATATTCCAGCCTAACAATTTCACCTTCTACGAAATAATGTGTATTCTGCTTGCCGTTATGGTAACGGATGTCGTACTGCTGGATGTGTTCAACACATTGGGACTTCCTACATCAACCACAGTATCTATGGTATTCGAGCTTCTCGGAGGTACATTTATCCTTGCTATCCTAAAACTTATTTCCGATGAAACAGGGCTTACACTTGGCGATTTGCTCAATACAGAAAAAGCGCTGTCTGTGATATTGGGTATTTTCCTCTCAGTAGCAATTGCCTTCATAGCCGGAACAATAGTACAATATATATCACGTCTTATATTCAGCTTTAACTATAAAAAGAATCTTTCATGGACCATCGGTATCTTTGGTGGTATAGCCGTAACAGCTCTTTCATATTTTATTCTTATAAAAGGACTCAAATCCGCTCCTTTCATTACACCTGAAGTAATGGCATGGATAGATGCAAACACTGCCGTACTGGTAATAGGATGTTTTGTATTCTTCACCGTATTTATGCAGATTCTTCACTGGTGCAAAATCAATGTACTGAAAATAATAGTTCTCCTTGGTACTTTCTCATTGGCTCTGGCATTTGCAGGTAACGACCTTGTAAACTTTATCGGAGTACCTTTGGCAGGATATTCAGCATACACAGATTTTGTGGCAAACTCAAATGGTGCAGGTGTAGATGGTTTCATGATGGAATCACTTATGTCATCGGCAAAGACTCCTATTATATTCCTTATAGCATCAGGAGTGATAATGGTATATGCTCTGGCTACATCGAAGAAAGCACAGAACGTAATCAAGACTTCGGTTGACCTTGCACGTCAGGAAGAAGGTGACGAAATGTTCGGTTCATCAGGTTTGGCAAGAACAATAGTACGCCGTGCTACAAGCATAAACGAATTTCTTGTAAGAGTCATCCCAGCAAACGTAAGAAACTGGATTAACAGCCGTTTCAACAAGGATGAAGTAATCCTTGAAAACGGTGCGGCATTCGACCTCATCCGTGCAGCCGTAAATCTTGTTCTTTCAGGATTGCTTATAATCATCGGTACAACAATGAAGCTTCCTCTTTCTACAACATACGTTACATTTATTGTAGCTATGGGTACATCATTGTCAGACCGCGCATGGGGACGCGAAAGTGCTGTTTACCGTATCACCGGTATGCTTTCAGTAATCGGAGGATGGTTTATCACTGCATTCGTAGCATTCACAGCATGTGCACTTGTTACAGTGATAATGTTCTACACCAACATAGTAGGTATGGTGGTATTCATCGCTTTGGCAGTATTCCTTCTTGTTCGCAGTAATATCATGTACAGCAAGAAAGAAAAAGCTGAAAAACAGGACGACCTGTTCAAGCGTATGATGGCAAGCAAAGACAAGAACGAAACACTTGCATTGCTTCGTGAACACGTTAAAGAAACTCTTACACACTATATTGATTTCAGCAAGGATGCATATGTCAAAATGACCGACGGTTTTATCAACGAGGATTTGAAGAAACTGAAGAAATCACTCAATGAGACCGATGAACAGCGTAAGCTCCTTAAGAAACGCCGTCGTAAGGAAATCCTCGGTTTAAGACGTGTCCCTACTACAATCGCCATAGAAAAGAACACTTGGTTCCACCTTGGAACAAACAGTTGCGAAGAAATGCTGTACTGCTTGAAGCGTATTTGCGAGCCATGTAAAGAGCATGTGGACAATAACTTCAACCCGGTACATAAAGATGACGTTGCAGAATTCCTACCTATCAGAGAAGAATTATGCGAACTTATGGACCGTACACGTAACGCCATTATAACAAACAACTATAATGAAGCTGACGATATTCTGAAGAAGGGAGACGACCTTAAGAATAAGATTTCAGTTCTTCGCAAACATCAGATGAACCTGATGCAGGAAACAGACAACAGAAGTCTTAAGGCATCGATGGTATATCTTAACATCCTGCAGGAAACTCAGGAATTGGTTAGCGTATGGAGACACCTGTTACGCGCCAGCCGATTCTTCCAGGGTGACTACGTTCCACAAGAAATACCTCAGATGGGTATAATGGACAGTAAGGCATAAGCTGATAAACACACAATTACCACAAACGGCAGCATCAGACAAAATGGTGCAGCCGTTCTTTTTTTTGAAGTTAAATAAGTTTGCTTTCTACATTAACCTATCCTTTCCTCCTCCTTACGTTTAAGGTAAAGCTGATATGAATTGAATACATTATGCCAAACACTGTAAAATCCTGCAGCAACAGCGGTAACAGGAGTAAAGAAAGTATAACCCATCCAAATGGCCAATACAGTATTTTTCTGCCCCAACGCCTGTCCGGCACTAATCGTATCGTCATACTTACTACCTACTTTCTTCCCTACAAAGAACTGAATAAAACAGGCTATACAGGAAATGAAAGCCAAACCTACCTGATACCATATAGACACATCACTGTGGACTATACTCTTTACGGTTACGGCGATAGCAAGAGTCAGAGCCACAGCCCATAGATAGAACGACAATCCGTGATACTTTCCTATAAAAGCATGAAGCTTAGGAGAAAGATAACGCAACAAGACTGCCAGAATAAACGGACACAGCAACAAAGGAAATACCTTCCCAAGAATCATCAGGAATGAAGAAAGGAACCCTACTCCTTCCTGCGGATGTATGACGGGAACCACCAGCGGAACAAGAAAAGCTGTCACGAGGTTTATCAGAATTGTATATGAGGTAAGATGCGCAGCACTGCCTCCCAGTTTTCCGGTCACTACTGCTGCAGCCGTAGCCGTAGGACAGATAAGACACAACATGGCTCCCTCAATCAATATTCTGGAGTGCAGGTCCGGGAATATATACAAAACACCTGCAAGTAGAATAAAAGACAAACTTTGTATAAGAAGCAATACAGCATGCCATCTGCAAGGTTTGAGCTCACTCACATCAACCTTACAGAAAGTGAGAAAAAGCATCAGAAAAATCAGCAAAGGCTGTAATATAGCCACAGCATGCTCCACAAACGGTTTCGTTGGTTCCAGGAAAGGTATGTTCACATATACAACATAAAGTATTACACCCATCACCATAGCTATCGGCAAAGTCCAGTTCTTAATAAATCGAATGATATTCATAATTATATGTAAAAAACACGGATTACACCGGGAAGATATCCGGCATAACCCGTGTTATATTATTTATTGAAAATCTATTTTCTGCGGGCAGTTATCCCATTATTTGCAGTTTCCTGCGCAACGAGGCTTAATCTGCTTGAAGAAATCGTTTCCTTTGTTATCAACGAGGATAAATGCAGGGAAATCTTCAACTTCAATCTTCCAGATAGCTTCCATACCAAGTTCAGGATATTCCACACACTCGATGCTCTTGATATTGTTCTGAGCAAGGATAGCGGCTGGACCACCGATAGAACCAAGATAGAAACCGCCGTGCTTCTTACATGCATCTGTCACAGCCTGGCTACGGTTACCTTTGGCAAGCATAATCATGCTGCCTCCGTGGCTCTGGAACAAGTCAACGTATGGGTCCATACGTCCGGCTGTTGTAGGTCCCATAGAACCACAAGCCATACCTGCAGGAGTCTTGGCAGGACCTGCGTAGTAAATCGGATGATCCTTGATGTACTGTGGAAGATCTTCACCACGGTCAAGACGTTCTTTCAGTTTTGCGTGAGCTATATCACGACCTACGATAATAGTACCGTTCAAAGATAGACGTGTAGCTACAGGATACTTGTCAAGTTCGGCAAGGATTTCCGGCATAGGACGGTTCAAGTCAATCTTAACTGCGTTGCCTTCGCCTGCCTGACGCAATTCTTCAGGAATAAGTTCGCCTGGATTTGAATCAAGTTTTTCAATCCAGATACCGTCTTTGTTAATCTTACAACGGATGTTACGGTCAGCAGAGCAAGAAACGCCAAGACCTACAGGACAAGATGCTCCGTGGCGTGGCAGACGGATAATGCGTACATCGTGTGCATAGTATTTACCTCCGAACTGAGCCCCCAAACCGATACGGTGAGCTTCTTCCAATACCTGTTTTTCAAGTTCTACATCGCGGAAAGCACGTCCGTATTCATTACCTGTAGTAGGCAGGTTATCGTAGAAACGAGTAGAAGCAAGTTTCACTGTCAGCAAATTCTTTTCAGCAGAAGTACCACCGATTACAAATGCAATGTGATATGGAGGACAAGCTGCAGTACCCAAAGTCTTCATCTTTTCTACAAGGAAAGGAACAAGAGTAGCAGGATTAAGGATAGCCTTAGTTTCCTGATAGAGGTAAGTCTTGTTTGCAGAACCACCACCCTTAGTCACGCAGAGGAATTCGTATTCCATACCCTGAGTAGCTTCGATGTCAATCTGTGCAGGAAGGTTGCATCGTGTATTCACTTCTTCGTACATTGTAAGAGGTGCATTCTGTGAATAGCGGAGGTTTTCTTCAGTATATGTCTTGTAAACACCAAGTGAAAGAGCTTCCTCGTCGCAATATCCTGTCCATACCTGCTGTCCTTTTTCACCATGGATAATAGCAGTACCTGTATCCTGGCAGAATGGAAGAACACCCTTGGCCGCAACTTCTGCATTGCGAAGGAATGTCAAAGCCACATATTTATCGTTGTCGCTGGCTTCAGGATCAGTAAGAATCTTCGCAACCTGTTCGTTGTGCGAACGGCGAAGCATAAAAGATACATCGCGGAAAGCCGCATTAGCCATAGCTGTCAAACCTTCTTTTTCAATCTTCAAGATAGGTTTTCCTTCAAACTCGCTTACTGATACATAGTCTTTAGTAAGCAGATAATACTCTGTATTGTCATGTCCGTGTTCGAACATTGGCTGATACTTAAATTCTGGTGTTGCCATATTAGTCTGAGTTTTAGAGTTATTGAGTTTTTAGTTATCAGTTACAGTTTCTTGTTCTTCACTATCATATGTCTGATAGAGGAAGTCATTATAAGGATATTTCTGCACATGCATTTCGCGAACTTTTCTGTACAGCAGATTCTTGAAGTCCTCCAAGTTGGATTTATTCTTTGCAGAAATGAATATACAATTGTCATCCATCTTAGCCATCCACGTGTTCATCAACTCTTCCAAGGTGATATTTTCCTTCGTTTTCGGTGTAAGATCGTCCTCTGCTTTTTCTACATAGCTGTAAGCATCAATCTTGTTGAATACTATCATACTCTGTTTTCCGCTTGCACCTATATCAGAAATTGTCTTCTCCACCACCTGAATCTGTTCCTCAAAATCAGGATGCGATATATCTACCACATGAACCAGGAGGTCAGCCTCACGCACCTCATCCAGAGTAGATTTGAACGACTCAACCAAATCTGTAGGCAATTTGCGTATGAAACCCACTGTATCAGAAAGCAGGAACGGCAGATTTTCTATTATCACTTTTCTTACTGTTGTATCGAGAGTTGCAAACAGTTTGTTTTCAGCAAATACCTCACTCTTGGCCAGAAGGTTCATAATAGTAGATTTTCCTACATTAGTATATCCCACCAAGGCCACACGTATCATACGTCCGCGGTTCTTTCTCTGTGTAGATTTCTGAGTGTCTATTTCTGCAAGTCTTTGTTTTAGCAACGCCATACGATTGAGGATGATACGACGGTCCATTTCCAACTGAGTTTCACCCGGACCACGAAGTCCTACAGAACCTTTACCGCCTCCGGCACCGGAACCACCTCCCTGACGTTCAAGATGTGTCCACAATCTCTGCAATCGTGGCAACATATATTTATATTGGGCAAGTTCCACCTGAGTCTTTGCATTGGCAGTCTGCGCTCTCATGGCAAAAATATCAAGAATAAGCGAAGTACGGTCAAGAATCTTCACCTTCAGTTCGTTCTCTATGTTTCTGAGCTGTTTGGCAGAAAGTTCGTCATCGAATATCACCATACCAATCTCCGTTTCTTCGTCTTCATTCATCTGTTGCAGATAATCTTTTATTTCCTGCAACTTTCCTTTACCGACGTATGTAACAGAGTTAGGGGTATCAAGCTTCTGTGTGAAACGCTTCACAACCTCTGCTCCGGCTGTTTCTGCCAAAAACGCCAATTCATCAAGATACTCGTTAGTCTGTCTTTCATTCTGATTCTGGGTAATCAAACCCACCAATACAGCCTTCTCAGTCTGTGCTTCGGATATTACAAATTCTTTCATCAATAATACATGTATATTCTGGATGCAAACTTAACTAAAAATCTCCGTTTATTTCCATTATAAAGATAAAATAACGTTTATATCTAAAGTTATTTTTCACATACACTTCACTTATTAAATCTTTTTTATTATCTTTATACCATAGCAAACAATTTAAAATCTTAAATCATGAATAACATTTCTGATATTACTATTATGATTGCCGTAGTTGCACTTGCATTATGGCCGGCTATTATAGTCTATATTTCCTGGAAAAGGGAAAAGAAAATCATCAGCAGCATAAAGAATGAACAGCCCAAAGTTCTTCAAGCCAAACCTTCTACAGAAGAACTTGTTATATCAACACTCAAGAAAATGGGATGTAATCCTGAAAAAAATGAAGACGGTAATATAGGATTCATGTACCAGGGCGACGATTTCTATCTCTCCCTCCAGGAAGACGTACCATTCGTAATGATATGGTATCCGTGGTGGGGAACAATAAACACTGACAACCCTGTTCTTCCATATCTTAAAGAGATTATCAATGCTGTAAATATCAGTTCTTTTATAACGACAGTATTTATGGCAGAGAACGAAGGCGACAAGGAAATAGGAATCCATTCTCACTGCCATACCTTTTTCACTGAGAGTGCTCTCGAACCGGAAGAACATCTGAAGCTTATACTTGATTCTTTCTTCGATACACGAAATGCCATAAAGGAAAATATAGATAAACTTGGCTCGGCAATTTCGGAAGAAGACGAAGATACGAAAAAAGAAAGAGTAATAGTAAAAGGCTTCTCAGCCTACAAGGAAAATTCCAAACCTATTGAGAAAAAGGAAAAGTGATTCACTTTTCAGATAATCTCCGCATACTGAACTCACATCCGCAATACTGCTGGTTATAAAATCCGTATTCCTTGATTATAGCGATACGGCGTTCACTCAGTCCCCCCTTTCTCCAGTTCTGCTCCCACCATACTACATCATCGTACGGTTCTACGGCATAATTTCCAGCCTCATTTATCTGGTCAAGGCTTTTCCAGCGCGATGAAGCAAGTGTGGTGGTAATAACTGTAAATCCATGTTCATGAGCATAACGCGCAGTATCGCGCAATCGCATCTTGAAACAGCGAAGACAGCGTCCTCCCCTCTCCGGTTCATTTTCCATTCCCCTTACACATTCCAACCAAGTAGGATGGTCATAGTCCGCATCAACAATATCGAGACCGAGTGATTGGGCATACCTTGTACATTCATCCTTTCTTATATTATATTCCTCCAAAGGATAAATATTCGGATTACAATAATAAATTGTCGGACGTATCCCATGCTGCAGCAAACATTCTATAATTGCCGACGAACATGGAGCACAGCAAGTATGCAGCAATACTTTATCGGCTCTCCCAGGCACCTCTATATGTAATTTATTTTTTTTCATTGCAATCTATTTTTTTTGTAAAAAGCAATTCTTGGTGTACCGTTAGCCACATAAATAATACCACATCTGGTAAAACCGTTTTTCACAAGCAGATGTTGCATAACCTTATTATCTGAATGTGTATCTACCCTTAGACATGGAGAAATCCTCATACACCATTCTATACACTGTTTAGTAATGCCATGCACACTTTCATCTGACGCAAGACGATGTATAACATAATAAGGCTCATCATCCGGCCATTCACCATCCTCAATATAAGAATATGTAGGATCCGGTCCTTCTATAAAACAAAAAGTAGCAACAATCTTTTCATTTCCTCCACACGTTAGGCAGACATAACAACACCCCTCTGCTATCTCACCAGCTATCAGTTCGCGCTGAGGATAACCATTAATCCACTGATTAGGATTTCCCGTAGAAACCATAAATTTCTTGGCTACTTCAAATATCTCCATTATTCGGTCCAGATCAGCATAGTCAGCCTTTCTTATCTTTATATCCATACCAAGATATTATTCTATTATTAATATATTATCAAATCACTAATTTACACCTATTTTTTCACTTTCACATCATTCACACTCCTCATTATAAATTATATGCAAAGAAATTTCTGCGGTGTATAAACACGAAAATCCCCGAAGTATCTCTACCTCGGGGACTTTTCTGTTAAAACGGCAGCTACCTACT
>NZ_DXVR01000035.1:0-25493 GCF_019417265.1 Bacteroides sp.
TCCCAACCATTCCATTCTTTCGTAGTTTGATTATAACTATTAAAAATCAATTGTAAACCTGAATCCATATTGTCTAATACTTTAGAAAATTCAATTGCCGTATCAGATGTTAAATTATCGAAATGATCTGTAATAAACTCATTATACAATATTTCAATAGAATTTCTATTTGACTGCATCCTTTCTGCAAAATCATCAAACTTATTTTCAGATGTCACAACCAAAGTTGTAGCACCAAAATAAGTTACTATTCCATACGAGAAACTATCAACATCAAGATAGCCATTGTAATGTTTTGAAGCCAAAGTAATTAAATCTGAAAATGACGGGATTGGACTACCGCCTGGATGTAAATGATACCATTCCGTTACACTTTTATTTATATTATTCCAATCATATTTTAGAGTATTTTGTTTCTGCTCGATAGGCGAATGAATGGTATTTCTATCTCGTACCCATCCATTTTCTAATTGTTTCTGAGTTTTATCAAACTCATCCAATAAATTTTTAATCCTTGATTTAAGTTCTTCATTGGCATTAAGACTCTCAATTTTGGCGTTAAGCTCCTTATTTTGTTCATCATCTCCATCATTATCACCGGTATTTCCACCACTATCCTGACACTCGCCGTTGCAGTTCGGATCGCCACAATATCCGCAACCGGAAGAATTATCATCACACTCACAAGGATCCATTCCACACCATGGACAATACATGTCGCACACACAAGGATCCATTCCACACCAAAAACAAGTAGTATCGTACCCACAGAGGTCACAGTTGCCACATTGACAGTCATCCACAATCACAAGACATCCACATGCATCCTGACCGCAAAATATACACCCCGGTATTTCAATCTCCTCTTCGCCAAATGAACGGCTGGCTGAGAGTTTGAATTTAGGGATAAGTATGCCGTCTAACAAAGCCTTTGCAACAGATATTCGAGATTCAGAAGTCTTTTTACCTGAAGGCAGAAAAACATTGGATACAAGAATACCGTCATGATATTTGCCCACTGCCATAATCTTAGATGTAACGACATGTGTATATACAACAAGGCCGCTGTAACCGTTCTTTTCTCCGGTATGATGAAAACTGTTTGATATGCTACCTTTATGTGAACGATAATAATCTTTGTCAGGGATGAGCGTCAGAAGGTACTGGGCTGTCTCTTCTGTATGTCTGCTCTTCATGACTATCAGCTTTTGGCTGACATCTACAATATAGGCATGCGCTTTGCCATTCTTGAAATCACAACGTATGGCTTTATATCTATACTCAGGTGATATAGGGACTTCCACACTGCCGACATGGCTATTGCTACCTGCAAAGGATTTTTCCCACAGTGGAGTAAAATTGCCGGGAGAAAGCCTGCCGCTATCATTGGCCGTTGAAGCATTCCTGCTGTATGACAATGTATAATTGCTTTCAAAAAAAGACTTTGCCTCACGGACACTTAAATAGGACTGCTCGGATGTGTCGGGATGTACTATAACATCATCAACACAAGATATGTACAGGAATAATCCAAACAAAAGGAACAATGAACCATAATAAATGTTTTTATTCTTTATATACATGACTTCTTACTGTTTTATATTAAAGTTATCAATATATTACCACCATACCTGTTTACCGTTTTCGTAAGTAAAAGGACGTTCCTCATGTCCTTTGGTGAGATTACGAATCCATAAAAGGGCATTACGCGGAACATTTTCATAAGTTATTGTATATCCATCAGCTTTCTGTTTTCCGAGACTTTTCCATTTTCTATCCCAATAAAACATCTCGTAAACATCACCCGGAGAAATGTCATTGTCGTCAGTGCGAGGACAGAAGAACAATTCCCTTAAAAGCATAGGCTTTCCAAAATCAATACCAAACCATGTATCGTCAAGTCCGGCAATATCAAAATATGAAAGTACATTACCATCACATATATTGACAAGTTCCTTATCATCCCGCAATACAAAATCCGCAACCGGTTCGCCCGGGATAACATTGCCGGATTCATCCTTACATCCCATTTCGCCTATGGATATTCCACCTCTGCGCTTGTAAAAGCGCACATATCTGTACCGGGAATTCTCAGGCAGCATGATTTCCTGTAAACGACTTGAAGGTGTATCATTTACAAAGAACAAAACTTCCGAGTCGGAGAAATCAGGTTTGTTGGAAAACTCAAAATAACCTCCTTTCATTCTTCTTGCAAACTCGATGATTCTTTTTTTACGTGGGAACTTACGTTCAACAACCACATTTTCAACCATAGCTGTATCAGGAATCAAACTACGTTTTTCTCCTGTTTCAAGTAAAATGAATGGATAGTCCAACGGCAACATGTCTTCTGTATCTGTATAACACACAGGTATAAACAAGCATCCTTCACCGTAACCCTCGCCTTTGGTTGACGGAGAGTCATGCGATGTGTATCCTGTACCGACATTACGGAATGAGGCATCTCCTCCTTTATATTCCGTCCATGCCACAGGACGCCAGCCAACCGGCGAGAAAACAGCCAAATAAACTATATGTGAACAAGGAGTATTCATGACAGGACTTATCATGATATCAGTCAAAGGAATGTCATAATCACCTGTCACATCCTTTATATTATGTCCGGCGAACAATGGCGGAATATACTCCGCATCCTTATACTTATATAAAACTGTATTCCTCTGTATCTCGAATTCTTTCCGATAGACTTTAGGAACCTTACCCGAAAGATGCAAACCGTCGGTCAAGTCGTCTTTATTATTAAATCCCAAACATGAGCCATCCGGCAGAAGCAATGCATTAAAAGAGTGACCGTTATTGTTATCCCCCCAATAAGGAACAAAATCCAAAGAGACAGGAATACCCAACGCCCGCATTACCATTGCCGTGTAAACCGCATAATCACTGCATGTGCCACGTCTGTAATGTGCATTTACAGAATAAGGCTGCAAAGGTTCTCCCCAGAACAGATTATTTGTCCGGTAATCCAGATTATTGTAAATATATGTACAAGCAGCTATTATTCCGGAATCTTTACAAGCCTCCAGATAATGGCTGTTTCGCTCATACGCATCTTTACGCCATCCGTATTCAAGAGGCTCGTCCGCTATACGATAAGGAAGTACATATTTCTCAAACAGTTCTTTGGAATATAATGACCTCCATGGGGTTGTCTTCCAAACACTATAAGCATTGTCAAAATGTTCTGTCAATGAATCTACTATGACAAAATCAATATCCGGAACATTTACTGATGAGAGTCCGTCAGACAGCGAGAAACCGGATTTATAATCATATCCTTTACGGCTGTTGAAAGTTGTTCCGTCATCATATACAGAATCTATATACTCATGGTAAATATCCGGACTACCGCCAATTATCGAATATTTGTCTGACATGTTGGCAACAATGAACTTTGCTCCATCATGCATATTTTCCCTGTCCGAATAATGCAATATAAAAGCGGACAGCTCATTGCGTCTTTGCTGCGGGACATCGTCAAGAGTTTCCTGTACATTCTTGTCAATTCCGGAACAAGAACCCACAAAGCCTATCAAGATAAATAATAATGAAATTTTGTAAGTCTGTACCATGCTAATGTTTCTTTTTAGACTTTAACGACTCGTTTTCTTTCCATCTTTTATATTGCCCTGTACCGAGCAGCTTTTCCATTTCTTTTTCAAATTCGTTTCTTGCAGTCTTCAACTTGGCTCCTTTGTTATTCTTATCTTTCTTATTCTGCTTTATTACAAGTTCCTTCATAGCCAAATCCTTACGCAGCTGCTTATACTTAGACAATTGCTCATCAGACAGATTATATTCTTCTGCGAATTTCTTATCAGTTAATTTATCTCTTGATTTACTGCAAGCCAAGTATTCTTCATTGGTTAAAAGTCCATGAAGCGAATCCTCATATTTACTTTCTAATTTCTTCTTTTCCTTTCTTAGCTGCTTCGGAGCGAGCCCTTGAGTCTCCAACTTACTCTTATCCTCTTCATAAGTAGTTTTTAGAATGGCAAACCGGACAGCTTTGTTTGGTGACAAAATAGTATAATTCTTGCTTAGTACGGTTGCCTTATTCAATATCTGGTTCTCATATACCAAATAATCTGCGATCTCTTTTGAAAATATCTCATGCAATCTTTCCGAATACTGATTTAAAGCCTTAGTCCTTTGTTCCGAACGTTCCGTTTCCAGCAAATTCATTTCAGATATTTTTCTTTTTTGTTTCGAATAATCATTTGTCAAATCACGGAATTTTGAGAACCGTTCATTATCCATACCTAAATCTTCTTTATAAAATCGCACTGTAAGGTTACCACGATGATTCCTGTTCCACAAGACATACTGTTTATAAGGAAAAACCGCTCTCACTTTTGCACAGAATTCACTCTGCAGTTTTTGTTCGGCTGCTTTACGCTCAGACGGAGAACATTTTCTATTCTTTATCTCATCCCACTTGCTAAGTATATCACCCAATACCTTTTCATAATCATTAAATTGTCCAGGTGATAATTGATAAGATTTTACTACATATTGATTTCTTAAATCAAAAGGAACAACAAGCTGCGCATTGCAAAATAATGCAAAAGACAATAAGACCGCAACAATGCCTGTTTTAACTGTCAACTGTTTCATAAGTAGAAAAAATTTAGATTTTAAGTAAACAAATATATAATATCTTGCAAAAGCAACAGTTATCATTGAATAACTGTCAAACGCAATATTACAAAATCTTTTATAAAAGACAAATTTTTTATAGTAAATTTCCTATAATACTATAGACTTTAATAATATCAGTTTTATAAAAACTCCCTTTTTAATAGATTTCTTCTATCAGGCGATAGATAAAGACTTTTGTACGTGAACAATAAAAGCAGTAATTTTGTAATATTAAGAAACAAGGTTTATTTACAAACAAGAAAAACGTTATATGAAAATGAAAAAGTTACTATTGTTTTTTGTCCCTATGTTTATCATGGCATATTCATTAAATGCACAATCAACGGCCGGAGAAGACAGCAACTATGGGAAAGTAATACATATCGGGAAATCCGATTTTCTGGAAAAGATATATGATTATGAGAAAAATCCCGACAAATGGGTGTATAACGGCAAGAAAGCTGCCATCATAGATTTTTATGCCGACTGGTGCGGACCGTGCCGAATGCTGTCGCCCACACTGAAAAGCCTTGCCGAGAAATATAAGGACGACATAATAATATATAAGGTGAACACTGACGAGGAACGGGAACTGGCTGCGGCATTCGGAATAACAAGCCTCCCTACACTGCTGTTCATACCTATGGACGAGATGCCGCAGGTGGCACAGGGTGCCTTGCCAAAGAAGGAACTCGAAAAGGCCATCAATGATTTCCTTATTAAATGATAAAAAAACGCTTCGTCGTTTTGCCTAAAACGCTTCGTCATTTTAAATCGAATGACGAAGCGTTTTCTTTATAGAAGTAGATATGCCAACTATGACATTATGTCAGTATCTCATCTGCTGGCATTTTTTTTGCATATACCAACATCGGTTGACGACCAACCGAACATAAACGATTTATTAATATAAAAACATAAAGACATATGCAAAAAGGTAATATCGGGGTTACTACAGAAAACATATTCCCCATCATAAAGAAATTCTTATACAGCGACCATGAAATTTTCTTGCGCGAACTTGTTTCAAATGCAGTGGATGCCACTCAGAAACTTAAAACTCTTGCTTCAAAAGGTGAATTCAAGGGAGAACTGGGCGACCTTACCATCAAGGTAAAAGCCGAAAACGATACTATCGTCATCTCTGACCGCGGACTTGGTCTTACTGCTGAGGAAATAGACAAGTATATCAACCAGATAGCATTCTCAGGTGCAAATGACTTCCTTGCAAAATACAAGGATGATGCAAACGCTATTATCGGTCACTTCGGTTTGGGATTCTACTCTGCCTTTATGGTAGCAAAGAAGGTGGAAATCGTCACAAGATCATATCAGGAAGGTGCACAGGCTGTTAAATGGACTTGTGACGGTAGTCCTGAGTTCACTCTTGAGGAAACTGAAAAGGCAGACCGTGGTACAGATATCATACTTTACATAGACGATGACTGCAAGGAATTCCTTGAAGAAAGCCGTCTGAAAGGATTGCTGAACAAATATTGCCGATTCCTGGCTGTGCCTGTAGCATTCGGTAAAAAGAAAGAATGGAAGGATGGCAAGCAGGTAGAAACTGAAGAAGATAATGTAATAAACGACACTTGCCCTATATGGACAAAGAAGCCAAGCGAACTGAAGGATGAGGACTATAAGAACTTCTATCGTGACCTCTACCCTATGTCGGACGAGCCTCTGTTCTGGATACACCTGAACGTTGATTATCCGTTCAATCTGACAGGTGTGCTCTACTTCCCGAAAATAAAGAGCAACATCGACTTGCAGAAGAACAAGATACAGTTGTACTGCAACCAGGTGTATGTAACTGATTCTGTAGAAGGAATCGTGCCTGACTTCCTGACATTGCTTCACGGTGTAATCGACTCTCCGGATATTCCGCTTAACGTTTCACGTTCATACTTGCAGAGTGACTCTAACGTAAAGAAAATCTCTACATATATCACTAAGAAGGTAGCCGACAGACTTCAGTCTATCTTCAAGAACGACCGTAAGGAATTTGAAAACAAATGGGATGACCTTAAGATTTTCATCAATTACGGAATGCTGACTCAGGAAGACTTCTATTCTAAAGCTGACAAGTTTGCTCTGTTCAAAGACACTGAAGGCAAATACTATACTCAGGAAGAATATAAGACTCTTATCAGCGGAAACCAGACTGACAAGGATGGCAACTTGATTTACCTGTACGCAAACAACCGCGACGAGCAGTATGCTTATATTGACGCTGCCGTAAACAAGGGCTACAACGTACTGATGATGGACGGACAGCTTGATGTTCCTATGATAAACATGCTGGAACAGAAACTTGAAAAGAGCCGTTTCACACGTGTGGACAGTGATGTTATAGACCGCCTGATAGTAAAAGACGAGCCTAAAGGCGAGGAACTGAAAGAAGACAAACGCAGCATACTTTCTACTGTATTCAGCGGACAGCTGCCAAAACTGCAGAAGACTGAATTCCATGTAGAGGCTCAGGCTATGGGCGAAAACGCTTCTCCAGTCATCATCACTCAGGCTGAATATATGCGCCGTATGAAGGAAATGGCAAACATACAGCCGGGTATGAGCTTCTATGGAGAAATGCCTGACATGTACAGTCTTGTACTGAACAGCGACCATAAGCTTATCAAACAGGTTCTGAGCGAAACAGAAACTGCATGTGCCGAAAAGCTTGTTCCGGTAGAATCGGAAATCGCCATCCTCTCACTCAGAGAAAGCGAGTTGCATAAAGCTCACGAAGGCAAGAAGGACGAAGAAATCCCTGTAGCCGAAAAAGACGAGCTTAAAGATGTAGAAAAGAAGCTTGAGGAGCAGAGAAACCAGAAGAACAACATCCTGAACGAATATGCAGCGGGCAACAAAGTTATTCATCAGCTGATTGACCTTGCATTACTTCAGAACGGAATGCTGAAGGGTGAAGCTCTTACAAACTTCGTCAAGAGAAGCATAGAGATGATTTAATACATAAGTATAATCGCAACGCATAGGGCAATGCCATTGGGGATATAATGGTGTTGCCCTTATTTTTTGTTACATCCCAATTGTATTATTATAAAAATCATATAAATTTGTAACCTGACATCTAATTCAATATAAGACAATAATGGGAAACAGAAATTTCACTTTGGATATACTAAGAGTTTTTGCCTGCTATCTGGTAATACACCAGCATGCGAGCGAATTTTTCTATATAGGAGAAAATGCAACTCAGCTAAAAGCTATGGAATGTATCTGGCACACATCATGTTCTTAAATTTATTTTTCAAGGTTATAAGCCCATATTTTGAAAATGTATATATATCGGTACCGCTGATATCTGTATGCACATTCGTTTCTGTATATCTGACTATAAAATTATTGTCGTACCTGCCTAAAAGCAAATATTGGTTGGGATAACAGAATATTTGGCCGGAATATAGGTAGTTACAAAAAATATATGCAACTGACAGGGTAAAAACGCAGAATTTTACTTATCTTTGATAGTCATTCAATTATTCATAGTCACACAACAACATATTACCAACTCACGACATGAAAAAATTATACGTCCTACTATTATTATCGGTTTTATCAGCATTCAACACAGCTTATTCTCAGAAAGTTGGTCTGGTCCTAAGTGGTGGAGGTGCAAAAGGAATGACACACATAGGAATAATTCGTGCGCTGGAAGAAAACAACATACCTATTGACTACATTACCGGTACATCAATGGGAGCAATAGTCGGCTCTCTGTACGCAATGGGATATTCACCGGACGATATGGAGAAGATGATAAAGTCGCCCGATTTCAAGAAATGGTACTCTTCTGGAGGTATTGAAGAAGAATACATGTACTATTTCAAGATGAATCCCCCTACCCCTGAATTTATCAATATCCAGCTATCAAAAATGAAGATGGCAAAAAAAGTAAAAACCAGATTTCTGCCATCCAGTGTTGTCGACCCTATGCATATGAATATAGTGTTTGTAGAACTGTATGCACAGGCCACAGCCAAGTGTAGAGGGTATTTCGACCAGTTGTTTGTGCCGTTCAGATGTGTGGCATCCGATGTTTACAATAAGAAACCGCTTATAATGAGCAGTGGCGACTTAGGTGATGCCGTCCGTGCATCAATGAGTTTCCCCGGTATGTTCAAGCCTATCGAGATAGATTCTGTACTGGCATATGACGGAGGTATTTATGACAACTTCCCTGTTTCTACTATGATAAAGGACTTCAACCCTGACATAATCATAGGCAGTGTGGTAAGTTCAAATCCGAGCAAACCTAAGGAAGGAGATATCATGAGCCAACTGGAAAATATGGTTATGCAGAAAACCGACTACTCAATTCCGGATTCATTAGGCATAATGATGACTTTCCGATATACAGATGTAGGACTTATGGATTTTGACAGGTATGATGAACTTCACGACATAGGATACAATCGTACCATACAACTTATGGACTCTATAAAGCAAAGGATTTCGAGAAGAACCAACTATAGAATCCTTGAGAAGAAGCGTATCGACTTTAAAAGGGAAATGCCTGAACTCAAATTCAGAAAAATTATAATACACGGAACAAACGACCAGCAAAAGAAATATATAATGCGAGGCTTTCACGCCAAGGAGAATGATATTTTCACCCTTGAAGACCTCAGAAAGGGTTATTTCAGACTTTTGTCGGACAATATGATTTCTGAAATAATTCCTCATGCTGTATATGACTATATCGACAATACATTTACCCTTGTACTGAACGTAAAGATTGCTGAAGATGTTTCAATAAGAGTTGGTGGAAACGTAGGCTCAAACGGAGCTAACCAGATTTATCTTGGAGCGTCATATCATAACTTAGGTATGTACTCTAAAGAATTCTCCCTTGAAGGACAGTTAGGACAGATATACAACAATCTGCAACTTACCGGAAGGATAGATTTACCCACAGAAATCCCTACATCCTACAGAATGATACTGTCATTGTCATCGTTCGACTATAACGGGCAAACAAAAAACTTTTTCAATCAGATAAACAGCCCTGTTTTCAATAAGAAGGATGAAAGATTCATTAAAGCATATATAAATATGCCTTTCCTCAGTAAACATAAGGCTGAATTCGGTATAGGAGTAGCAACATTGACAGACCAGTACTTCCAGACCAATGTCATTGATTTTGCTAACAGTGCAAGAGATAAAAGCAGCTACAAGATACTCGGAGGTTCTGTTGCGCTTGAGGGAAATACGCTTGACAGCAAACTTTACTCTGTAAGCGGCAAGAAGGAGAGACTGGCTGCAAACATTTATTTTGGAACTGAAAGATTCACACAAGGAATGGGAACAGACCCTTATAATGGCGAATTCAAGTACAGTCAGGCATGGCTGCAGATATCGTATGAGTTGGAGAAATATTTCAAGATAGCAAGAAGAGTTTCTTTGGGCTCATATCTGCATGCTTATTATTCTTCGCGAAATTTCAGTAACAACTATCGTGCTACAATGATGCAGGCCGGAGAATTCTCACCTACCACACACAGTAAAATTACATATAACGAGGCATTCAGAGCAAACCAGTTTGCCGGCTTCGGTGTCATTCCGATATACAAATTTAACAGCATGGTTCATGCAAGGCTTGGCTTATATGGTTTTGTGCCAATCTTTCCTATCAACTGTAATGAGTCAAACAAGGCTACTTACGGAAAGATATTCAGCAAATTCGAATATTTAGGCGACCTTTCACTCGTTGTAAGGCTTCCTTTCGGTTCTGTAAGTGCGTATCTCAATTATTACAGCTCACCAAACCGGAATTGGAACGCCGGAATATCCCTTGGATGGCAGATTTTCGGAGAAAGATTCATGCGCTAAAAACTTTTTTCACGAAAGGACAAAAAAATATGGGGCGAAAACTTGCGTAGTAAAAAAAATATCCATACCTTTGCACCCGTTAAAGAAAAAGAGATGGCCGCGTAGCTCAACTGAATAGAGTAGCTGACTACGGATCAGCCGGTTACAGGTTTGAATCCTGTCGCGGTCACAAAAAAAAGATGATGAATTTTCAGGTTCACCATCTTTTTTTTATATGTATTGATATCTCATTCTCATTTTATAACAAGAATTGGAGTTCTTGAGTGGAATATCATCTTCTTGGCTATACTTGGATTGAACAGACGCGCGAACACGTTTCGTTTATAATTGGAAACACATAAAACATCTATTCCCTCCTTCTTGACATAATCATCAAGATTATTGAAGAAACTGTCTTCTGTGACAAGACTATAGTTTATCGCCAAATCCGGATATTGCTTATGGAAGTATTCCTTTATTCCTGACAGTTTAATTTCATTCCATGTCCTTCTTTCCTCATTCGAATTCAGATGGATAAAATATATCTCGAAATTATAGTCCTTGAAAGTTGTGATAAGAGAATCAAATGCAATCAAATCCCTCTGGTCGAAATTGGTGATGAAAGCCACTTTATGTATTTCCTTAAAGTTGGTAAGTCCGGCTTCTTCAGGAATGGAATAAACAAACACAGGACTACGCTCTATCACTTCGGCTGTAACGCTTCCCATCAGACCATATTCAGCCATATTCTCACCGCGCGTACCCATAACTATCATCAGTGGCGATTCCTCGCGCGCAAAAGCTAATATTTCCTCTTCAGGAATTCCTTCACGCAGAAGACACGTGTACTTCACCGTAGGAATCTCTCCATCTGCCATCAGTTTGTCTATCTTGTCCGTCATATCCTTCAAACGCTGATGCACATTATCAAGCATGGTTTTAATACCTAATTCGGCTTCATATGGAATGCCATAACCTTCTGTGGCATACTGCAAACTTGGCATGTAGACAGGACTGAAATAAACATGCATCAAAACAACCTCGGCCTTTATCTGAGCTGCAAAATTGATTCCGAACCTGCACGCCTTGAAAGAATTGTCAGAGAAATCCACCGGGATTAATATTATTGCAGTCTTGCGCTTCTTCTCTGTATCCTGAACATGTTCCTTAACCACATCTTCAGCAAGCCATGCAGAACTTTCTATAATACTCAGGGCACGCGGTAAATCGCTTTCCTTGATTCTGATTCTCACTCCTGACGAAATAACAGGCTGTATAAGATTTACATTATGAATATAAGACTCTATTCCTTCGTTTTCCAATACATTTTTCAGTATCTGAGCTTTCGAATAAGTCAATATAGCAAGGGTTACAAGTTTTTCTTCTTCCATAATGAAAATATTTATATGTTGATAATTACGAAATAGTCTGTAAAATCCGATTAAAAACAATAATAACTATAATAGTTATCAAAGTTAATTCTTCACATAACTATTATAGCTATTTGACCTTATAATCACATTCCTGCGCTTTCTCTCAGAATATCCAATGCCTTATCAAGCACTATTGTGTCGTCAAGCATCACCAAGCCTCCGTCTGGCCCCGGTTCCAAATGGATTCCTACACATTTTCCATCCTTGAAATTCTGTCCGCCAAAAAAGTTTCTCACTGTTTCAACAGATATATTTAATTCGTCTGCAATACGATGCATACTGCCTTCCGGTAAAGAATCCTTTATATTTCTCAATTCGTTGAATGTAATTGTCCTTGTCATAGTAATCATGTTTTAAGCATTAAACAATATGTTTTTTATCTCGATGATAAATATATATAAAATCTGAATAATGCGCAAGAAATAAATGATTTTTTATGAAGGAAACTACTAAAATGCTCTATATAACTAAAAAAACATAGATTTTGACATAATCATTCCGTATATAACAGCATATAAATATGTGAGCAGAAGAACAAGTACTACTACATTAATGCTTTGCACATCATATCCACTGTCAGTATATTGAGTAGAAATGAAACGATGCTTTAATGCGAGCTTCTTCACTGCAAAAATATACAGGAAATAGACTAAAGCACCGCACAACATACCATCAATCATACCAAAGAACACATCTCCCGGATAATGAACTCCCAAATATACTCGCGAATATGTATGAATCAAAGCCCACATAAACATCATAAACGTCATTCTGCTGTTCTTTACCAACAAGGAGATAAACATGGCAACGGCAAAGGTATTTGCCGCATGACTTGAAATGAAACCATACATTCCACCGGCGCGGTAATTATTGACAATATCTACCATATTCATAAACTCCGGATCTTTGGTTGGACGGAATCTTTCGAACAATGGTTTACATATGCCTGATGCAGTTTGATCGGCCAGTACAATCACCAAAGCGATAAGACAGACAATTGTTGCCCCACGCTTCAGATTATTATTCTTGAAAATGACATACAGCAATGCAATAGCTGCAGGTATCCAAGTATTAGTCTTTGTTACTATATACATAAAACCATCCCAAAATAGCGAATCGCTACCGTTGAGTTGCAGTAACAACATTTTATCAAAGTCTATTAATTGCTGTATGTCCATAAAAGAAATATTATCTGTTTATTTTAAATCACTTCTATGCTTTCAGTAGGAACCCATCCTCTGGTACCGTCCTCCAGGCTCACTTCCTTCCATCCTTTCATGGAATTATCGTTTATAAAGACTTTTGTGCCCTCATGCAATACAAACAGATCCGTACCGCTCTCGTCAGGAGTACTTTTTACTGTTACTGATGCCTGCATGACTATAGCTCCTTCACGGTTTACCAACTTGTCTTTCTGCGAATCAGCAAACAGATTAGCAACCACTGTAAAGAACAGAAAAACTACGGCTAATGAAAAGCCTGTTTTCTTTATCACCATCTTACTTCCGAATATATATGCAGATACTCCTAAAAGGAAGAGGATAAAACAAGAAACAGCAAATGAAGCCCAAGCCGATTCACTCATCAAATCACGAATCGCACTTATCCATGTGACTATAAAAATCTCACTCTTTGGCGTAACCTTATCAACGGTCTTGCTCTTAGCCATTTCGAGGTTATATCTTATATCGTCATCCCCCGGCGACAAAAGCAATGCACGTTCATAGTTCAAAACAGCTTTTGCTATATTTTTGTCCTTATAATAACTGTTTCCCAAATTATAATATATATCAGCCGACTCCTGTCCGCCTTCCAGTATAGCCTCGTATTTCTCTATTGCACCCTTAAAATCATTCTCCTGATAAGCTTTATCAGCCTCAGTTTTCAGGGAAGCATTTGCCGGCAACAGGAAACTTGCCAGAAGCATTAAAAAAACATACACTCTATTCATTGTATATATCTCCTACATGATTTAACGTTTAATACAGTTTTCCATTTTGCTGATAACATCTACTGATGCAGAATAAACCTTATCCATAGCTTCGTTCTGATTTCCAGGAGCATATCTTGCAAATTCACATTCTGACAAAGCATCGATAAACTCCTTAATAAGGTCTTCAGACACTCCATGACCGGACAATTCAGCCTCTATGTTATCTCTTGAGAGTTTTGAAACAGGAATATTGAGTTTGTCGCTTATATATCCCCACAAAGCTTTCAGTACTTCATCATAGAATTCATTTACCTTATTCTCTGAAAGAAGCTTTCCTGCCTGCTTCATACGCTTGGTAGCTACTTTATTCGCCTTTTTAGTCTTAACCTTAGCTACGTTTGCACTCTCTATTGCCTGTTTTCTGTATATAACAACAAACACAACAAACAATACGAAAGGAATAATATACCATAAATAGTAAGTCACTGTACCAAAGAAATAGTTTCCTTTCTGTCTGAGTACAGTATCGCCTGTTTTGATAAACAGTATGTCCGTACCTAAAACCTTAACGTTTTCTTTATTGGTGAAATCAGCAATAACCTGCTGGCTTGCAGCACTTCCGTCACCCTTAGCCACTTTCAGTTCGTATGGTTCTGTAGCAAGTGTATTATACTTTTCTGTTTTAATATCAAAATACTTAAATTCGATGGCAGGAATAGTGAAATTACCGGCATGACGCGGTATCGCAAGATACTCTATTTTCTTAGTTCCGCTCAGTCCATTTGCTGTCAGTTCATAATTATCCTCAATTTTCGGGTCATAAATTTCAAAATCATGAGGGAATTTGACTTCCGGAGCACTGACCAACTTCATATTTCCCGTACCGCTAATCGTAAGCTTAATGGTTACAGCCTCGTTTGCCTTTAATTCAGTAGTGCTAATGTCTGATTTCAAGGAGAATGTACCTACCCCACCGGAGAAACCTTCAGGTTTTGATGGAAGCGGGTCTACATTAATCACAACCTTAGGAGCGACTATTTTCTTATTGACTTCCACATATCCGCCTCCGTTGAAGAAAGCTTCAAACGGGTCGTCAGAAACAGCTACTCTCTGTGCAACTACGGCATCGAAAGTTACTGCCGGTATCTCTAACCTACCGGATTTCTGAGGGAACAATACATACTGTCTGTAAACTACCGTATTATAGTTTCTTCCATTATAATGTTCAAGCTTGAATGTTTTCTGAGTAGGAAGTTCAACCTCCTGAACATAAAATCCCTGCTGGTCAGGCATTTTTCCAAGCAACTGACGCAAATCGACTGTCGTGTAGGCCTTGTATGTTACCAATATAGCTTCCTGTTCATGCACCTTAGTCTTACTTGCCGTAGCCAAGATGAACAAGTCCTTATCAGTTATTCGTCCGCTTGTTTTCTGGTTTCTTGAAGAGATACCTCCGTTGCCTTGACTCTGGTTGCCATTTCCCTGTTCCTTATCCTTAGGCAAAACTTTAATTGTCAATGGATTTGAAAAGATTTTCTCACCATCAACCTCGATACTGGCTGCAGGAATATTGAAAGTACCTTCCGATACCGCCATCAGAATATAAGTATAAGTGATGGAACGGCTGGAAGAAACCTTACCGTTAATAATCTGTGTGCTACTCTGCTGCGAACGGCTTGGTCCCATCAGAACATCAAAACCCTTTGCCTGAGGTGCCAGAAAATCCTTTACATCCTGCGAATTTACAGTATATGTAAGCCTGAACTGATCACCGTTTACCACCACTTCCGGTGCCGAAGCCCTCAGTGTCACCTTATCATCGGCAAACATCTGTAGTGATACAGCAATCATCAATATCAAGAAAAAATATTTTCTCATCATTATATAATTTATTGTTCTTCAACTTGTTAATATAAAAATGAAGTTCCGCACAAATGCTTACCAGTCTTTTTCAAGCTTCTTACCGCTCACCTGCATCTGTTTCTTCACCTTATCCTGTACATCTTTCTCGTCCTGCATGGCAGCTCTTAACAACTGCTCAGCATTCTCTTTTGACATCTCATCCTTGTTTTGTTGCTGCTGTTGCTGATTCTGGTTCTGCTGTTGCTGTTGTTGCTCCTGTTGATCCTTGTTCTGTTCTTTTTCGTCTTGCTTCTGATCCTGCTTCTGGTCTTTCTGCTGATCCTGGTTCTGCTGCTGTTGCTGTTGGTCTTTCAACTGTTTCTGTGCGAGCACCAGATTATAACGGGTTTCGTCATCTTTAGGATTATTGCGTAAAGACTCCTTGTAAGCCTCTATACACTGAGGAAGCTGCTTTGACGACTGCAATATTACTCCCATATTATGATATATGTGAGCCAGTTTTTCTTTATCTTTTTCCAGACGCGCTGCTGCTTCAAACTGTTCCATAGCTTCTTTGGCCTTCTGCTGCATAAGCAAAGAGTTTCCAAGGTTGAACATAGCATCTGCAGACTTAGGATTAATCTCAAGCGCCTTTCGATAGTCCACTTCAGCCTTTACAAACAGGCTGTCATTATAAAGTTTGTTTCCACTTCGGAGATAGTCCCTGTCCGTCTTCTGGGCATAAGACACTGCCGAAGTAAAGGCCAATATTCCGAATAAATATAATTTACCACTCCACATAAATCAATCCTGTTTGAAAAGTTTCACATTCTTAAATAGCGGATTTTTCCTATTAAGCAGCATAACATCCACAGCAAGCAGAACCAATGCAAGCCATGCCAAGACATCAAACTGCTCATCAAATTCAGTATATACCTGAGTTTCTACATCAGCCTTTGCCAACTTGTTAATTTCCGCATTCAGAGCACGTTCCGCATTATTTGTATTGTCCACACGTACATACATCCCGTTACCGGCCTTAGCTATTTCCTGACACATTTGCTCGTTCAGTTTTGTAACTACTACATTGCCATCCTTGTCACGACGGAAATCATTTGTACCTTCCACCGGAATAGGAGAACCGTCAGGCGAACCTACTCCAAGGACAAACACTCTCACACCTTTTTCAGCAGCCTGCTGTGCGGCTTCAACTGCTCCCCCCTCATGGTTCTCACCATCGGTTATAAGGACTATCGCGCGTCCTACTCCTTCGTTAGGGGTAAAACTCTTCATAGCCAAGTCTATTGCCCCACGGATATCCGTACCCTGTGTAGTAATGAGTGAAGGCGAAATCGTTTCAAGAAACATCTTTGCAGATATATAGTCGCTCGTGATAGGAAGCTGTGTAAAAGCCTCTCCGGCAAAAACTATCATTGCAACCTTGTCATTATTGAATGTTTCCACAAGTCTGGATACCAGCTTCTTTGACTTTTCCAGACGACTTGGTGTCACATCCTGTGCCAACATAGAGTTTGAGATATCAAGTGCCACCACAGTTTCCACACCCTGACGCTTCACTGTTTCCATCTTGGAGCCAAACTGAGGACGTGCCAACATGAATATCACCATGACCAAAGCTGCTGTAACCAACCAGAACTTCACATCAGGTCTGTATTTCGAAACATTAGGCATAAGATGTGCCATCAGTTCCGGATCTCCATACTGACGTAATCTCCTCCTTCTTCTATAGTTGGTATATAGATAAAACACAACTAAAAAAGGAACAATCAATAACAAATACAAATATATAGGTTCTCCAAATCTAAACATGACAAATCACTTTTAAGGTATTTTTTTCAAAACCGTATTACGCAAAATCAGTTCGAGCAGTATGCACAAGAATGCAACGAGAGCAAATATCTCATACTCTTCCTCTCTCTTACTGAATTCCTTGACATTCAGTTTTGTCTTTTCCAACTTGTCTATCTCCTGATAAACCTCTTTCAACTTAGAATTGCTTGTTGCCCTGAAATAATTTCCGTTAGTTTCGGCAGCAATCTGTGTCAGAGTCTGCTCATCTATCTCTACAGGTGTCTGAATATACTGCACTCCTGCATATGTCTGCATAGGATAAGGTGCTGTACCGTTGGTACCTACACCGATTGTGTACACTCTTATTCCGAATTGTTTTGCAATCTCTGCAGCTGTCAGAGGCGACAATTCACCACGGTTGTTCACACCATCTGTAAGCAATATCACTACTTTTGATTTTGCCTTACTGTCCTTAAGTCTTGTGACGGCATTTGCCAGTCCCATACCAATAGCCGTTCCATCTTCTATCATGCCACGGTATATCATATCGCAACTGACGCTATGGAACAGATTCAACAAGACACCATGATCGACTGTCAGAGGACATTGTGTAAATGCTTCACCTGCAAAAATCGTAAGACCGATATTGTCATTCGGACGTCCGTTGATAAACTCTGCAGCTACCTGTTTAGCTGCCTCCAAACGATTAGGCTTCAGGTCTTCAGCCAGCATACTGGTCGAAATATCCATTGCCAGCATTATGTCAATACCCTCTATTTCAGTATTCTGCCAGTTATCAGTAGTCTGAGGTCTTGCCAATACAAGCACTATCATGACAAACGTACATATACGAAGTAAAAACGGAGCGTGAATAAGATATACCTTCCAGCTTTTACGCACATTCATGTACATGCGTGTGGTTGAAACCTGCA
Organism: Bacteroides sp.; assembly: GCF_019417265.1. Taxonomy (GTDB): domain Bacteria; phylum Bacteroidota; class Bacteroidia; order Bacteroidales; family Bacteroidaceae; genus Phocaeicola. The sequence continues at coordinate 18,450 of NZ_DXVR01000035.1, forward strand.
GAGTAGCTTCTGTTCGTTTTCTGCGCATTATATACCATACTATATAAGGTATAAGCAGAATCAATAAAAACAGATATTCAATATTAGCAAAAATCATAACTTCATTCGTTTAAACATTAAAAGAAGAGATCAATGATGCATCTCACAACAATATACAAGCATACTGCTGATATCACACCGGTCGCACCAATACTGCACATAAGCGCAATTCGTTCCTGCTTCGAGCGTTTCTCTTCCACTTTTATCTCCGTAGGTTCCTTCTTGGCATTGACATCCTCTTCCAGCTTGGTTTCATTGATAAAGTCGACAGCATTCACCAGATTCATATCGTTTTCATTCATCATAGGTGCATGTTTTGCGAACTTCACCAAATCGGCTGTTTCAAAAAGATATTTCAAGTCTTTCAGAGAATCCTTGTCCTTTACCTGCAACAAATGTTCAATAATCTCGGAAGATGTCATTTCCATGGCGTTAAATCCGAATCTTTCCATAATATATGTACGGATAACATCTGTCAACTCTGTATAGTACAATTTCGGATCTTCCCTCTGGACATTTTTGTTGGCCTTGATTTCCTCGATATGCTTCATAGCCTCCTGATGCGGCGGCAATTTCGGTTCTATCTTTATAATCCTGATTATAGGTTTGTTATTCTTCAGTCTGACTATCAGGAACACACATGCCGCTCCAAAAAGCAGCATTAATATAATAGAATAAACCATCACATCTATGTCCTGCCACTCTATAGGAACTTCAACCACTGTCTTTGGGCCGAAAAACTGATCCGGATGCAGAGTATCTACCGGTATCGAATACACTTTCAGAGCCAACGACTCTGAACGGTACTTCTGGTCTTCCACCATTACCTCCAAAGGAGGAAGATAATACAAGGCTGAGTCAAACGAAGTTATAGTATATTCCTGACTGATAACCCATCTCTTGTCATCATTCAATTTCTGAGTGTCAGGTTTTGCTATATCCAAAACCTCTACCCCTCTGACCAACGTATCTTTAATAACCGGCAACTGTAACTTTCTGTCAGCATCCATACTCACTTCAAGATGTACCTTCGTCTGTTCACCAACAAGCAGTTGCAGAGAGTCAATACTTGCTCTCACCGTTACCTGTTGTGCATTTACCGGTACACTTACCAAATACAAAGATGCAAAACAGAATGCTCCAAGCACCCGTTTTCCGTAATTAAATATAGTATTCTTCATCTGACCATTAGTTTCTTTTAGCAAACAAATTAAGCAAAGCCTTTACATAATCCTGGTCCGTGCGTACAGAAACAGCGTCCACCTGACACAAGTTAAACGTATCGTTAAGTTTCTTCTGCTGCTCTTTCCACCATTCATGGTGAGCGTTTCTCAACGATTTGGATGATGTATCAATCCATTCCTCATGTCCGGTTTCCGCATCACGTACAAGCATAAGCCCGACATCAGGAATTTCTTCCATACGTCGGTCATATACCTGAACAGCTACGACATCATGTTTTCTGTTCGCTACAGTCAGAGCATTCTTAAAGTCCTTGTCATCTATAAAGTCACTCAGCATGAATGCGGTACAACGCTTCTTCAATACATTCGTCAGATACTCAATAGCGCATTGCAAATCAGTACGCGAACTTTCAGGCTCAAAATCCAGCAACTCGCGTATAATATATAGAATATGTTTGCGTCCTTTTTTAGGCGGAATAAATTTCTCTATCTTGTCCGAGAAAAATATCACCCCAATCTTATCATTATTCTGGATAGCCGAGAATGCTATTGTCGCGGCAATCTCTGTCACCATATTCTTTTTCATCTGCTTGGATGTACCGAAGTCAAGACTATTCGACACATCCACAAGCAGCATCACTGTAAGTTCGCGTTCCTCTTCGAATACCTTTACGAATGGCTTGTCAAAGCGTGCTGTAACATTCCAGTCAATATCGCGCACATCGTCGCCATACTGATACTCCCTCACTTCCGAGAAAGCCATACCCCTGCCCTTGAAGGCCGAATGATACTGTCCGGCAAAAATATTGTTAGACAGTTCGCGGGTCTTGATTTCTATCTGGCGTACACGCTTTAATAATTCAGTAGTTTCCATTCTTCAAAAAGGTTTCTGATTAAGGCACTTCAACTCTGTTAAGTATCTTGCTTACGATTTCGTCTGCAGTAACATTTGTAGCTTCAGCCTCGTATGTAAGACCGATACGATGACGCAATACATCATGAGCCACTGCGCGTACGTCTTCCGGAATCACATAGCCTCTACGCTTGATAAATGCATAACTGCGTGCTGCAAGCGCAAGATTGATAGACGCACGAGGTGAACCACCGAAACCAATCAGGCTCTTAAGTTCCTTCAAATCATATTTTTCCGGGTAACGTGTAGCAAACACGATATCCGCGATGTACTGTTCAATCTTTTCATCCAGATAAACCTGTCTTACCACTTTACGTGCTTCGATTATATCTTCAGCTTTCAGAATAGGTTTAACTTCCACCTTCTCACCTGAAATATTCTGACGGATAATCTTCTTTTCTTCTTCAATCTTAGGATAGTCAATAATAACCTTCAGCATGAAACGATCCACCTGAGCTTCAGGCAACGGATAAGTACCTTCCTGCTCAATAGGGTTCTGTGTTGCCATAACAAGGAAAGGTTCAGGAAGACGGAATGTTTCCTTACTCAATGTCACCTGACGTTCCTGCATCGCTTCAAGCAAAGCACTCTGTACTTTTGCAGGAGCACGGTTAATTTCATCCGCCAATACGAAGTTTGCAAAGATAGGACCTTTCTTGGCGATGAACTGTTCATCCTTCTGACTATAAATCATCGTACCGATAACGTCGGCAGGCAACAAGTCCGGAGTAAACTGTACACGACTGTATTTTGAATCAATAAGCGATGCCATTGTCTTAATGGCCAATGTCTTAGCCAGACCAGGCACACCTTCCAACAATATATGTCCGTCAGCCAATAAACCTATCAGCAATGATTCAACCAAATGTTTCTGTCCCACGATTACCTGATCCATACCAGTCATCAGATTAGTAACGAACGCACTCTGGCGTTCAATCAATTCGTTCAATGCACGAATATCAATAGCTTCAGCCATAATTTCCTGTTTATTTTATTAATTTCATTATCTATATTTCAATCACCAAATTAGGTATCCCCCTTTTTAGTGCACCCAAAATTACGTTTTTAAGTTAACAGACACAACTAATATTTATTAAAAAATCATACGAATGCATCTATTTAAGTCTTTTTTATCTTATTCTGACCAAATTACAAACAATTCGTACATACAAAACAAAGAAACAGCATCTTGAAGGGTATTTTTCCTCTAAGATACTGTTCTCATTATTATAATACATTTATTCCACAGGTGTAAGTGCAGGAATACGCAAAACCGTTCCTATCGGCACATTATTCGGGTCCTGAATAATATCCTTATTATGCATGACAATATAAGGCCACAACTTTCTGTTTTTATAAAAACGATATGCCACCTTCGAAAGGGTACTGCCCTTGGTTATAGTATATGTTTCTATCGTACCGCTTATTCTGTATACCACCTCATCACTTAGATACTCTATCTCTTTCTTATTTTCCGTTGTCGCATTTATGATAGAATCCAATGTTCTTTTATGCGCCTCTGAATCTATAGTACCAGTCTGAGTTTCAGCCATATTCAGCGTATCAACAGGTGCAGCCAAAACGGTATCAGTCGAAACTGTATCAACTACCACCGGCTTCGGAATATCATATTGCAAAGCCGTATCAGCCTTCTCCTTACCGGAAAACACTCCCCACATAATTCCGCAACCGATTATCACTCCTATCAAAAGAATTACTATAGAAACATACCATGACTTCCGGTCTTTTCCAGCTGTACTTTCCGCTTCATCAACCGGAGTACCACATACCTTATCCGCATCACTACTTCCGTCTGTAGCTTCTGCCGAATCCATACTATTATTCTCTGCTGAACGTTCATTCTCTGACGCAACAGTATCAGGCAAAGCATTTCCGGCATCATCAGTTGAGATATCTTCTTCTGCAGAAGACACAACTTCCGGCTGCGATGCATATTCCTCTTCCACATCGCTAAAGCAAACACCATCCCTAAGCTCTACAGGCTGGAAATGCGCAAACGGCTTATTGACGGCATCTCTGACAGAAGCTTCAGGTACAAACACAATCCTACCCTCATTTAAGTCAGTGTCTGCAAGTTTGAAAGTTCCAAATCCTTTTATCCTTACATATTTGTCCCTCCGCAAGCCTTCTTCTATCAATGCAAAAAAGCTACATACAAATGCATCCGCATCTGTCTGTTCTATATTCTGTTTTGCCACAAGCCCGGCAATCAGTTCTTCTATCGTAAGTTTATCGTCCATTCGTTACTTCTTTCCAGAAAGATTTACCTTTTCCTTAAGCAGCGGACACGGTCTGAAACCTACTACCAATTTTGGCGGAAACAACTTACGTTTTCCGGTTGACGGATTCACAACTATCTTTTCAAGTTTCTTTTTAACTTCAAAAGTTCCAAAATCCTGTAATAACACAGTCCTACCGTCCTGTAATCCTCCTACTATAATATCAGCCACGGAAGAAACCATACGCGACACATTTTTCTCGTCACATCCGGTTCTTTCCGACAGCAGATTCATAAATTCTTCGCTATTCATTCCGAAATCCTCCCGTAAAGGTCAAAATCGTCAGCGTCTTCTATCGTTACATTATAGAAAGAACCTTCTTTCAATTTCTTGCCCTCGTACTTGATAAGCACTTCAGGATCAACCTCAGGAGAATCAAATTCAGTACGTCCGATATAATAATCGCCTTCTTTTCTATCTATGATTACTTTCAGAGTCTGACCTATCTTTTTATGACTCAGTTCAGCCGATATTTCCTGCTGCAATGCCATCAGTTCATCAAGTCTTTTCTGCTTGACTTCCTGCGGAATATTGTCATCATAGTTTTCAGCCGAATATGTGCCTTCTTCTTCTGAATAAGCGAAAGCACCCATTCTATCAAACTTGGCAATCTTGACAAATTCTTTCAGCTGTTCGAAATCCTCTTCCGTTTCACCCGGATGTCCCACCATAAGCGTTGTACGCAAATGTATTCCCGGAACTTCATTACGGAATTCTTCTATAAACTTGTAAGTTTCCTCCTTAGTGACGTGTCTTCTCATTTTCGACAACATTTTGTCGCTGATATGCTGTAAGGCAATATCCATATACTTGCAAACATTGTCATTCTCCCTCATCACCTTGAAAAGCTCTCTCGGAAACTTAGCCGGATAGGCATAATGAAGACGTATCCATTCCACTCCCGGAATCTTTGCCATTCTGTCAATCAGCTCAGGCAACATCTGTTTCTTGTACAAATCAACTCCGTAGTATGTAAGCTCCTGAGCTATAACCTGAAATTCCTTTACACCCTCAGATACAAGAAATCTGACCTCATCAAGAATCTCTTCCATCGGTCGTGACACGTGACGACCTGTTATAATAGGAATAGCACAGTAAGAACACTTTCTGTCGCATCCTTCCGAGATTTTCAGATATGCATAATGTTTCGGAGTAGTAAGATGTCTTTCTATGGCATATTCCGAATGATATGCCTTGCCCAAATCCTCAAGCAGTTCATTCCAGTTGAATTTCCCATAAAACTTGTCAACCAGAGGAATTTCCACTTTCAGCTCATTGAGATATCTTTCAGACAGACACCCCATCACATAAAGTTTCTTCAGTTTTCCTTCCTCCTTGGCCTGACAAAACTCAAGAATCATATTGATAGACTCTTCTTTCGCATCACCGATAAATCCACATGTATTTATCACTGCTATCTCGCCCCGAGCCTTCTCTGTATCATGTGTCACCTTATATCCATTGGCCTCAAGCTGTTTCATCAGCTTTTCAGAGTCCACAAGGTTTTTTGAACAACCGAGAGTAATAATATCTATAGTATTTTTCTTCATTTATTTTCCTTCTGTACCAAACAATGAATCAACAAATTCACGACGACGGAACACCTGCAAATCCTCTATACCTTCGCCAAGTCCAATATATTTTACAGGAATCTTAAACTGGTCTGAGATACCTATCACTACTCCACCCTTGGCAGTACCGTCAAGTTTAGTAATAGCCATTGCATTTACCTCAGTAGCCAATGTGAACTGCTTTGCCTGTTCAAAAGCATTCTGTCCTGTTGAGCCGTCCAATACGAGTAACACTTCATGTGGTGCATCAGGAACAACCTTTTTCATCACATTCTTAATCTTGGTCAGCTCGTTCATAAGACCGACCTTATTGTGCAAACGTCCGGCTGTATCAATAATCACCACATCCGCATTATTAGCCACAGCTGAGCTGAGAGTATCGAAAGCTACAGAAGCAGGGTCAGCACCCATTTTCTGCTTTATCACAGGAACACCAACACGTTCTCCCCAAATATCAAGCTGTTCAACAGCAGCCGCACGGAAAGTATCGGCAGCACCTAAATATACTGAATTTCCGGCCTTTTTGAACTGATATGCCAATTTACCAATAGTCGTAGTCTTACCTACGCCATTCACACCTACCACCATAATAACATATGGTTTCTTGTCGGCAGGCAGAGTAAAATCCTCAGTGTCAACAGTATTGTTTTCTGTAAGCAGAGCAGCTATTTCTTCTCTAAGAATGTTATTAAGCTCCTGAGTATTCACATATTTATCCCTTGCCACCCTTGCCTCAATACGTTTAATGATATTAAGGGTAGTTTCCACACCTACGTCTGAGGTCACTAAAACCTCTTCAAGGTTATCCAGCACCTCATCATCTACTTTAGACTTACCGGCTACGGCACGAGCTATTTTTCCGAATACACTTTCTTTAGTTTTAGACAATCCCTTGTCCAGAGTTTCTTTCTTTTCTTTAGAGAAAAAGCTAAAAATTCCCATACTTGTATATTTATCTATTTATGACACAAAGATATAACTATTTTCTTAGATATAAAAAAAGTTCCCACCGTTATTATTGGCGGGAACTTTCAAAA
>NZ_DXVR01000036.1:0-24501 GCF_019417265.1 Bacteroides sp.
TTGGAAGTTTGGGTGAGTGGCTGAAACCAGCAGTTTGCTAAACTGCCGAACGGGTAACCGTTCCGGGGGTTCGAATCCCCCAGCTTCCGCAAAATAAGCTCTGTAATCAATTGATTATGGAGCTTTTTTGTTTCTTATATATTTCTAATATAGAGTAGAAAGGGCATAGAATAAAACTCTGCTACAATTTTGCTACAGAAATTTTTTCCGTCACAAAATTGTAGCAGAGAGAACAAAATTAATCTTCAGTTTATCTATTATTTGCCTATAGCAAAATTCAGGCTCTTCATATTCTGTGAAACAACCCAAAGATACATTGTAGAAACAATATGAATTGCGGAATTGAGTTCCTGCATTGATGCGTCCGGAGCATTATGCGACTCGCTGTTTCTCCATTGCTTTACTAATTCCAGATAATCATAGAACTTATGATACCTTTCATCCGTATTGTTTTTTAGGCCTCTCAGACAGCTGAGTGAGAATATACAATTTATGAATGTAGGCATACTGTTCTCATCCTTGTCATTTACCATTTCCTTACCGTTCAGCAAATAATATACTTTTTTCAGAAACACCTCATATTTTGTCACAATGGTATTGAAATGCCTTCTTTTGTCAACCAGTTTCATTCCTTCCAGACAGTAAAGTCTGTTAAACGAATCAAGTAACAGCTCGTTTGCTCCATCTATAGAAGATATAGTTTGAGCCTTCAATACATTAATAAAGCACGATGCTACTGAATTGAAATCTGGCATGAACTGCTTCAAGTCGGCAAACTCACTTTCTACATCTGACAGTAATTTCTGCTTGAACAGTTCCGGTATAAACGGTATTTCATCTTCCTTTTTCTTGTAGTTTTCATACATCACCTTTGCCATCTGTGTCATGACATTACGGTAGAAATCACTGTTTTCAAACAACTTGGCGAAAGAGTCCATCTGTTCCACATAACAACCCCTTGCCACTTCATCAAATATCTGAGGGAAGATACTTTCCTCAAATTGCTTTTCATCCGTATTGTTCGCCTGTTTGGTCAGTTTCTTTTTGGCTGTAGTGACCATCTTATCGTAGATGGATTCTACTATAACACGGTCTGCCTCTGAGAATTGTCCCTGATACATGATATTTACTTTATCAATGATACGGCTCAGCAAATCCTCATTGTCGTTTTTTGGTTTTCCTGCCTTTGGATTTTCACCTTTTATCGGTTTATTGTCGTCACCCAAACGGATGGAAACTGTTTCTCCTTCAGATATTTTGGAGTTTACCAGCATAATCTGTTTGTTCAGGTCTATTCTTTCCTTGGCGTTCTTAGGCAGCAGTCTATACAGATAGTCGGCATATACGTATGCTTTGTACAGTTCCTTATCGTATGTTCTTGCTATCTGTGCCATATAAGAATAGAAACGGACAAAGTTCTTGATTTTCGACCTTACCTCAAACTGTTTCTCCTCGTCCAAAGCTCCATATCTGTCAATAGTGCTCTTGAACGCATTCGACAAAGCTCCAAGGCGTTCCTTCTGCTTGCTGATATTTTGCAGCAAATCATAGAATTTCTGTTCGTCACCCTCTGTCCATAGCTGGAACATCTGTATGTCCTTTCTGAAAGTATATACATAGTTCACGTCAACAGGCTTTATCAGCTCAGTACCTTTATAGAACGGTTCGAATGATTTCTTAATATCCTCCGGCTTGTTGCAGAAGTCGAGCACGTATGTATCTTTCTTGTCCTTCTGCCATCTGTTCAGGCGCGAGAGTGTCTGCACAGCCTTTACGTCCTTCAGTTTCTTATCGACGAACATTGTATGCAGCAGAGGTTCGTCGAATCCTGTCTGATATTTGTCTGCAACAACCAGCATATTATATAAGTCCGAAGCGAAATACAAAGGCAGTTTGGCTTCCGAAATGTTTCGTCCGTCAGTGGAGTTCAACTTCGTTTCTGTATATTCCACTCCCTCATACGATACCGTACCGGAGAAAGCCACCATAGGATTTACATCAGTTATATTGTTTTCCTGACAATACCTTTTGATTTCCAGGAAATAACGTACTGCATGAGCACGCGAGGAACATACCACCATAGCTTTTGCCTTTCCAAGCATGGCATTGAGTGTCACCTCCCTGAACTTCTCCACTATGATAGCCGTTTTCTGAGCTATCACATGCTGATGGTTATCATGGAAAGCCTTTATGGCACGTGTGGCAGGAGTTTCCTCATACGAAGGATCGGACTCTATGCGCTTGGCAATCTCGTAAGTAGTTTCATAAGTGGTATAATATTTCAGTACATCCTTTATGAATCCCTCCTCTATAGCCTGTAGCATGGAATAGTTATGATAAGCCACATATTTGTTGTCTTCCGGATTTTCACCTTCTTCGGCCAGCTCACCGAAAGTCTGTAGAGTCTTTGGCTTTGGAGTTGCCGTAAATGCATAGAAGTACAGATTGTTGTGCTGCCCCTGCGCCAGCAAATCCTCCATAAGTGCATCCTTTTTCTTTTCCAGTTCTTCAGCCTCAATCTCTTCTATTTCAGCATATTCTCGCAATGCTTCGTCCGTATCCGCAAGTGCAGCCTTCAGTTTCTCCGCACTCTTGCCCGACTGTGAAGAATGAGCCTCGTCCACTATGATGGCATATCTCTTGCCGCTGCGGCTTGTCAGTTCCTTATAGATAACCGGAAAACGGTGTAGGGTAGTGATGACAATCCTTGTATTATCATCGTTGATGATTCTTGCCAGTTTCTCCGAGTTGTCAGAATCGGTAATGGTTTCTATCTGCCCGTCTATATGGTCAAATCCGAGGATTGTACTCTGGAGCTGCTTGTTCAGCACACGTCTGTCGGTGATGACAAACACACTGTTGAACATATTCTTCATCTCCGCATTCTGTAGTCCTGCAAGGCGATAAGTGAGCCATGCTATAGAGTTCGATTTTCCCGAACCGGCCGAGTGCTGGATAAGATAATTATTTCCGTGCGGCTTCTTCAGTGAATAGTATTTCGTCTTTTCGTCGGCAGCCAAATCATATCTTGTATCTTCTTTGCAACGGTTTTGCAAAACGTTTGCAAAATAAGTGTCGGCCACTAACTTTTCCACCACATCCAACTGATGATAACGAGGGAAGATTATCTTCACCGAAGTTTCCGTAATCTCTTTCTCCCTGCCGTGCTTGTCAACATCAATCTTCAGTTTCTCTTCCTCCTGCCGGGATATATAACGCTGAAGAATGGAAAGCAGCATATCCCTGCTCAAAACCTTTTCCCACAGATAGGCAGTTACATATCCACCGTCCTCACGTTCCGGATTTCCTGCACCTCCCATTTCACCTGCTCCGTTTGAGCCCTGATTGAAAGGGATGAAGAAAGTCTTTTCACCATTAAGTTCTGTAGTAAGAACTGCTTCGTACAGATCAACCCCGAAGTATGCCAATATACGGTTATTGAAATGAAACAGCGGTTCCTTTGGGTCTCTGTCCTCACGCCATTGCTTTTTCGAGTTTTCCACATTCTGACCCATAATCTGGTTTTTCAGTTCGAGTGCCACCACCGGAATACCGTTCAACGAGAGTACCATATCGATGGTATTCTTGTTCAGCTTGGAATAAGCAAACTGGCGTGTCACAGTGAGAATATTCGCATCGTAATTTGCCACAAGCTCATCATTCAGCATCGAGGCCGGAGCAAAATAGCAGAACTTGATATTAATACCCACATCGCTTATACCCTTGCGCAGAACATAAATCAGTCCGTAGCGCGACACATCATCCTGAAAAACACGGTACAGCTGTTTCTCGGCTTTGTCGCCATACTTGGTTATATAGCGTTTCCACTGCTTAGGCTGTGTCTTTTCTATAAAGGAGATAAGTACAGGCATATCTATAGCCCTGTCCTTGTCGTATGTATCCTGATTGCCTTTGATATATCCGCCCTCTGTAATAAGGTATCGTTCTATGTCGGCTTCAAAGTTCTTTTCCTTTAAGTCTGTGGTATTCATGGTTATATCTATTATTAGTCTTCAGATTCAGTTTCTTGATTTGGAAGCAGATAATCATCTGCTTTAGCTGAAGAAATTACACTTCTGCCCAATTGAGACTCCAATTTATCACGTGCAGCTTTGGCAACACTTCCTCCCTGTTTTGCGACCTGGGCATTTTGGGCGAATCCCTTAGGATTCTGATTTTTAGACAGTTCTGTCGTGGAAGCTTCTGCAAGGGTGTTCAGAGCAAACTCAATATTCGTCATATTATCCCTTAAACTCTCTTTTTTCAGTCCTTTAAAAGATTTATACTCTTTTGTAGTTTTGCCGCTCCACGAGCGTGTGATAATATCGGTGAGTGTAGCATATTGTATTCCCTCTTCAATGCCACCCCTGTGCCATTCGTCAGTCAGTGCCTTTCGTACTTCAATACTTCTCAGACGTTGGTTAATCCATTCTTCGGAATATCCTAACTGACGATAATCCCTGACAGCCTGTTCGATAGACAGTTCCGGATCCTGCATTTGGTCTAAACGCTCTTTAGCTACTTGTGCAATCCATTGTTTGAACGGTTCTGCTTTTGGTGAGGGAATGGACTGTATAAGCCTGAAAAGTTGCTGGGTTTCAACTACATCGGTCAATCTCATCTTGCCATCAGCTGCACGCATTTTCAAACGGTTACAATTTGTAACGGTTTCGTTTCCTTCTTTTTTTAGCCTGTTTTTTAATACTTTCCAATAATTTGCAGGGTCTGCACTATCAGTCAAAACAGCGATAACATCCACTACTGAAAAGTACCATTCTTCCCGTTCATCATCCCAGATTGTACGAACTTTTCTGTTTTCAAATATTTGTAATGCCTCTTTTTTAGTCATAATTCATGGTTTTATAGGTTTGATACCAGATATTGATTTTCAAAGTGCCATCCAAAGTGCCATTTTGGCTCTTTGACTCCTTTTCTTTGGCACTTTGAGATTAGCTTACCTTTCTTTTTCCGGTTACACACTCGAAAATCAATGATTTTTTGTAGTCTTTCAGTTTCTCAATCTTCTGCTGTTTTATGGAGATTAGTTCGTCTATCTCGCTGCATTTCTGGACGAGGTAGTTGGCGATGGATTGTTGCTCGGAGAGAGATGGAACAATAATAGGCATTACTGAATATTTGTCTGCACCAATATTTTGGATTGTAGATTGAATAAATATGCTGTTTTTCCAGTTTTGATACACATTTGAAAGTGTATAATAAAAAACAAAATTAGGTAGAAGTTCATTTTTATTGCATCTGGCTTTTATTAGATAGCCAGCGAAACAAGCAGCATAATCTTCTTTGTATAAAAAAGTCTTTCCAACTGTTGCACCACTTCTTGCAAATAACAAATCACCTTTATTTAACATATATTCTTTAGCCTTTTCTAAAGGTAAAGATTTAAAAGTATCATCTCTTAAAGTTCCATCATCCTTTATATCTGTTATTCTTATATATCTTGGGTCATTATAATTACATTCTTCAGCTGGTTCATTTGCGCCATATTGCATTGTCTCTGACAAAAACTTTTTAAATACTGTGGATGTCCAATGCTCCGGAATCTCCCCAATCCATTCAATACCACTATCTTTTAGGGGGACATTTTTATCCAAACCTTTGGTTACAGCTTCGGTAATGACAGATTGCTTGTAGCTTTGCAGTTTGGTTATCATTTCATCTTGCAAAGTTATCAGTTCGTCTATTTCGCTACATTTTTGGTCAAGGTAGGTGGCGATGGATTGTTGTTCATCTATAAATGGAAAAGCCACAAGTATATTACCTAAATCAGTTTGCGTCAAACTTGGTAACGATGTAGATGTTGAATAAAGATTAAAAGGGAACATCAGTGCAAGATAATATGCAAATTTACAATTTAAATCTGTATGTGGTATAGCATAAAACATTGTATCTACAGCCCAAAATTTACCTTTTACATATAAAGGCTTATCTATTGTACCTTTTCTACCCAACAATAAAGCTTCTCCATCATACATATAGTTTGAACAATATGTAAAACAACCTCCAGAGCCAATTACAGGATAGATTTCTGCATCCAAAAAATCTTTATAATCTTTCCCATTATTAATAGTGATTTTTCTTTTGAACGAAGTTACCTCCCAATGCTCCGGAATCTCCCTAATCCAAGCAATTCCACTATCTTTATATTTATCGTATCTATTTTCCATAACCATCAATCTTCCTGTTCGTAATAATATGAGTAATCAATACCTTTCATGTTCAGTTGGTTAGTGCTACTAACCAACTGATAATCTATCTGTCTTTCAGCTTCTTCTGCTCCTTTTCAAAGTTTTCAAGAAAATGAATCTCTACGGGTGAAAGGCTGTAAACTGTCCTTTCTTTAAACTTGTCGTACTCCGTATCCGCTTTCTGTTTTGCAAGTTCGGCAGAAATCTTTCCGGCATGGCTTAAAAGCTCTTTTCCGGAAAGCTTTAGAAAATCGTCCAACTTCTGAATCCAGTCTTTCATGTACATCGGCTTATGCGATTTGGCTTGAAGTTCTGCAAAATCCAAATACAGACTGACTATTCTATTGAGAGTATCCAATTCATCTGAAGAAAGATAGTTCTTGGCTGTTTCAGCATCGGTGCGTTTTGGCAAAGCTCCTGTCCATGAAGTAAGTCCCATGAAATCTTTTTCAGCATCTGCACGTTCGTAAATAATCTCGGCTGCTGTATGTCCATGAACAGAGTAGTGCATCTTGTTCTGTACAGTCTTGAAAAACTGCATGGTAGTTTCTGTACGCGGGTCGTAATCTATACTCAGGGCATATATTTCGAGTATCTTGCGGTAAAATACCTTTTCCGAGGAACGTATGTCGCGGATACGGCTTAGCAGTTCGTCGAAGTAGTTTCCTCCTCCGGCTCTTTTCAGCAAATCATCGTTCATGGCAAATCCTTTTACAAGATATTCACGCAGGACATTTGTGGCCCATATTCTGAACTGTACTCCACGGTGTGACTTGACACGATAACCTACACTGATTATCATGTCAAGGTTATAGTAAGCAAGATTTCGTTCGACACTTCTGTTGCCTTCATTTTGAACTGTTGCAAAAAATGCAACAGTTGAGTCCGGATTCAACTCTCCGTCCTCAAATACATTCTTAATATGACGGGAAATGGTAGATTTGTTTCGCTGGAACAGCTCTGCCATCTGGTCGGCTGTAAGCCAAACCGTATCATTGCATAGAGTCACTTCTATCCTTGATTTGCCATCCTCTGTCTGGTAGAGGATTATATTTCCGTTGTTTTGCTGCTCGTTCATGGTCTGTTATTATGCGGATTTATATCTGCTTACCCTAATATCCTGGACATCAGTTCCGATTCTTTTTCTTCCAGCTTTTTCAGTTCATCAAATATCACAGAACTTGGTGTTAGCGGAGTGTATTTGTAGAACTCGCGGGTGAGAGGTATTTCATAACCGATTTTGCTTTCGGAGTCGTTGTACCAGAAGTCGGGAGCATACGGACGTACGTTCTTGTCGAGGTATTCCGTAATGTCTTCTTTCCAAGGGATAATCTCGCTGTCCTTCAGTTCAGGGTCGGGAGCAAATCCGCTTTCCCGGTCAACAGGTTTCACGTATGCCTCCATCATATCGGGATTGCGCTTGCCGAAATAGTTTCTCAATAGGGCGACCTTTCCCTGAGGAACTTTTATCTTGGCTTTCTTCAGTTCGAGGAAGAAAGTTATGTCCGGGAATCCCACATGGTTATGCATATTGTTTTCCCAATATGTGGCAACTTCTTTCAATAAGGCTCTGTCGGCTTCCTTATAGTTTTCAGCAGTGGTTTCATTGAAATGAATATCCTTATACTCTAAGCGCAAAGGACGGTTGATGGTGAGTTTCGTAAACTTAAAATCATTCACATCTTTCACCTTGCTTTCTACTTTCAGTTCCGGATTAAGCTTGGAGGTGTATTCCCAATCGGTAAAATCGTGATAAGCCTGCATTATGAGTTCGCGGCATATTGTGGTGATTTCCACACGCTTGTTGCCGAGAGGCTTGCGCAGTTTCTCAAAGCATTTGCTTGCGTCGATAAGCTGAACCTTTCCTGCGCGTTCTTCCGATTTGTTTTTGCTCACTACCCATATGTATGTGGCGATACCTGTATTATAGAACAGGTCGTTAGGCAGCTGAACGATTGCTTCCAGCCAGTCGTGTTCGAGCAGATAACCTCTGATTTCGCTTTCGCCGCTTCCTGCATCGCCTTTGAACAGAGGAGAACCGTTCTGGATGATAGCCATACGTCCTTCTTCCTTCAGTTTCGCCACACCGTTTAGCATGAACAGCATCTGTCCGTCGCCTTTTGCAGGCAGTCCCGGAGCAAAACGTCCAGCTTCACCCATATCGTTTTCGGCTTTCACACGTTTCTCGGATGCTTCCCAGTCGATACCGAAAGGAGGGTTCGATATGATATAGTCGAACTGATAGCCTTTGAACCGGTCATCGCCAAGAGTATCTCCCAAGCGCATATTGTCGGCATTACCGCCCTTGATAAGCATATCGGCTTTGGCAATACCGTATGTCTGCGGATTGAGTTCCTGACCGTAACATGTAATTTCGGCTTCGGGGTCTATCTTGCGGAATCTCTCGTCAAGACAGGCCAGCATCTGGCTGGTTCCCATTGCCATATCGTATATGGATGCCACGATGCCTTCGTCTTTCATTTTCTGTTCATCTTCGCCTACAAGCAGTTCGCTCATGAGATAGATGATATCGCGTGCGGTAAAGTGTGCTCCTGCCTGGTCGTTGTACGATTCGGAGAACTTTCTGACAAGCTCTTCAAAGATATATCCCATATCTACAGCCGAAACCACATCCGCACCGAGATAGGCTTTTGCTGAACAGAACTCCTTGATGACGAGGTAAAGACGGTTGTTGTCGTCCATCTTCTTGATTTCGTTGTAGAAGTCCATGCGGTTGATTATGTCAATCACATTCTCGGAGAAATGGTTGAGGTAATTCTCGAAGTTGTCTTTGATGTTGTCCGCATCGGCAAGCAATATATCGAAAGTAAACTTGCTGGTGTTATAGAACTTCTGTTTAGCCGCGGCTTCAAGGAAACCTTTCTTTACGGCTATGCCTTTGGTTTCAAGCTCTTCGTTCATCTTGATAACGGCATCCTTTGTCGGTGCAAGAGTGTCTTCAAAACGCTTTATCACGCACATAGGCAGGATTACCTTTCCGTATTCGTGAGGCTTGTATAATCCTACTAACTTATCGGCAATGGCCCAGATAAGGTTTGCTTTTTCCTGTATATTTATAGAGGTCTGTCTTTGTAAGTCTTCTCCGCTCATATTTCTGTTTTTTTATTAATTGTCAAAGATAGCACAAACCGAGTGAAGTACAAAGTGAAAAACATGGTTTTCAACTTTTAATTCCGAGGTACGGCCTATCTTATTTATGCTATTGTTACAAATATAGATGCTTTTTATAGGAATTGAAAATCTGATAGTGCTTTAATGTTATAGGAGGGATAATATTAGTGTCTGTTATTTGATAAAAAGATAGCGTATTAAGGGCTTATGTGTGAAAATGATTTGTATTTGATGTTTTTCCTGACTGTACTTTCTTGTGGTTTTTATCAAATAGAATAAAAAGTTAATAGCTGACTATATTATGGTTTTTGATATAATAATTTATTGTGTGGGAATTGTTAAAATCGAGGTCGATTGTTAAGGGAAGTAGCACTTGAAATGATTAGGAATTTAAATCAAAATGTCTTGTTATTTTAGAAAAACGCTTCGACGTTTTATCAAAGGTATTGGCAAATTTTATTTTGAAGCGGAAATTGTAATTAATTTTTTTGTTTTTCAATCTATATTCAGCTTCAAATAAGGACTTTTCTTTTTGTTGTTATGTTGTTTATTTTAAAAATATCATGCTGTTATGATGTCAATACTGTATTTGGGGGGTGATATTGGTGCTTATATAAGAAAATATCTTTCATTTTGAAATTATTAAGTCCGCTGAGAATCCCGGTTTTGTAACCGTTTCATACTTTGGTCTTGTTTTTACGATTTTTAGAGAGGTGAGAATATCATTTTGACAAAAAGTAATTTACAGCCATGTGTTCTTATATTTGAAGCTTTTCGGTCGGTTTATGTTTGATCCTCAAAGCCTTTATAGGTAAAAGACTATTTCATAAATGTATATATAAGTCAAAGTCTTGCCATTATAATCGTAATTTGAGTAAATTATCTATCTTTGCAGCCGTTTGATAATAGTGTTAATATAATATTGTAATGAATAAACTTAACGGATTTCTTTATGGCATAATCTCGTCTGCCTCTTTTGGACTGATTCCGCTTTTTGCCATTCCGGCTATGCAGCATGGTATGGATTTTATGAATGTCATTTCTTACAGATTTCTTTTTGCCACTATTTCGTTGGCTGTCCTTTTAAAGATAAGGAAAGTTTCTTTCGGTATTCAGAAATCAGATTTGCCAACGCTTCTGTTGCTTTCATCCTTCTATATCATATCTTCCGTGTTTCTTCTTTGGGGATATAAGTTCATGCCGTCGGGTGTGGCTACTACCATACATTTTATGTATCCCGTTGTAACTACTGTGATAATGATGTTATTCTTTCGCGAGAAGAATTCTGTCGCTCGTTCTTTGGCTATTCTGATGGCTATAGCCGGGGTATATTCTCTTTCATATTCAGATTCGAAAGGTGAAACTGATTTGTTGGGAGTAGTGATTGTACTTATCTCTGCTGTAGGATATGCTTTATATCTTGTAGCAGTAGGACAGCGTAAGAACCAAAGTCTGAAGGGATTGAAACTTACTTTTTATGTGTTTCTTTTCAGTACGATAATTCTACTGGCAGGTATGCTCTCAACCGGGAACATGCATCCGATTCCTGATTATACCACAGCAGGAAACTTGTTGCTGCTTGCCATTATACCAACTATAGTTTCAAATTTGACACTTATAGAGGCTATTAAGTATATAGGAGCCACCAGAACTTCTGTATTGGGAGCCATGGAGCCTGTTACTGCGGTAGTTGTCGGTATAGCTGTTTTTGGAGAAACATTTACAGTATCAATAGCTATAGGTATAATGCTTATAGTTTCTGCTGTAACAATAATTATTCTGAAAAAGCATTGATTTATAAACCATATTGTTTTTTGAATATGAAAAAACTACTTTGTCCACAGTGTAAGATATCATCCATGTATGTGAAAAATGAAAAGAGCGAACGTCGTCTGATATATGTAGATGATAATCATAATGTGATTCCAAAATATCCGGATGAAAGTCTTGAAGGGTTCGATTTGACTGAAGTTTACTGTCTTGGATGCTCATGGCATGGTTCTCCTAAGAGATTAACTGGTAAATATCAATGAAAATATTGCACAAAAATCGCTTTTATGTGTAATATTTGTCTGCTTCTTGTCTTTATTCATTAAGTTTTTAGTATCTTTGCCATATGAAATTTTAAATAATAATGAATTAGATATTATGGAAAAAGTTATCATTAACTCTTATGAAGAATTTGAGAAGTTGGTAGGACGGCAGATTGGTGTTTCAGAGTGGTTGGAAGTATCTCAGGAACGTATCAATCAGTTTGCAGATGCTACTCTGGACCATCAGTGGATACATGTTGACGTAGAGAAAGCTAAAGTTGACAGTCCATATAAGAGTACAATCGTTCACGGATATCTTACATTGTCATTGTTGCCTTATCTTTGGAATCAGATTATCGAAGTGAATAATCTGAAGATGATGGTAAACTACGGAATGGACAAGATGAAGTTCGGTCAGGCAGTACTTTCAGGTCAGAGTGTACGTTTGGTTGCAGACCTTCAGTCATTGGTAAATCTTCGTGGAGTTGCAAAAGCTGAAATTAAATTCACTATAGAAATAAAGGACCAGAAGAAGAAAGCTCTTGAAGGAGTTGCTACTTTCCTTTATTACTTCAATTAATAAGTTCATAAATAAAGGGTTAAACAGTTCGGTGTCGGACTATTTAACCCTTATTTATTTCATCTTGTTTTGTTTTTTACATCTGCTGGTAGTTCTTTGCCAAACCGCCTTCGCTTGTTTCCTTATATAATGACGGAAGGTCGTGACCGGTCTGTTTCATAACTTCGACTACCTTGTCGAACGATACACGGTGATGCCCGTCTGTAAATGCTGAATAGATATTGGCATCGAGCGCTCTTGCGGCGGCATAGGCATTTCTTTCGATACAAGGAATCTGGACGAGTCCGCACACAGGGTCGCAAGTCATTCCGAGGTGGTGCTCGAGCCCCATTTCGGCAGAGTATTCTATCTGTGCAGGGCTACCGCCAAACAATTGGCTTGCCGCAGCAGAGGCCATTGAACAAGCCACACCGACTTCCGCCTGACATCCTGCTTCTGCTCCAGAGATTGAAGCATTGTGTTTTACAATGTTTCCCACCAATCCGGCAGTGGCAAGAGCGCGTAATATTCTGGCATCGCTGAATTCGCGGCTTTCCTGCAAATGTTTCAGTACAGCCGGAACTACTCCGCAGGAACCGCATGTAGGTGCAGTGACGATTTTTCCGCCGGAAGCATTTTCCTCGCTTACAGCCAGTGCGTAGGCAAATACCAGTCCGCGTGAGCGTAATGAGTCTTTATATCCTTTTGCACGGATGTAGTATGATGAGGCTTTTCTCGGGAGGTTAAGCGGTCCGGGAAGTACACCCTCTGCATCAAGTCCTCTCGCTATGGCTGCTTTCATGGTTTCCCATACTTCGGCCAGGTAATCCCATATTTCAGGTCCTTCGCATTGTTCCACATATTCCCAGTAGCTCTTTCCTGTATGTTTACACCATGCAAGTATCTCGCTCATGCTCGACATGTCATATATATCTTTTGATACACTTCTGGCTTTGCCTTCTTCTGCCAAGGCACCTCCACCTACGCTGAACACTGTCCATTCGTCTGTCACCTGTTTGTCTGCATTCAGTGACTTGAAGGTCATACCGTTAGGGTGGAATGGCAGGAATACGTGCGATTTCCATATCAGTTCCACCGGTGCATGAGGTTGCAGGGTGTCCAGTATGGCTACGTCTGTCATGTGCCCTTTTCCGGTAGCTGCCAGACTTCCGTAGAGTATAACCTGAAATGATGCAGCCTCCGGATGTCTTTCGAGGAACATCTCTGCTGCTTTACGCGGTCCCATAGTGTGGCTGCTTGACGGGCCGGTACCTATTCTATATAATTCTTTAATCGATTTCATTATTTATGTTGGTTTGTTATATCATTATATGTTTACTACTGTTATTCCGGCACCACCGAACTGTACGTGTTCGTCGTGGAAACTTGACACTCCCGGTACTGTAGCCAGATATTGCCTTATCAGAGTGCGGAGTATTCCGGAACCTGTTCCGTGAAGAATTCTTACGTTTTTGGCTCCCACAAGAATGGCATCGTCTATGAAGTATGTCACGGCCTGTATTGCTTCGTCGCCTCTCATACCTCTTACGTCTATCTCGTGCTTGAAGTTGAGTTTCTTGTCGTACATGCTGCTTTGTGTAGCACTGCTTACGAAACTTGCCTTTGCCGGAACTGCAGCCGATGGCTTAGGCGTATCAGCATGTTCCAGACGTTCGGTTTTTACGTTTGTCTTCATGAGTCCGAACATAACTACTGCGTTCTTGCCGTTTATCTCAATCACCTGACCGGTGCTGGTCTGTCCCTTTATGCGTACATAGTCGCCCGTGTTGATAGGTTTTACTTTAGGGATGACAGGCTCTTTGGTTTCGTTGGCTTTCTTTTCTTTCTTTTCCTTGCGACGCTCCTGCTTCTCTCTCAGCTGCTCCATCTTTCTGGCTATCTTCTCTTCCATGGCAGCCTTTTCCAGTTCTTCCACCTCGCGTCTGAAGTCTGTCAGTTCCTGCCTTGCCATACGGGTACGTTCCTTCTCGGCCTGTGCTTCCTTGATGGTTCGGATGGTGTTTTCTATGCGGGCATTCGATTCCTGAAGAATTTTCTCAGCCTCTTCCTTGGCCTTTTTCAGGATTTCCTTCCTGCTCTTGGCCAGTTCCTCCATTTCCTTTTCGTAGCGGGCAATGGTATCTTCCATCTGCTTTTCACGCTTGCGTATGTTCTGGCGTTTGGTTTCCCAGTAACGCTTGTCGCGTACAATGTCCTGCAGGTATTTGTCGCTCTGAATATATTCGCTTCCCACTATTTCCGATGCATCGGCAATAACGTCTTCCGGAAGACCTATCTTGCGTGCAATTTCCACTGCAAATGAGCTTCCCGGATTGCCTATCTGAAGTTGGAACAGTGCTCTCATCTCATGGCGGTCGTACAGCATGGCACCGTTTATTACGCCTTCATTGTTTTCGGCAAAGTGCTTCAGGTTCTGATAGTGAGTGGTTATTACTCCGAAAGTCCTCTTGTTGTTGAATCGTTTCAGTACGGCTTCCGCTATCGCACCGCCTATCTGGGGTTCTGTACCGCCACCGAACTCGTCTATCAGGATGATACTGCAGTCGTTGCAGTATTTCATCATATTCTTCATGTTCGTAAGGTGTGATGAATAGGTACTGAGGTCGTCCTCGATACTCTGTTCGTCACCTATGTCGATGAATATACTGCTGAATATACCTGCATGGCTGCGTTCGTTCATCGGTACGGGTATTCCGCATTGCAGCATATACTGGAGCAGTCCCACTGTTTTCAGACACACGGATTTACCTCCGGCGTTAGGACCGGAGATAAGCAGTATTCTGTCTTCGCTGTTAAGGGCTATTTCCAGCGGTACTACCTTCTTGTTATGTTTCTCGAGGTTTATTCTCAGCAACGGGTGTATGGCATCGAACCAGTCTATTGTCCTGCTGTTCTCCATTGCAGGTTTTGTAGCCTTGATGTCGATGCTGAACAAAGCCTTGGCTCTTATGAAATCTATTTTGGCAAGGAACTCGTATGACACCAATATTGCAGGAACATGCGGACGTATCTCTTTTGAAAATTCAGTAAGTATTCTGATGATTTCCCTTCTTTCTTCGCCTTCCAGCTCTCTGATTCTGTTGTTGGCTTCCACCACTTCGGCAGGCTCTATGAAGACAGTCTTTCCCGTAGCCGATTCATCATGCACTATACCTCTGATTTTTCTCTTCATGCCCGGTGCTACAGGTATCACGAGTCGTCCGTCGCGCACGGTAGGAGTGACATCCTTGTCCACATATCCTTCGGCCTGTGCCTGTCTGAGGATAGAGTTAAGGCTGCGCGATATGCTTCCGGCTGTAGATGCCAGTTCGCGGCGGATACTGAGAAGTTCCGGAGATGCATTGTCCTTTATCTTGCCGAATTTGTCGAGTATGTTGTTGATTTTTGCTGTGAGCTGAGGGAAAACCATGATGTCTTCGGCTAACTTTCTCAGATTAGGGTAGTGGTTGTTGGTGTAATTGCCGTCATCATCGGTTTCATCATCTTTCTGCAGGAAGAGGATTATCTCTCTGATAGTTTCCAGTGAGCGTCGCAGGTCGAACAGTTCTGCTTCGTTCATGTACATTCCTTCTATTTTTATTTTCTTCAGAGAAGGGCGTACATCGAAGAAGTTCTGGCTTGGAAATTCATTCTCTCCCTGTATAATCTGTGTGAACTCCATTACCTGGTCAAGCAATGAATTTACGTTGTCGAAATCATCCGAGAAGTTCATCTCATCCACCTTTTCATGCCCTAAAGCGCAGAGGCATTTGTTCTTGATGAGTGTGCGTATTTGGTCGAACCCTATTTTCTGCTCAAAATTCAGAGGATATATCATGTCTGTGTATGTATTTATTCTTTTTAAAAAACGTTGCAAAGGTAGTATAATGACGTTGCATTTCAAATATATCATCTTGCAATCTTTGAATAAATTAACTATCTTTGCGTCCCGAAGAATATAGGTATAAAAAGATGAAACTGAAGAAAGATATAGAAATAGAAAAAAGTGCCGACGGTTATGTTCTTGGAGGGGCTGATATGGATGCGTCGGAATATGATATGCTTACCCCTCTCAGTGATGAAGCAGTGTATCTGATAAGTGAGATTGGCGAAGAAGAGTTTGATGAAGATACTTTAGCTTCGATGTTGTGCAGCAGATTCGGAATGGATTATGCACGAGCTATAGAAGAGGCTCTCGAACTGATGAATCATTGGGAGGAAATAGGAATAATACGTTGGTAATCCTTTCTATCGCATGAAATGGTTTGACAGAAAGATATTGGGCAGTGCGGCAGCTACGGCCTCGTGGATGTACAGGCAGACATCAGGATACAGAATCCCGGTGTCTGCCTCTGTGTTGTTAGGCATGATAAGAATAGCTGCATCCTTGTCTTTCATATGGGTGAGCAAAGAGATGATAGATACGGCAGTCAGATCGGACGGAAGCCTTATGCGATATGTGGTAATGCTCGTTCTGACACTTGCTATGGAGATGCTTTGCTCCGTGGCTCAGGGATATATAGATGTCCGTACTGAGGCCCGGGTGAGGAATGACTTGCGCTGCCGTGTATTTGGCAAGGCTCTGAATGCCAGATGGAACGGTAAGGAGAAATGGCATACCGGAGATGTGGTGAACCGTCTGGAGGAGGATGTCAGAGTTATTGCAGATACTTTGTGTCATCTTGTTCCGGGGGCTTTCATTACTTCGTTTCAGCTTGTGTCTGCCTTTGTTTTCCTCTGGAGTATGAACCCCGGACTGGCATGGGTGGTATTATGCATACTTCCTGTGTTCTTAATGCTGGCTGCTATAATGGCACGTCGTATAAAAAAACTTACAGCTGATATCCGCAAGTCCGATTCCCGGGTACAGTCGGTCTTGCAGGAGTCGCTTCAGAAACGTATTGTTATAATAGCGTTAAGCAGGGTAGGTTATGTAATGAACCGTCTTGTGAACTCGCAGAATACGTTGATGGAAAAGGTTATGAAGCGTAACAGGTTTTCCATGTCATCGCGCGCTGTGATAATGGTCGGTTTCAGTGCCGGTTATCTCACTGCCTTTATCTGGGGAGTTCACCGCATGCAGGATGGAGTAGTTACTTTTGGTATGCTTTCCGCCTTCTTGCAGCTTGTAGGGCAGATTCAGCGTCCCACGGCCGATATGAGCCGTCGTCTGCCGGCTATGATACATGCGATAGCATCAGGCGAAAGACTTATGGAAGTATATAATGCCGAACAGGAAGACGTAATTCTGAAGGAAGAAGAAGTTCAGGTGTTCAAGTCTGACGGTGTAAGGCTGGAGAATGTCACATTTGGCTATCCTGACGGAAACAGAAAGATATTGCAGAATTTCACATATGATTTCCGTCCCGGTACATCCACAGCTATTATGGGTGAGACGGGTGCAGGCAAGAGTACTATGATGAGGCTTATGTTGGGGCTGCTTCGACCGGAAAGCGGAAACGTAATTCTTTATAATGAGGAGGGCAAAAGTGTAGATGTTTCAGCCCGTTACAGAAATGGAATAGTGTATGTGCCCCAAGGAAACAGTATGCTTAGTGCAACTATACGTGAAAATCTGACCGGAGGAAAAAGAAATATATCCGAAGAAGATATCAAGAGGGCGATATATATGGCTGCAGCCGAGTTTGTTTACGATTTGCCAGACGGACTTGAAACTATGTGCGGTGAAGGTGGTGAAGGATTGAGCGAGGGGCAGGCACAGCGCATAGCCATAGCAAGGGCACTGCTCAGCGACGGACGTATAATGCTGCTTGACGAGTTTACATCGGCCCTTGATGCGGAAACAGAACGCAAACTTATGGATAGGCTGACGGATAACTATGCCGGTAAGACTCTTGTCTTTATAACTCACCGCAAGGAAATAGCCGACAGGTGCGAGAATGTGGTAAATGTGGGGAGGAATTGAATATGAAGAAACTGGTTTTGCCCAACGAAATACTTTTAGGTGAGGTGGAAAGGCTTCTCTCGCAAGGCACATCTGTTACGATGATGACAAAAGGTAACAGTATGCTGCCGTTCATTGTAGGCGAGAGGGACAGCGTTGTTCTCAAGCCTTATGGTGTGCCTCGCGTTGGGGATATAGCATTAGCTCATCTTCATAATGGCGCTTATGTGCTTCATCGGATAATAGACATTTCTGATACCGGTATTGTTACACTCATGGGTGACGGTAACATACGCGGAACGGAGCATTGCCATGTGAACAGGCTTTGTGGAAAAACCGTTACGGTGATAAGAAAAGGCCGCAGATGTAATCCCGATTCAAAATCGTGGGTGATTATGTCGTCGCTTTGGCGCAGGATGTTGCCTGTAAGACGTTATTTGCTGGCTGTTTACAGACGAGTATTTATAAAATTGATATAGGCAAGATGAAGAAACTTAATTCATATATAGTAGGAGGACACAGGTTTTATTTATGTATGCCCGAAGAGTCTAAACTCTGGACGGGCGTGGATAACTACACTCCGTTCCTTGAATCGGAAGCGGAGGTCGAGAGTCTTGTCGACGGAACACTCTCCGATAATGTTTTCTGTCTGGATGTCAATATAGAATCCGCAGGAAACGAATTGGTGGAGAATTCCGCAATGCTTGCAGAGTTTGATGACGATACAGCATTTATCTCTGTCATGTCCGGAAGCGATGGCGAAAGTATCTTCGGTATAGCCCTGAATCGTGCGATGAGGGAGCAGGGAGGAATACTTGCGACGGGGAAAGACAGTAGTGTATGTAAGTTGTATGCCGGAGTATGTAATGGTGGAAATCACGGACTTTTTGTACTCAATAATGCTCTTATGCTGCTGTATGCATTGTTCACAGCCGGAAGAAATACACTTCTGATACACGCATCTGTGGCTGTGAAGGAAGGAAAGGGATATGTTTTCCTCGGAAAGAGCGGAACAGGAAAGAGTACACATTCCAGATTATGGCTGAACAATATAGAAGGTACACGACTGCTTAATGACGACAATCCTGTGGTAAGGATAGAAGATAATGGCGAGGTTATGGTATATGGTTCTCCGTGGAGCGGCAAGACACCGTGTTATCGTAATGAGCGTGCGGCTCTCGGTGCTGTAGTCAGACTTAGTCAGGCTCCGCATAACGCTATCAGACGATTGTCCGGTGTGCAGGCTTATGCCGCACTTGCTCCGTCTGCTTCGTCAATGAAATGGAACAGGGTGATGGCCGACGGACTTCACAAAACTCTGTCCGGCATTATACAGTCGGTAGGAATATATCATCTGGAGTGTCTTCCTGATGCAGATGCTGCATATTTATGCTATAACACAGTGAAATGATGAATAAGTTTGTATGACTGCCCTACTCATTCTCCCGTTTATAATAAAGACGGTCGTACAAATCTCTCTGCTGACAGCTGTCAGCAGACGAAGATGCGTGTTCATTCATTTTATGATGTCGAATATATAGGTGAAACATGATTAATAATTAGATATAAATTTAAAACGCTAAAGATATGAGAATAAAGAAAGGATTCGTACTGCGTGAATTGGCAGGCGAGAAGATTATTTCGGGTGAAGGTCTTGAACAGATAGATTTCAATAAGATAGTTACATTAAACACCTCTGCTGCCTATATCTGGGAGCATATCTCAAACAGGGAGTTTGATTTGGAAACTATGGTAGATTTGTTGTTGGACAGATACGACATAGAACGCAGTGTGGCATTGCAGGATGCACGCCGCTTGCTCGATGACTGGGTGTCGATAGGTCTGATAGAAGAATAAACATAAGTTCTGCTCAGACTGTGAAGTGCATATATGCCTTGATTATAGAGGTATATATGCATTTTTTTGCAATATATTCTTAATAATTAGGTATATATTTGCGTGATAACTTATTTTTTTAGCATAAAAATCGCTTTATGACGTTTATTTATGCAAAAAAGCAGTAACTTTGCATCCGGTTAGAGTTTTAATATTGAAATGCAAGAATCGGTAAATAATATTATTGAGATTTCACACGTCTCAAAATTCTTTGATGACAAGGTAGCCCTTGACGATATCAACCTTTATATCCGCAAAGGCGAGTTCGTAACTATATTGGGACCTTCAGGTTGCGGTAAGACAACGTTGCTCCGTCTGTTGGCTGGTTTCCAGACTGCATCGGAAGGTGTTATAACAATTAACGGTAAGGAGATTACCCAGACACCGCCCCATAAGCGTCCAGTCAATACAGTATTCCAGAAATATGCTTTATTCCCGCATCTTAATGTTTATGACAATATAGCCTTCGGACTGAAACTGAAGAAGATGCCTAAGGATGAAATCATGCGCAAGGTGAAGAATGCCCTTAAGATGGTGACCATGAACGATTATGAATATCGCGATGTAAACTCTCTTTCCGGCGGTCAGCAGCAGCGTGTGGCCATAGCCCGTGCCATTGTGAACGAGCCTGACGTACTTCTTCTTGACGAACCGCTCGCAGCTCTTGACCTCAAGATGCGCAAGGACATGCAGATGGAACTGAAGGAGATGCATAAACGCCTGGGTATCACATTCGTTTATGTTACTCATGATCAGGAGGAAGCTCTTACCCTGAGCGATACCATAGTAGTGATGAGCGAGGGAAGAATTCAGCAGATAGGAACTCCGACGGATATATATAATGAACCTGTCAACTCATTTGTGGCAGACTTTATAGGTGAAAGTAACATTCTTAACGGAGTGATGATACACGACCGCCTTGTTAGTTTTGCCGGTGTCGAGGCGGAATGTGTAGACGAAGGTTTTGGCGACAATGTACCTGTTGATGTGGTTATACGTCCGGAAGACCTCTACATATTCCCTGTAAACGAATCCGCACAGTTCCGAGGTAAGGTTACGTCAAGCATTTTCAAGGGAGTGCATTACGAAATACTGGTTGAGGCAAACGGTTTTGAATTTGTAGTTCAGGATTATCATCATTTTGAAGTTGGTTCCGAAGTAGGACTATTGGTAAAGCCATACGACATACATATAATGAAGAAGGAAAGGGTTTGCAATACTTTCGAAGGAAAAATAATCGACGAAACCCACGTAGAGTTCCTTGGCTGCGAGTTTGAATGTAGCCAGGAAGCTACATCCGGTATGGAAACCGGTACTGAGGTCTTTGTGGAAGTTCCTTTTGAAGGAATTGTACTCGACGACAATCAGGAGGACGGAACACTTACCGGAAGTATAAGCTTCATCCTTTACAAGGGTAATCATTATCACATTACTGTTGATTCCGATTGGGATGAACCGGTGTATGTCGATACGGATGATATCTGGGATAATGGTGACAATGTAGGTATCAGTATTCCGGCTGAACGCATATCTATACGCAGAAAACAATAAATAACTAACTATTAACAGGAAACGAGGTGAAACTAAGTAACATTCGTATATTTTTTACTTCACGTAAGAGTTGGACACTGCCGTACATCATTTTTTCGGCCTTTTTTGTAGTCCTTCCACTTGTATTGATTGTGGCATTTGCATTTACCGACGAGAACGGTAACTTTACTTTTGCCAATTTCAGTAAGTTCATGTCACATCCGGAGGCGGTGAACACATTTGTCTATTCCATAGGTATAGCCATAATCAACACACTTATATGTATCCTGTTGGGCTATCCGGCCGCATACATCCTCAGCAGGCTTAAGTCAGGCTATTCGCAGATAGTAGTGATGCTTTTCATCCTGCCCATGTGGGTAAACATCCTGATTCGTACCCTTGCCACTGTGGCGCTGTTCGATTTCTTCCGTATACCGTTAGGTGAGGGAGCTTTGATTTTCGGTATGGTGTATAACTACATTCCGTTTATGATTTACCCCATCTATAATACCCTTGTAAAGATGGATCGCAGTTATATAGAGGCTGCTCAAGACCTTGGAGCAACTCCTTTTCAGGTTTTTACCAAAACCATACTTCCGCTGTCTATGCCTGGAGTGGCAAGCGGTATACTGATGGTATTTATGCCTACTATTTCCACATTTGCCATAGCTGAGTTGCTGACTATGAATAATATAAAACTGTTCGGTACAACAATTCAGGAGAACATTAACAACAGTATGTGGAACTACGGTGCCGCACTTTCGCTCATTATGCTGTTCCTTATCGGTGCTGCAACACTTTTTGCTTCTGACGACAATCAGGAGAAGGAAGGAGGTGCCATATGGTAAGTATTATAAAGAAAGTACTATGTCACGGTTATCTCTGGTTGTTGCTTCTTCTACTTTATTCGCCTATAATCATAATAATGATATATTCCTTTACGGAAGCTAAAGTTCTTGGAAACTGGACAGGCTTTTCTACTAAGCTATACGAGAATCTGTTTATCCATGGCACTCATCATTCTTTGGTTAATGCTCTATGGAATACAGTTACCATAGCCCTGATTACGGCTGTAGTTTCAACTATTTTAGGAACCGTTACGGCTATCGGTATGTTCAATCTCCGTGCCAGACAGCGTAAGGTTGTGTCTTTCATCAACAATATACCTATATTGAACGGTGATATAATCATGGGTGTTTCTTTGTTCCTGCTTTTCGTATCTTTAGGCATACATCAGGGATATGGCACAGTGCTTATGGCACATATAGCTTTCTGTACTCCTTATGTTGTACTCAGCGTTCTGCCACGTCTGAAACAGATGAATCCTAATCTTTACGAAGCGGCACTTGACCTTGGAGCTACTCCGGGGCAGGCATTAAGAAAAGTCATCATTCCTGAAATTCTGCCAGGGATGATAGCCGGTTTCATGCTTGCAGTCACAATATCAATTGATGATTTTGCTGTTACCATATTTACAATAGGCAACGAAGGGCTTGAAACTCTTTCTACATATATCTACTCCGATGCAAGAAAAGGTGGACTTACACCGGAACTTCGTCCGCTGTCAACCATTATATTCCTCATCGTGCTGTTTATGCTCATTATGATAAACCGCCGTGCTGGAAAGAAGAACGCAAAATAACGATATTTCATTATGAAAAGACTTTATACAATATTTCTGACACTGTTTTCTGTGTTCCTACTTACAGGATGTTACAACACAGAGGAACGTGAAAATGTTCTGAAAATCTACAACTGGGGAGATTATATCGACGAGGAAGTGCTTGCTGCCTTTCCTGAATGGTATAAAGAACAGACAGGTGAAGATGTAAGAATAGTATACCAGACATTCGATATAAACGAGATTATGCTTACCAAGATAGAGCGAGGTAAGGAAGATTTCGATGTGGTTTGCCCTTCGGAATACATTATAGAAAGAATGTTAAGGAAAGACCTGCTTCTGCCTATAGATACGGCTTTCGGCAATACTCCGAACTATATTCATAATATATCACCGTATATTCAAGGAGAAATAGACAAGTTAGGATTCCCAGGAAGACCTGCTTCCAAGTATGCTGTAGGTTATATGTGGGGAACAGCAGGAATACTTTATAACAAGAAGTATGTTTTCGATGAAGAAGCACGTACTTGGCATTCTTTGTGGGACAGTAAGTTCCGCAATAAGTTACTCATGAAAGACAGTTACAGGGATGCCTACGGTACTGCTGTGATATATGCTAACCGTGATGCACTGGCAAAGGGAGAGATAAAGGTTGAAGACCTTATGAATAACTATTCGCCTGATGCTATTGCTACTGCAGAAAAGTATCTGAAGGAGCTGAAACCTAACATTGCCGGATGGGAGGCCGATTTCGGTAAGGAGATGATGACCAAAAACAAGGCTTATCTGAATATGACATGGAGCGGTGACGCTGTGTGGGCAATAGAAGAAGCAGAGGCAATAGGAGTGGAGCTTGGATATGAAGTGCCGAAAGAAGGAAGTAACGTATGGTTTGACGGATGGGTAATCCCACGATATGCACGCAACAGAAAAGCAGCAAGTTATTTCATCAACTATCTTTGTCGTCAGGATGTGGCGTTGGCAAATATGGAAACCATAGGTTATGTAAGTGCCGTGGCAACACCCGAAATCCTTGAGGAAAAGATTGATACTACACTTGAAAGTTTTTCAGACTTGTCATATTTCTTCGGTCCGGGAGCTGAACATATACAGATAGACCCTATACAGTATCCCGATAGTGCAGTTGTAGCCCGTTGTGCTATAATCCGTGACTCTGGAGAAAGGACTCAGGCTGTGCTCGATATGTGGTCGCACGTTAAGGGTGATAATCTTGGAGGAGGACTGGTGATATTCATTCTTCTTACATTAGTGGCACTGGTGATTTATGTTTCTTATAAAAAGATAGAGAAATACAGGAACAGACGCAATCAGAGCAAAAGGAAAAGAAAGCATCATGCTCATAGATGATTTAATTCTAATCAAAGGTAAATTGAAGTGAGGTTTTTTAACCTCCTTTTTCCTGACTTCGTCACTCAAAAAATACGTATTTTATAACTCGTTGATAAACAATGTTTTGTATCTTTGCGTTACCTAATTTTTGGTGACGCAAAAGTTTTTTTAACTATGTTTATCAGAAAGAAAAGACATCGTTCCGGTAATATCGGTAAGCTTCCAAAATTGGCGTATTGACTAGCATGTCTCTTTCGCATACCTTCGTG
>NZ_DXVR01000037.1:0-24414 GCF_019417265.1 Bacteroides sp.
TCCATAATTGGAAATATACCACCAAAAGATGTGAGTTTCTCGGATTTTATTTGTATTTTTTTATGCCTGATGAGGTTTTGTTTGATTATTACAGCAACACTAAATTAAGTGAATCCTCTGACATGGTAAAATTATGGGCAACTTTTTGTTGCTCAGGATATTATAAAAGTTAAAATTTATAGTGTTGCGGAATTAAGGATTAAGTGTTTAGTTATATTGTTATGTCAAGGTCCGGCATAATATTATCGTGCCGGACCGTAATTATAATCAGTAAGCGAAGATAGGATAGTCCTTCATTTTGTCGTTTACTCTTGCTCTTACAGATGCTATAACTTCTTCGTTGTCAACATTTGAAAGAACTGTTTCAATCATTTCTGCAATTTCGTACATCAAGTCTTCTTTGGCACCGCGTGTAGTGATAGCTGGAGTACCAAGACGGATACCTGATGTCTGGAATGCAGAACGTGTGTCGAACGGTACCATGTTCTTGTTTACAGTGATATCTGCTGCAACTAATGCTTTTTCTGCTACTTTACCTGTCAGTTCAGGATATTTGGTTCTCAAGTCAACAAGCATTGAGTGATTGTCTGTACCGCCTGATACGATTGTAAATCCTCTGTCCATAAGAGCCTGAGCCAATGCTGCGGCATTTTTCTTAACCTGCATCTGATATTCTTTATATTCAGGCTGCAGACATTCGCCGAATGCAACAGCTTTAGCTGCGATGACATGTTCAAGCGGACCACCCTGAATACCTGGGAACACTGCAGAGTCGAGCAACTGTGACATCATCTTGATTTCTCCCTTTGGAGTTGTCTTTCCCCATGGGTTAGGGAAGTCTTTGCCCATCATGATAACACCACCGCGAGGACCGCGCAAAGTCTTGTGGGTAGTAGAAGTTACGATGTGAGCATACTTAACTGGGTTGTCGAGTAATCCGGCTGCGATAAGTCCGGCCGGGTGAGCCATGTCAATCATAAGGAGAGCACCTACTTTGTCGGCAATATCTCTCATTCTCTTGTAGTCCCATTCTCTTGAATATGCAGAACCGCCACCGACGATGAGTTTCGGTCTTTCTCTCAGAGCGATTTCTTCCATCTGGTCGTAATCTACTCTTCCTGTTTCCTTGTTCAAGTTATATTCGCAAGGAGTATATAATATACCTGATGTATTTACGGCTGAACCGTGTGACAGATGTCCTCCGTGCGCCAGGTTAAGTCCCATGAATTTGTCGCCAGGATTTAATACTGCTAAGAATACTGCTGCATTAGCCTGTGCTCCTGAGTGTGGCTGTACGTTGGCCCATTCAGCTCCGAAAATCTGTTTCAGTCTGTCGATGGCGATTTGTTCGCTCTGGTCTACTACTTCGCAACCTCCGTAATATCTTTTGCCGGGATAACCTTCTGCATATTTGTTTGTGAGGCAAGAGCCCATGGCTTCCATGACCTGCTCGCTTACAAAGTTTTCAGATGCAATCAACTCTATACCTTTAAGCTGACGCTGATGTTCTTTCTCTATAATTCCGAAAATTAAATCATCTCTTTTCATAGTTGTAATAAAATAAATTATATGTTAATAATTGAATGAATTTTTAGAATATTGCACCTACGGAAAAACTTAAAATGTTTTTGCTTCTTTTCAGAACCAAATCTTTCTCATTGTAGGGTTCTATGGTCTGTTGCTTGTCGTAAGTAACAGATTTTGTTATATTGTTACATCCTATCTCGTATCTGAAGTCGAAGAATATATTCGATATATTTACTCCAATACCTAAAATGGCACTGTAATTGATAGGTCTGATATGTTCCTTGATATCTTTCTGATAGAATCCCGAATATTCGCTTGAACTCTGTTTCTTTATTGTCCATGCTATTTTGGGGCCAAGGAAAAACGACATTCCGTATGGATAAGAGTCTATGAATTTATAACCATACAGGATAGGTACTTCCAATGATGAAATCTTGGTTTTTATCAGTGCGTTGCTTTCCAATATCGTAGCGTTCTCCCTCAGATTGCTCATACTGATACTGCCTTGCGAAATGGAATATGATATTTCAGGTTGAAGAAAGTGTTTGTTTTTTACCGGTATTCTTGTGAACAAAGTGGCGATATATCCCACTTTGTAGTTATTCTGAATATCTGTTATTTCTTGTTCCCCATAGCAAAGCTTGTTGGTAAACATCATTGTGGAATTGAATCCTCCCTTTATTCCCACACTTACCTTTTGTCTTTTCTGCCTGTTGTCTTGCAGCATAATATCTTGTGCATACAGGTTGGAACTGCATGCAAGCATTATAGCTGAAAGTATTGACAAGCATAATTTCTTCATTTACGGCTATTTCTTTTTTTCAACTGACCATCCGAATTTTCCTATTTTCTTTCCGGTTTCGTAATATCCGCCATGCGCGTAAACCAGAAGGTTGGATTTGGCGAGGTCGAATTTCCCGGTTTCCGAATCAAGGTATTTTTCGTCGGCCTTTACATTGACCACATCGGCTATGAACATGTCATGCGAGCCTAATGATATTATCTCTTTCACTCTGCATTCTATACATAGCGGTGATTCTTCTATTATAGGTGCATTCACTACCGATGCTTTTCCCGGTGTGAGTTTCATTTCGCTGAACTTGTTGAATTCTTTTCCGGATCTTACTCCGCACCAATCAGTGGCGTATGCCATATCTTTTGTGGTAAGGTTTATCACGAACTCCATGTTCTTTTTCAGAATGGGGTAGGAATGTCGTTCCGGTCTTACCGATATGTAACACATAGGTGGGTTGGAACATATTGTTCCTACCCACGCTACAGTTAGAATGTTATATTCTTCTTCCGAGCTTCCGCAACTTACCAGTACGGCAGGCAACGGATAAATCATTGTTCCCGGTTTCCAGTCCTGCTTCATTTCAGATAAGTTTTATATTGTCCTTCTGCTGCTCTTTTTCACAGTAGTGGCATTTAAGCAGTCCTTTTTCCTTATCTGTCACGTGGAACCATGTTTGCATAGGCTCGTTGTTTGTGATGCATTTCGGGTTGTTGCATTTCACAATGCCTTTCAGTTCGTCGGGCATAATGGCTTCTTTCTTTTCTACTACAGCATAGTTTCTGATAACGTTAAGCTTGATATTTGATGCTACTACTGAGATACGGTTTATTTCTTCGTCAGTGAAGAACTTGTCCGCAATCTTGATGATACCTTTCTTGCCAAGTTTCTTGCTTTCGAGGTTGTAACCTATAGTGATATTGCTGTCCATATCCTTAAGGTTCAGCAGTGATACTACGGTGAAAAGTTTGTCGGAGGGTATATGGTCTATTACAGTGCCGTTTTCAAGAGCGGCTACCTGCAGTTCTTTTTTTTCGTTCATGCTTTTATTGGCGTTTATAAGTTTGTGAGTCTTTTTAGTTTATAAATTCTTGAGTTCTTTCCTGTTGATAGTTGAATTAAGAACAAACTTATGAACTCAAAAACTAAAGAACTAAATACTTATTATTTTTCAGTATCGGCTTTTACCTCGTCAAGTGTAATTCCCAATACGTCGCAAAGAATAGCCTGACGTGCGTACAGACCGTTTTGTGCCTGCTGGAAGTAGTATGCCTTAGGATTGTCGTCCACATCATAAGCAATTTCGTTAACTCTTGGCAGCGGATGCAGGATACGCAGGTTAGGGCGTGTTTTCTCCAGCATTTTGTTGTTCAGAATATATATATCTTTTACTCTCTCATATTCCATCAGGTCGGTGAAGCGTTCTCTCTGCACACGTGTCATATAAAGAATGTCGGCATCGGCAATCACATCTTCGTTGAATTCAGTGTGCTCTACATATTTAATATTATGTTCCTTGCAGTAGATTTTGTATTCTTCCGGCATTTTAAGTTCATCCGGCGCGATGAAATGGAATGTAGGATTGAAATGGCGCATAGCCATAAGCAGTGAATGTACGGTACGACCGTATTTCAAGTCGCCCACCATGTAGATGTTCAGGTTTTCCAGAGTTCCCTGAGTCTTGTATATGGAATATAGGTCCAGCATAGTTTGCGAAGGATGCTGGTTTGCACCGTCGCCTGCATTGACGATAGGAACTTTTGTCACTTCGCTGGCATATCTTGCGGCACCTTCCAGATAGTGTCTCATCACGATAATGTCAGCATAGTTACTTACCATCATGATAGTATCCTTCAGGGTTTCGCCTTTTGATGAGCTTGTTACCTTAGGGTCTGTAAAACCTATTACTTTTGCACCCAGACGGTTAGCTGCTGTTTCAAAACTAAGGCGAGTACGAGTTGACGGCTCAAAGAAGAGTGTTGCCACAATTCTTCCTGCCAGAAGGCTACGGTTCGGCTTCTTCTCAAATTCTCTTGCCATTTCCAACAGATAAAGTATTTTCTCTTTGGAATGTCCGGCAATAGTAACTAAACTTCTATTTTCCATATTAGCAGTTTTATGTTTATTTTTTTAATACCGAAGTCCAAAGGTACATAAAATATTTTAAAGTTCCGCTTAATTTTTGATATTTATGAGAAGTTTATATCGTGTTTGTTTCATGTTTTGGGTTGTCTATGTTCTTTCCTGATGGCAAAGTTATAATTTAATGCCGCAATTGCTTATGGTTTGATACTCGTGATTTTATATAAATATAGTGGTTTGGATGAAAAGTGCAATTTCTGTTTATTATTGTTTGCCCTCTAATTTCCCAATTCGCATTATAATGGAGGTTTGGCTTCTTCCCATTTTATCTGAAATATACCTTATACTCTTTCCCTCATGGTAAAGAGTGAGTAGGAATTTGTCAGCACTGCGTGTCCATCTCTTATTTGCATTTGGATGTTTTGTATAACTTTCTTCTGTAACCTTTTCCGGGTGTAATAACTCGTCAACAAATACGGATGGAAATCGTTTGTCGTAAAGTATGTATGTCTTTGTTTTTGCTCTGGTAATAGCTACATAAAATAACCTGCGCTCTTCACCATAAGGGTATTGGTCACTTTCAGTCAAGACATAATTTAGTACAGGGTCATCATTTACCATAGAAGGAAATCCATATGTATCTTTGTTGCATTGAAGTATTATTACATAATCCGCTTCAAGGCCTTTGGATTTATGCACTGTCAAGAATTCAATCTTCCTACCTCCTATGAAATAGAAAAAGTGATTGCCTTCTTTTACGGATTTGTATAGAAACGACAAATAATAATCATCAAAAGAATATCGTCCTAACAAAAAGATTGATTTGTCAGTAGGGATAGACGCAATCAATTGTTCAATAGTGTTACAATAGTCGCGCCTTTCATAAGCACGAAATTGTAATTCGGTTTTAGTTTGTGGATTGAATGGGTGTATATCCTTTTTTAACTGAGCATTATTTCGCTGAATGAATTGCGATGACAGGCTTACTAAGGGTTCTCCAAAACGGTATGTCGTTTCGATTTTATTGATTTCTGTGGGGCCGAAATAATCTGAAAACTGATTGAAAAGAGTCATGTCACTTCCCGAAAAGCGATATATGGATTGCCAATCATCGCCTACACAATACAATTTTGCCGGAGGAGTGCCTTCTCGAAGCGCCATAAGAAAATTGTAGCGGTCAACTGATATATCTTGGAATTCATCAACGATTATATATTCATACTTTACGGGGTGAGAAGAACGGCATATTTCTGTGGCTTGTAGAATTGCATCGGTAAAATCTATCTGGTTGCTGTTTTTAAGTTCTTGAATATATCGTTCATAAACGGGCTGGAAAATTTTCTTGATAATAAAAGTACTACGTTCATCTTCTGTATTTTTAGTAAGTCTCAAAATCTCTTGTATAGATTTACAGTTTGATTTTATTAAGGTTGCAAAAGTAACAACAAGCCGTATAAAAGCCTTTTCCTGCTTGCTGTTTGGAGGTAGAATCATATCATATAATTCTGCATTAGTTTTTTCTTTAACAGGAACGCCTTCTTTTTCAAGTAAAACTTTTAATGTGTTTTGAATGTCAGAATAATGGAAATCAGTACTTGAGGTTGTCAATAATTTAGTTCCAAATTTCTCATGTGCTGCTTTTTTCCATGTTATTCCGTCATTGTATTTTTGGTTTGCTTCTTCATAAGTAATGCCTTTATCTTTTGCAAACCATGTGGGGACAAGTCCATGTTCATCCACGCCAAAATGTTCCAAATAAATACGTCTTGTATTACCATCCAGTTCAAAGTAAATGGAAAAATCTGGTTTGTATTGTGAGTGCATTTCATCTGCCAATGGATACTCATAAGGCTCTTCATATCTGAATTTCACGCCTAAAGACGACAATGCAAAACAGATTTTTTGTTCCTGTTCGCTCCGAACATAAAAAATATTTCCATCCATATCGGGGAATTGGGCTTTCAAGCGAACATCTTTTAATTCGGATAGTTGTTGTCTGCGTTCATTTTTACGATGTTCCCAATCCGCTTCTTGTACCTGATAGTCAACAAAGTATTCGACGATACTTTTTTTGAAATCCACATCTTCCAATAAATTATGATAGATTTTCACAAACAGTGTGTCTGTGTTATCGCAGATGGAAGGCTTCTGTCCTGTCGCTTTTCCGATGATGTCAATGGCAAGTTTGTGGAAAGTGTACCCTCTTAATCCTGCAATATCCATCCTTTCCGTCAGTTCGGCAGCCGCTTTGTTTGTGTAGCTTATAAGAAGAATATTATGAGGATTGATGTGTTTGATGTCAATCAGATATTTTACCTTTCCTACAATGGATGATGTTTTTCCGCTTCCTGCACTACTTACTACCAAACAATTATCTTCTTCTGATACAATTGAACGCCTTTGCTGTTTGTCTAATGGGTATTTAAGGCAATGGTCGAAAAAGTCTTTGTGAATGTCTAGTGTATTCTGGATAATCTTTTCATTATGTTGTTCTACAAAAGTATGAAGATTATCTAGGTCGCGTACAAATCTTATTATTACATCGTCAGGTTCTATGCTAAATCTCTTCATTCTTTTCAGTAAAGAACGTGCTTCACAAAACAACTGCATATAATGACTTGCAAATTGCTCTTCGTTGGAAGAAGATATTATACGTTCATAGAAGCTGTTTTCTAAATCGGTTTCGATACTAATGAAGCGAGCCTCAATACTTTGCTTCCCAACATTCTCATCATACCCTTGCTCTCTGTAAAATGGAACTACCGACCTGATACTACCGGAAACTTCCTTTGCTTTCCTTTTTAATAACAACTGTATCGCTACTACGATCACGACAATCGTAATAGCGATGATTAATCCCAATACAATAGATATATACATAGGTATTTGTATTATAAATCATCCATTGCCTGTGACTCTACGGCATCTGTATTTATTTTGTCATAATAGCGAAGGATTACATGACAATTATATTCTAACGACTCCAAAGATAATTGTATGTCTCCTTTGGGCGTACTAAAAGTAGTATACCATGTACAATCGCCCATTTTCAAACTACTTAATTTAGCTAAATTTATCGAAGGAGTATGCCCTTTAAATGTTTCTGTACAATCAGACGGTTCACCATACTTCTTTGTAAGCATCGATTTCAAATTTCCATAATTATTTTCAAGCGAATCCAATCATTTTTTTCAGGAAACATTACTCCAATTGTACTGACTTTATCAATAGACTTAAGAGTAGATACAAATACAGTACATCCCTTGAATCCTGCAAAATCACCTTGAAGAATCGCTATGCCATCCTGTGTTCCGATATGAGTAAAACCTGCCTGCTTCATTTTTGATACATATTCATTTAAAGTTCCATCTATAGGCACTCCTTTGAAAGTTAAATGTTCAGACTCTTCTTGGGCAAAAGCTGTTAAAAAAACTGTAAATGCAATAAACAGTGAAAAGAAAAACTTTTTCATAATCATAATGTTTTTTATGGTTTTCAATAATACATTAATTATTAATAGGAATGATGCCACGATTATTTTCTTCAAAAGACCATTGTACCTGCCATGTTCTTCCGTCTATTTGGTCAACAAGAATAAAATTATAAATATTTTGAGTAGAATAAAGTTCAAAACGACCATTTATCTTTTTATCATCAATAATAAGTGAATTAGTATTAAGTTCACATTCAAATCGTCTATTATCATCGTTTATACTGTATTGTAATTGCCATATTTGCCCTGTTTGTGTGTCAAGTTTGATGAATGTCCACATATTTTGCGTTGGAAAGAGTTTATAACGTTCCACAGTATATGTTTGCGTAATTGAGTTTGGTGTTTCTGTCTTTATTTCTGTTTTAGGCGTATTATCAGTACATCCGCCTATCGCAAAAGAGAGAAATAACAAAAAAGGCAATATAAATTTCTTCATATTCAATCCTCCATTTTTCCTTCAGTTTCCACAAGGATTTTTTATTAAACCACGAAGCGTGGAACTGTATGCCACACTTCTTAACGTACAGGCCCTGAGAAAACCTTTGAAAACAGATGTGGGAATAACAGCCCCACGCATATGCGTGGAGACCATTACATCGTCTCTTGTTTTCAAATTTTGAAGTTTCTCAGGCTTGGTACGTACAAGAATAAAACATAACGCCTCTTTAATTTCTAATATGTATTGGAAAGAGTCAACTCTGTCCTTTGCAAAAATAATAGATAAAACTTAAAATTCCTATTTAATTTGATTTTTATTGTTATTGTTAAGATGATAATTAAATCATGTCTTACAATTTATAGTTACATGATTTAAGGCTTTCAAATCCAATTTTTATCTCTTCACATAAATCTTATGCGACCCGCTTCCTTTGAAATATATACCAGACTCCGGAGTCGCTACCCATTTCTTCAGCTCTTTTCCGGCAGTAGTGTGGCTTAGGCCTGTAAGTTGTTCGTATTCTCCGACTGTCATGGTATGGTTCGTTTCAAGATAATTCAGTGCGATGGATAACCTTTCCTCCGGAGAGAACTTCGACCTGTTGCATCGCCAGTCGCCTTTCTGTCTTTGCAGACTGCATTGGGAGTTTGTGTCCTGAATCAGGCTTTTTTCGGCTCGGAAGTTTATATTGCCTATTTCTATACTCTGTGCGTTTCGTCGCGGAGAGTCGCCTTCTGTGTCTTCTCTTTCCTTTCCGTCCTTTAATGACAGGCTTGGAGTGAATAGTCCTATACCTTCAAGCCGTACCGAACGGCCGTGTGCCATCATCGAGACCATTCCGTCTGCGACCAGTTGCAGAGCTGCCATAACTTCGCCTTTTCTCAGTGTGGAGCCTTTGGTAATCATCTCCACCAGTTCTTCTGTTTCGCAACATCCGTCTATTACCATTCTTGGGTAGAGTAGCGTTTCTCCTTCCTTATGAAGGTTTTTCATTTCCTGCATTACGTATTTTGCCATAGTCCGTAAAAGTTTACTTTGTTAGTATGAAAAGTTATTTGCTTGCTGTAATAAAGTTTGTTTTGTGCTTACATTATCTATAAATAA
This sequence comes from Bacteroides sp., assembly GCF_019417265.1. Lineage (GTDB taxonomy): Bacteria > Bacteroidota > Bacteroidia > Bacteroidales > Bacteroidaceae > Phocaeicola. Next base: position 9,439 of record NZ_DXVR01000037.1, read on the forward strand.
AAGTTGTGTCTTTACAAACCACAGTGTGGTTTGTAAAAATTACAGTGTAGTTTCTATAAACCACACTATGGTTTATAGAATTATTCATGGCAAAAATACTTTTTTATGGGTAATGTTGCAAGAAAATGATTGTATATTTGGTCTTTTATACATCGTCAGTTGCTGTGGTCTGTGGTATTTAATGATGATGCAATGAGTAACAGTAAATTATAAAATATCTTTTATAATATATTAATCCCATTGTTTTTTTTGTACTTTTGTAGCGATTTGTCCTGTTTGTAAGAATTATGGGACTGAACGTAACAAATAAGCTATTTCAATGAGAAAGACTTTTATCATCGTACTTTGGGCGTTGCTGCTGATAGGTATGCTGGCAACGTATATAATATTTTCTGCTATCTCAGATGGCAAGATTGGTTATGTGCCACCTATTGAGGAACTTGAAAATCCTAATCTAAAGTTTGCCACACAGGTTATTTCTGACGACGGAAAGGTGTTGGGAACATGGTCACTCAGCAAGGAGAACCGTCTTTATGTAGGTTACGAGGATTTGTCACCGAATCTGGTGCATGCTCTTGTGGCTACTGAGGACGTGCGTTTCAGCGAACATTCCGGTATTGATGCACGGGCATTCATGCGTGCCCTTATCAAGCGTGGTGTGTTCATGCAGAAAAATGCCGGTGGTGGTAGTACCATAACCCAGCAGTTGGCCAAGCAGTTCTATTCTCCTACAGCAGATAATGTGATGGAACGTCTGCTGCAGAAACCTATAGAGTGGGTTATTGCCGTCAAGTTGGAGCGTTATTATACCAAGGAAGAAATCCTTACGATGTATCTCAATAAGTTCGATTTCCTGAATAATGCCGTAGGTATAAAGACGGCAGCAGGTACATATTTCTCAAAAGATCCTAAGGTTTTGAGTATTGAAGAGGCTGCTACACTTATAGGTATGTGTAAGAATCCTTCCCTGTACAATCCGCGCCGATTCAATGAACGTACACGCGGACGCCGAAATGTGGTGCTCGACCAGATGCGTAAAGCCGGTTATCTGACAGAGGCTGAACGTGATTCGCTTCAGGCACTACCTTTGGTCCTTAGATATAGGCCGGTTGACCATAATGACGGTCTGGCTACATACTTCAGAGAGTATCTACGCGGTGTGCTGAATGCAAAGAAACCTGTGAAGAAGAATTATCGCGGATGGCAGATGCAGAAGTTCTACGAAGATTCCCTTGCGTGGGAAACAAATCCTCTGTATGGGTGGTGCGCAAAGAACAAGAAAAAGGATGGTTCAAACTATAATCTTTATACAGACGGGTTAAAGATTTATACTACTATCAACTCGCGCATGCAGCAATATGCCGAAGAGGCAGTTCAGGAGCATGTGGCTGAGTATCTGCAGCCTCGTTTCTTCAAGGAAAAGAAAGGTAGAAAGACAGCACCATACACAAATCAGTTATCAGCGGAAGAGGTTGATGCTATCTTGAATCGTTCCATAAAACAAAGCGAACGTCGTCGTGTGATGAAAGCTGCCGGATATTCCGATGCGGAAATAATGAAGGCTTTCAATACTCCGCGTGAGATGACTGTGTTTACATATCAGGGTGAGAAAGATACTATAATGACTCCTCTTGATTCCATTAAATACTACAAGCACTTCCTGCGTGCCGGATTTATGTCGATGGACCCTATTACAGGATATGTGAAAGCATATGTTGGAGGACCTAACTATGACAATTTCAAGTATGATATGGCTATGGTGGGACGCCGTCAGGTGGGTTCTACTATCAAGCCGTACCTGTATTCACTTGCAATGGAAAACGGTTTTTCTCCGTGTGACGAGACAAGAAACGTTGAGGGAACTTATTTCGACGAGAACGGTATTGCATGGACTCCGAGAAACAGTTCAAAGAAGCATTATGGCGAAATAGTTACTCTGAAATGGGGACTTGCAAATTCTAACAACTGGATTTCGGCTTATCTGATGAGTAAACTTAATCCGTATGAATTGGTCAGACTGATTCATTCGTTCGGTGTACTGAATAAGGAAATACAGCCTACCATCTCTTTGTGTCTCGGGCCTTGTGAGATCTCGGTGGGCGAAATGGTAAGCGCATATACAACTTTTGTGAACAAGGGAATACGCACGGCACCGCTGTTCGTTACACGTATAGAGGACAATGACGGTAATGTGTTGGCTAACTTCTCTCCTCAGGTGAATGAAGTGATAAGTGAGAGCAGCGCGTACAAGATGCTCGTGATGCTCCGTGCGGTAATAAATGAAGGTACCGGCGGGCGTGTAAGAAGACTGTATCATATCACAGCCGACATGGGCGGAAAGACTGGTACTACCAACAACAACTCTGACGGGTGGTTTATGGGCTTTACTCCAAATCTTGTTTCGGGATGCTGGGTAGGAGGTGAGGAACGGGATATTCACTTTGACCGTATGGCTGACGGACAGGGTGCTTCAATGGCTCTTCCTATCTGGGGTATATATATGAATAAGGTTTATGCCGACAAGACTTTGGGATATTCGCAGGAGGAGAAATTCGATATTCCTGATGAGTTTGACCCATGTAAGGACAAGGTTACTGAACTTGAAGAGGAGAACACCAGTCGCCTTGATGACTTGTTCTTCCAGTGATTTATATAATAAACTTTAATATGCAGAATGGAAAAACACAAATTTGCGTTGTAATAATGTTGTTATTATTTACGATGCAGGGAATGTCGCAATCATTAAAGACACTGATGCAGAGGCCTTTTAATGTTATAGAGTCCAATTGGGAGAGGAATTCCAAGGAGGATTTGCTGCTTGTATATACGAATAATGATTATTGCGATTACTATGTTTATCGTATTGATGACCGTTCGTATAATCTGCGTCCCGGAAAAAATACCATGTTTACAATTCCAAAAGGCTCAAATGTGGATAATCCGTTTAAAGAGCCTTCATCTTTTATGTACTTCCGTGGTAATTTTGTGAAAGACTTTGATATTAAATTTCCATATGCACTTCCTGTAAAGAACGGAAAGGTTACAGCATGGAAAACGGATTTGCGCGAGAGCGTGAAAACCCTGAATTTTTATATGCACCGTGGTGATACAGTATATGCCACACGAAGCGGAATAGCATGTAAGACTACCAATCCAAGGCAGTTGCTTATATATCATGCAGACCGTACTTTTGCGGCATATCTTGTTATGGACGAGAATTTCATTGTACCGGGCGAACAGGTACTGACAGGGCAGCCCGTGGGGATTGCCGGTAGAACTTGTGTGTCGATAACATATTTCTTCCTCGATGAAAATAAATTTGATGCTCTTCAGGCTACCGGATATGCCTATTCGCATTTCATGCCTACTTTCAGAACTACAGAGGGGGATGTGATTATGGAGGAGAAGAAAAAATATGAGGCGGTGACAGATGATGATCTCATAATGCAGGATATGACCAAACGCGAACAGAAAAGGTATTTGAAAAAGAAAAACAAGAATAGATGAAGCGCATAATATTATTTGTTATGGCATCATTGTCGGTTCTTGTAGCTGCAGCCCAATACCTTAAGATAGAATATGCCGGTGATGCCTTGCCGAAAAAAGAACAGCAGCTGGTGGAACAGATGATGGTATATCAGATAAAGTTTTACAGACTGTTCAGACTTAAGGATAGTCTGAAGGTGAAACTTACGGTATTCAACGAGCGCAGTGTGGCAGAATTTTATCTGGATACCATAGGTTTAAGCAAAAAAATTCCGGTTAAAAACATCGGTGGTTTATATAGTGCTAAAAGAAAAGAGGCTGTTATCATGGAGATGGACAAGAACCGTAAGAGAGGCCTTTCTGTGATATACCATGAGCTAAGTCACTATCTTACCCGAGAAATAACCGGTATAAATCCTCCGGTATGGCTTATGGAGGGGCTGAGCGAGTATTTCGAGCATTGTGAGGTAAGTAAAAAAGGTATAAGGCATTCCATGACAGCATACGAAAAGGGAAGGATACGTTCCATGTATATGTTGGGGGAAGTCAATCTAAGGAATTTCGTTGATGCAGACTGGAGCTTGTTCATGAAAAAACAGAGAACGGATGAGCGTTATGCCTATATATTGGCACACGCCCTTACAACTTTCATGTTAGAAAATGTTTCCCGTCAGCTTCTGAGCGATTTTATAACCCTGCTACAGGATAAAACAGACAGGGCAAAGGTGTCGGAAAAAATAGCGCGTGTCTATCCCGGTGGCTTTAAGGCTTTTGAAACAGATTTTGAGAAGTTCTGTGAGTAATCTTAGAAATTAATCGAAGCATAAACACCGTAATGTCCGTCGCCTGCAACGGGACTTATAGTAAGATTATGTTTCTTGGCAAACGGGCGTGTGAATATGTACGAACTGGCAGTACCTATTACAGCTCCGGCTGCTACATCCCACCAGTCATGTTTCTTGCCATAAACGCGACTCCAACCTACATATGTGGACAGAACATAAGCCGGTGCTCCCCATTTCCAACCGTATCTGCGCTGTATGAACGAAGCCGCGGCAAACGATACTGATGTGTGCATGGAAGGGAAGGAGTGTAGATTACTGTGGTCGGGACGTTCTTTCTTTACGGCATATTTCAGCGCATAAGTTACTCCGAGTGTAGTGATACCTGAAAATACTCCCTGTTTCAAACCCTCCCAATCCTTGTTTATAAGGATTGCTGTCAGCCCTGCCACGGGGAGAAGAACTGCTCCTACATCGCCCGATGTACGGACTGCCTTACGGCTGCCGGTAACTTCAATGGTCTGTGCACTGATGGAGAATGACAGCAGGCACACCATAAATAATATGCTGATTCTTTTAATCATATCTTTATTGTTTTATTATAGAAACGCAATTTCCTGCGTGTTTATTCAACAGAATATTTCCATTACTTTCGGGACAAATATTATCAGTCCTACGATGGCTGCTGCTATGGCAAGTATCAGTACTGCTCCTGCCGCAAGATCCTTGGTGCGTTTTATGGCTTCGTTATATCCCGGTGAAACGAGGTCTGCTATGGCTTCGATGGACGAGTTTACAGCTTCTGCCGCAAGGACTGTTCCTATGGCAAATATTACAGATATCCATTCCGTTGTGGATATGTTGAAAGCAAATCCGGCCACTATGACGCATACAGCCGCAAAGCAGTGTATCCATGCATTGTGCTCTCGCGTAATGAGCAGTTTTATGCCATTGAAAGCAAACTTGAAGCTCTTAAGTCTTTTTCTGAGTGTAAACCCGTCGTTCTTCATCCTTATATTATAAATCTATGGTAACTTCCACCGGGCAGTGGTCTGAACCGAATATCTCTGTGTGTATTTTTGCTCCATGAAGTTTGTCTGCGAGGCGTGCCGATGCTACAAAGTAGTCAATACGCCACCCTGCGTTCTTCTCGCGTGCCTTGAAGCGGTACGACCACCACGAATAAAGATTCTCCATGTCAGGATAGAAATGGCGGAATGTATCTATAAAGCCGGCATCAAGCAGTGTCTGGAACTTTTCTCTTTCCTGGTCGGTAAATCCTGCATTCATGCGGTTGGTCTTAGGATTTTTCAAATCGATTTCCTTGTGTGCCACATTAAGGTCGCCGCATACCAATACCGGTTTCTTGCTGTCAAGATTCTGCAGATATGCTCTGAAATCGTCTTCCCAGGTCATACGGTAGTCCAGACGTTTAAGTCCGTCCTGTGAGTTTGGAGTATATACCGTTACGAGGAAGAAGTTCTCCATTTCGAGTGTGATTACACGTCCTTCGTGGTCGTGTTCGTCAATGCCTATACCGTAAGTGACATTCAGTGGCTGATGGCGTGTGAATATTGCTGTACCGGAATAGCCTTTCTTTTCGGCATAGTTCCAATATGATGTATATCCTTCGAAATTGAGGTCAAGCTGTCCTTCCTGCATCTTTGTTTCCTGCAGGCAGAAGAAATCGGCATCAAGTGCCTTGAATGAATCGCGGAAACCTTTGTCGCAGCATGCGCGGATTCCGTTTACGTTCCATGAAATTAGACGCATATTGAATTAATAATTAAGAATTAACAATTAAAAACTAACAACTAAAAACTCACTTCGTTATATCGAAAAGATAAGTGATTTTCCCACATATATATGTATGTGCCGAGCGTGAGAAATAGTCTTTCTTTGTAGTGTTGAAGAAGTCGCTGAGTCCGAAGTAGTATCTTCCTTCAAGCAGGAAGTGGCCTACTCCTGTACGAATCTCAATTCCGCCTCCACCTATAAGACCGTAGTCAAAACCGTTCTCTACAGCTTTACCGTATTGTTCTTTCTGTATTGAGGGCATGGCATGTTTTTCTTTGTCTCCGAGGTGGAAACCTATCTGAGGACCTAAGTTGAGGATAAATCTGGCTCCGTTCCCGTATTCCTTTCCGAAAGCCAAATGTGCCAAGAGAGGTATCTCGATATAATCCATTGATCTCTGATAGCTGTCTCCGCTGCCGTCTTCTATCACCTCTTTCCATCCGCGTTGTGAATAGTTCACTTCGGCCTGGATACCACATATCATGCTGAAATATTTCTCGGAGATATATCTGGCTGTAAATCCGGCTTGCGGACCTATCAGGTAGCCCTGCTTGATTCGTGGTGAGAAGTCTACATTGCCGAAGTTTACTCCACCGCTCAAACCGATGGAGAAATTGTGCTTCTGTTCCTGCAATTGAGCATTGGCCGTGGAGGTGTTAAGCCACAATACAATACCCAACAGTATAAATATGTATGTTTTCTTTATCATTCAAAGTCAAGTTTTATCAGTTCATAATCCTTTGAGAAGTGTACGAAGAATACTTTCCGGTTTATAAATCCTCCCCAGTTGTTTACACGTTCAAACTTGAAGCCGGTCTGTATAGGTGTTACGTGTATCGAACCGAGATTCTCTTCCATCTTGTTACCGTATTTCGACAGTCCTTTCAGGAAGAAATAACCGGTGTCATATCCTAACATACCGTATTTGGGGTAGGTATTCGCCATATCCTTACTGTACCAGCGGCGGTATGCATGAGTAAAGTTTACGGCTGCCGGGAAAAGATTGTTTGTATAGAATGACGAATAGAAGTATGTATCTATCTCGTAGAAACTTGCCAAATAGTCGTTGGTGTATGTCTGCCATTCAGGATAGCCGAACAGATTCATTGAATAGCCAGGTCTTTCGCGACGTATCTGTGTGAGTTGAGGAAGAATCTTCACCAGGGCTGTACTCTTTCCGGATGTCGGTATGAATATGTTGTTTTTCAGCGTATCCATAACGGTGGTTATATCGTAGAAATTGTCAGTCATGGTAAAGTCACGATAGCTTATTCCGTTTTCCTTAAGTCCTGTTTTCATTCCTTTGATAAACTCATCTTTTTCTCTGTCGCCGTTGCTTGCATTGAGGAATATCACATTGCATCCGCTGAACTTGCGGTTGAAATGTTCATAGACTTCCGAGTACAGATATGACTGCGGAGTGTTTACCTGATAGATATGCGGATTCTTGAACACCTGATCCACCTTCGGGGCAAAAGGTATAACAAGACGAATGTTGTTCTTGTCTGCAAATGTAGCCAAAGCGTCAATGTCCTGCGACCTTGCCGGTCCGAATATGATGTCCATATTCTTCATCTCTTTCCTGGCAAGTATATTGTTCAGGGTTGCTTCCTTTCCCTTAGTGTCGTATGTATAAAGGTCTACAGACACACCTTCTTTCTTCAGACTGTCTACAGCCATGAGGAATCCTTCATAGTATTCCACCATTCTGATTTGTTCGTCCATGTTTGCACTTGTCCCTGCCATGAACGGTAGAAGAACAGCTGCCTTTATAGTCTTTATCTCTTTCTTGGAATCTTCAAACCGGCTGAATATCTCTTCGTTGGTAAGTTCCTGTACTGTAGGTTTTGATTCAGTCTGTTGTGTCTTTTGTTCATTCTTGCCGTATGGGATAAACAGGAAAGTACCTCTCTTGAGCTTTCCGTTTTTCAGTTCCGGATTGGCTGCTATCAGTTCTTCTTCAGTTATTCCGTATTCGCGGCTGATGCTGAAGATGGTTTCTTTTCTTTCCACCTTGTGCATGTCCTTCCAGTCGTTCATCTTTACGGTAGTTTCCTCTTTGGCGGTAGCCTTTGGAGTTTCTTTTTCTGTTTTCGATGCCGACTGTACAGGTATGATAATAACCTGACCGCTGCGGAAGTTCTCACTGCTCAGTCCCGGATTGGCTTCGCAGATGGCCTGAGTTGTGATGTTGTATTTCACTGAGAGGCGATACAGTGTTTCTCCGGCCTGTATGGTGTGGAATACAGGCTTGTCCGAATTGGTAGAAACAGCCTGTGGAATTTTCAGCGCAGCCCCTTCGCGAATCTGTTTGTCGCTTCCGGGATTCAGACGTACAATGTCGTCAATGCTTACATTGTACATGCTTGATATGGAGTATAGGCTTTGGCCTTTGGTTACTGTGTGTAGGAAATATCCGCTCTCGGCCGATGCCTGAGCCATTACTTTTATGCTGCTTCCGGCCATGAGTGCCAGTGCAAGAAATACAGATTGAATAAATTTCATTTTTCAGCTATATGATTATTTACGGGCAAAAGTACGAAAAAAGCATTATCTTTGCAATGTTTCACTGAATATTAAGATATGACAGAAGGAAAAGAAACGATAAGCGTGCAGGGAGCACGTGTACATAATCTGAAAAATATAGATGTCGAGATACCGCGCAACAGCCTTACGGTCATTACCGGGCTGAGTGGAAGCGGTAAGTCGTCGCTTGCATTCGATACTATCTTTGCCGAGGGACAACGCAGGTATATAGAAACATTCTCCGCATATGCCAGAAACTTCCTTGGGGGAATGGAACGTCCTGATGTTGACAAGATTACGGGACTTAGTCCGGTTATCTCAATCGAGCAGAAGACGACAAACAAGAATCCGCGTTCCACTGTGGGTACAACTACCGAGATATACGACTATCTGCGTCTGCTTTATGCCCGTGCAGCTACGGCATACTCCTATCTTTCGGGCGAGAAGATGGTGAAATATACCGAAGAGCAAATCATCGAACTTATTAACCGCGATTATAAGGGAAAGCGTATCTTCATACTTTCTCCGCTGGTGCGTACCCGTAAGGGACATTATAAGGAACTGTTCGAGCAGGTCCGCAAGAAGGGTTATCTCTATGTAAGGGTTGACGGTGAGGTGAGGGAAATCACTCACGGAATGAAGCTTGACAGATACAAGAACCACGATATAGAAGTAGTGGTGGACAAAACCATAGTGACTGAGAAGGAGGACAAGAGATTGCGCCAGAGTGTAGCTACGGCCATGCGACTGGGCGATGGATTGCTTATGATACTTGATGCCCAGACAGAGAGCGTCCGTCACTACAGTAAGCGTCTGATGTGTCCTGTTACAGGTCTTTCTTATCGTGAGCCAGCACCGCACAATTTCTCTTTCAACTCTCCGCAGGGAGCGTGTCCGCGATGCAAGGGATTGGGATATGTCAATCTTATAGACATTGACAAGGTTATTCCGGACCGTTCGCTTTCTGTTTATGAAGGAGCTATAGCACCGCTCGGAAAGTATAAGAATGCTATGATTTTCTGGCAGTTGAGTGCCTTGCTTGAACGTCATGAGGCAACATTGAAAACTCCGGTAAGTGAACTGCCGGATGATGCCTTAAATGAGATTCTTTACGGATGCGACGACCGTCTGAAGATTGACAGTTCGCTCGTCCATACCTCGTCCGACTATTTTGTGGAATACGAAGGTATAGTAAAGTATATACAGATGATGCAGGAGAAGGATGCTTCTGCCACAGCTCAGAAATGGGCTGAACAGTTTGCCAAGACTGATGTCTGTCCTGAGTGTAAGGGGATGAGGCTTAATAAGGAGGCATTGCATTTCCGTCTGCACGACAAGAATATTTACGAGCTTGCTTCTATGGATATCAGCGAGCTTTATGAATGGTTGCAGGGAGTGGAGGAACATCTCGACAGTAAGCAGAAAGTCATAGCTCAGGAGATTCTGAAAGAAATCCGTACCCGTCTGAAATTCCTGCTTGATGTGGGACTTGAATACCTTTCTCTCAATCGTACTTCTGTCAGCCTGTCCGGTGGTGAAAGCCAGCGTATCCGTCTTGCAACACAAATTGGTTCGCAGCTTGTAAATGTGCTTTATATCCTTGATGAGCCGAGTATCGGACTTCATCAGAGGGATAATGTCCGACTGATAAACTCCCTGAAAAGCCTTAGAGATATAGGCAACTCGGTGATAGTGGTAGAGCATGACAAGGACATGATGCTGGCATCGGACTACATAGTAGATATGGGACCGAAAGCCGGACGACTTGGTGGTGAAGTGGTGTTTGCCGGAACTCCGGAAGAGATGCTGAAGACTCACACCATGACATCGCAGTATCTTAACGGAGAGATGAAGATAGAAGTGCCGGCACAGAGAAGACCGGGCAACGGAAAGAAACTTTCTCTGTTCGGAGCCAGAGGAAACAATCTGAAAGGTGTTGATGTGGAATTTCCGTTAGGAACACTTATCTGTGTGACAGGTGTTTCGGGAAGCGGTAAATCAACTCTTATAAACGACACTCTCCAGCCTATACTATCGCAGCATTTCTACCGCTCGCTTCAGGACCCTTTGCCATACGACCGTATTGAAGGACTGGAGAATATAGACAAGGTGGTGAATGTGGATCAGTCGCCGCTTGGACGTACTCCGCGTTCCAATCCGGCTACATATACCGGAGTGTTCTCAGATATAAGAAACCTGTTTGTCGGTCTGCCGGAAGCGAAGATACGCGGTTACAAGCCGGGACGTTTCTCTTTCAATGTAGCCGGAGGACGATGTGAGGCTTGCGGTGGAAACGGATACAAGACCATAGAAATGAACTTCCTGCCTGATGTGCTTGTTCCTTGTGAGGTGTGTCATGGAAAGCGCTATAACCGTGAGACACTGGAAGTAAGATACAAAGGTAAGTCAATAGCCGACGTACTTGATATGACTATAAACCGTGCCGTGGAGTTCTTCGAGAATGTACCTCAGATACTGAACAAGATAAAGGTTCTTCAGGAAGTAGGTTTGGGATATATCAAGTTGGGACAGCCTTCAACCACTCTTTCCGGTGGAGAGAGCCAGCGTGTGAAGCTTGCAACAGAACTCTCGAAGAAAGATACCGGAAAGACTTTCTATATTCTTGACGAGCCTACCACAGGATTGCACTTTGAGGATATACGAGTATTGATGAACGTACTCAACCGTCTGGTTGACAAGGGTAATACAGTCCTCGTTATAGAACATAACCTTGACGTAATCAAGATGGCTGACTATATCATCGACATGGGGCCTGAAGGCGGAAAGGGTGGAGGACAACTTCTTTCGTGCGGAGCACCTGAAGTAGTAGCCGAGTCGGAAAAAGGATATACACCTAAGTTCCTGAAGGAAGAACTAAATCAGAAATTCTAACAATATAAAATTATGGCTAAAGAAAAAATATCCAAGACCAATGTGGCACGACTGCTGGACAAGGATAAGATAAAATACGAACTTGTACCATACGAGGTAGATGAGAATGATTTGAGTTGTGTGCATGTGGCTGCTACACTCGGTGAAAACATTGAACAGGTATTCAAGACGCTTGTACTTCATGGCGATAAGTCAGGATATTTCGTATGCGTGATTCCGGGAGAGCATGAAATCGATTTGAAACTGGCGGCCAAACTGTCCGGAAACAAGAAATGCGACCTTATCCCAATGAAGGAACTTCTGCCGCTTACGGGATATATTCGTGGAGGCTGTTCGCCTATAGGTATGAAAAAACATTTCCCTACATATATCCATCACACCTGCAATGATTTCGATTATATCTATGTCAGTGCCGGAGTGCGCGGATTGCAGGTTAAGCTTGCTCCTGCAGACTTGATAAAGGTGAGCCGTGCGGAAGTTTGTACACTGTTTGAGTGATTGATTTCAGGCCTGATATAATCTGAATTGTGCTTACATATTTTTGTGCTGACGATGGTCGGCACCATAGCTGACAATCGTCGGCAGCATTGCCCACTATGGTCAGCACCACTGCCCACCATGGTCGGCACCAAAAAAAGTACAGTTGTTTTTGGAGTTATTTACAATAATCCTTATTTAAAAACTATAGCAATGATATTTACAGCAGAGAACATCCTTTTGATTGGGTCGGTACTTATCTTCACCAGTATATTGATAAGCAAGACCGGTTATCGTTTCGGAATACCTACACTGTTGCTTTTCCTGCTCGTGGGAATGCTGTTCGGCAGCGACGGACTCGGATTGCAGTTCAACAGTGCCGAGGACGCTCAGTTCATAGGTATGATGGCACTCAGTATCATCCTCTTTACCGGAGGTATGGAAACCAAGTTTACAGATATAAAACCTGTTCTGAAAGAAGGGATTGTTCTTTCTACCGTGGGGGTTCTTCTGACTACTTTGCTTACCGGACTGTTTATCTTCTATATTTCCGGATGGAACAGCACTAATATCGAACTGACGTTCATGGTGTCACTGCTCTTGGCGGCTACAATGTCTTCCACCGATTCGGCTTCTGTGTTCAGTCTTCTCCGTTCGCAGAAAATGAATCTTAAGGAAAACCTTCGTCCTATGCTGGAGCTTGAGAGTGGAAGTAACGACCCTATGGCATATATGCTCACGATTGTCCTTATACAGGTAATCTCCAGTGGCAGTTCGCTTAGTATTGGTCTTTTGCTCAAAGACTTGTTTGTACAGTTCCTCATTGGTGGTGCTTTGGGGTATTCCATGGGACGGTTCATGTCATGGCTCACAAACAAGATAGGTCTGTCAAACTCATCACTTTATTCAATACTTCTTCTGAGTATGGTTTTCATTACTTTTACCGCTACTGATATGCTTAAAGGCAACGGTTATCTGGCTGTATATATAGCCGGTGTGGTGGTAGGAAATATGAAACTGACTTATCGAAAGGAGATAACAACATTTATGGACGGACTTACCTGGCTGTTCCAGATTATAATGTTTATCACCCTCGGATTGCTTGTTAATCCTCATGAAATGCTTGATACTGCTGTAGTGGCATTGCTTATCGGCGTATTTATGATAGTTGTGGCACGTCCGCTGAGTGTGTTCGCGTGTCTGCTTCCTTTCAGGGGAATAAGTGCCAAAGCCAAACTTTTCGTTTCGTGGGTTGGATTGCGTGGCGCTGTACCAATCATATTTGCCACATATCCGGTTATAGCTCAAATAGAAGGCTCACACCAGCTGTTTAATATAGTTTTCTTTATCACCTTGCTGTCACTCGTTATTCAGGGAATGACAATATCTTCTGTGGCACGCTGGCTTAAACTTGATTTGCCTCTTGAGAAGGAAGGAAACGAGTTTGGAGTAGAACTTCCTGACGAGATAGATTCGCAGCTGCACGATATTACTCTTAATGAGGAAATGCTGGTACACGGCAACCGTCTGGCTGATATGAATATACCTAAAGGTTCGCTGGTTATGCTTATAAAGCGTGGAAACGAGTTTCTGATTCCGAACGGACAGATGGAACTGCATGTGGGTGACAAACTGCTGTTTATAACGGAGAGTGGAAAGTAATTTAAATCTATTATCATTATGACTGAAAAGGAAAAATGCCATAAAGGACTGCTCTATGACGCTAATTACGATGAGGAACTGTTGCGTGAAAGGGCAGTATGTAAAGATTTATGCTATGAATATAACTCTTTGAGACCGTCAATGACTGCCGAACGTACTGAGATAATACGGCGACTGTTCGGAAAAACGAAGTGTAACTTTCTGATTGAACAGCCTTTCTATTATGACTATGGCTATAACATCGAAATAGGTGAGAACTTCTATATGAATGTGAACTGCGTTATCCTGGATGGGGCTAAGATTACATTCGGTGACAATGTTTTTGTTGCTCCAAATTGCGGATTTTATACGGCAGGGCATCCTCTTGACGCTGAAAAAAGAAATATGGGACTGGAATATGCTTTTCCTATTACGGTAGGTAATAATGTGTGGATAGGGGCAAACGTGAGCGTTCTGCCTGGAGTATCGATAGGCGATGATGCGGTAATAGGAGCTGGAAGTGTAGTCACAAAAAACATACCTTCTGGAGTCTTGGCAGCCGGTAATCCTTGCAGAGTTATTCGTGAACTGACTGAAGAGGATAAAAACAAATATAGAATGGAATAAACACATAAAGCATTATAAATATGAAGAAACTGATTTTAAGTTTACTTGGTGTTATGGCTCTTTAGTCGGTAGCTGCACAGAGCCTTGAAAAAATGAACTGGTTTAATGAACCGGAAAGTTGGGAGATAAAGGACAGTAAAACCATGACAATGTTCGTTACTCCTCAGAGTGACTATTGGCGTATCTCACACTACGGTTTTACTGTGGACGATGCTCCATTCTATTATGCTACATATGGCGGTGAGTTTGAAGCGAAAGTAAAGGTATCGGGAGAATACAAGACACGGTTTGATCAGGCCGGTATAATGTTGAGGATAGACCATGAGAATTATATCAAGGCAGGAATTGAATTTGTCGATGGCAAGTATAATCTTAGTACGGTGGTTACTCATAAGACATCCGACTGGAGTGTCATTACTCTCGACAAGCCTGTACCTTATATATGGATTAAGGCTGTAAGAAGACTTGATGCCATAGAGGTGTTCTATTCTTTCGATGACAAGGAATACACTATGATGCGTAATGCGTGGATGCAGGACAATATTCCGATGAAAGTTGGCGTATTGGCAGCATCTCCCGATGGAAACGGATTTGAAGCCAAATTCGAGAACTTCACTGTGAAACATTTGCCGGACATGCGCAGACTGGAATGGCTGAAAAAGAATAAGGCTGAATAATTACATAACAAATGTTATAAGTAAGTCGTAAAAATTAATTTATACTAAGCCGCATGGGCAAAATTGATATT
>NZ_DXVR01000038.1:0-12846 GCF_019417265.1 Bacteroides sp.
ATAAGTTTTCCGTAATTATAATTGCATATTTACAAAATATACCTATCTTTGCCAACAAAACTAATACCAAACAAATCATGAGTTACTTAATAAAACCAACCAACTATAAAGCCCTGCTCGACATGAAACAGACTGAGCTTGGCATTAAACAGATAAAGGAGTTCTTCCAGCAAAACCTATCATCTGAACTAAGACTCCGCCGCGTAACAGCCCCATTGTTCGTTCTTAAAGGTATGGGTATAAACGACGACCTCAACGGAGTAGAGCGTGCCGTGTCATTCCCTATCAAGGACTTGGGGGACCAACAGGCTGAAGTGGTACACTCTCTTGCTAAATGGAAAAGAGTGACACTTGCCGACTATAACATCGATCCGGGATATGGTATTTATACAGATATGAACGCAATACGCGCGGATGAGGAACTTGGAAACCTGCATTCGCTTTACGTCGACCAGTGGGACTGGGAAAGAACAATCACAGCAGAACAGAGAAATATAGATTTTCTGAAAAGCATCGTTACAAGAATATACTCGGCTATGCGACGTACAGAGTATATGGTATGCGAAATGTATCCGCAGATAAAATCATTCTTGGCTCACGACATACACTTCATACATTCCGAAGAACTCTTGCAGATGTATCCTGACAAGACTCCTAAAGAAAGGGAAGACCTTATCACAAAGAAATACGGTGCCGTATTTATAATAGGTATAGGATGCAAGCTGAGCGACGGAAAGTCTCATGACCTTCGTGCTCCGGACTATGATGACTATTCTACTATTGATCCGGCTACCGGTCTGCCGGGACTGAACGGCGACCTCATGGTATGGAACGATGTTTTAGGACGTGCCATCGAACTTTCATCAATGGGTATCCGTGTGGACAAGGAAGCACTGTTGCGCCAGTTGGAACTTTCGGGCAAGGAAGACAGAAAGGAACTGTATTTCCACAAAAGACTGTTGAACGGCACTCTCCCACTGAGTATAGGTGGTGGTATAGGTCAGTCACGCCTCTGTATGCTATATCTGAAAAAAGCACACATTGGAGAAATTCAGGCAAGTATATGGCCTGAGAGCATGAGAAAGGAATGCGAAGAACATGGCATGACTCTTATCTAAGCAACTAAACGAGATACATATAAATATTACAGCGGAGTTTCCAAACCTCAAGAAGGCTTAAGAAACTCCGTTGTTTTTTTGTTTGTAAAATGCTAACTTTGCCGATATAAAATCACAACATCAAAACAGCAATGAACGTACAGATAGAAGAATCATGGAAGGAAGCATTGATGCCGGAATTCTCGAAAGACTACTTTATCAGACTGACAGACTTCGTAAGAAAGGAATATCACGAAACGACGGTTTATCCTCCGGGAAAACTGATTTTCAATGCATTCAACCTTTGTCCGTTTGACAAGGTGAAGGTAGTAATCATAGGACAGGACCCTTATCACGGTCCGGGTCAGGCACATGGATTGTGTTTCTCGGTAAACGACGGTATACAGCCTCCTCCTTCACTCGTAAACATATTCAAGGAGATAAACAGCGACTTGGGAAAACCTGTTCCACAAAGCGGAGACCTGACAAGATGGGCTGAACAGGGCGTGCTTCTTCTTAACGCCACACTTACAGTACGCGCTCATCAGGCCGGGTCGCACCAAAGAAGAGGTTGGGAAGAATTTACAGATGCCGTTATAAGGAAATTGGCTGAAGAGAAAAGTAACTTAGTGTTTATTCTGTGGGGCTCGTATGCACAGAAAAAAGGGGCATTCATTGACAGAAACAAGCACCTTGTACTCACATCAGTACATCCGTCACCCCTCTCGGCATACAACGGTTTCTTCGGGAATCACCACTTCAGCCTTGCCAATGACTATCTTGTGAAAAACGGAAAAACAGCCATCGACTGGTAGAAGTATCAATACCACGTAACAGAACTTCCGGTATTGCTTCGCTTGTCCCACTTGAGGGCATCCGTAAGCATACTGGAGTTTGCACGGATTGTAAAGTTATACGATGTATATGGCCCGAACACAAGTCCGCAACTCATATTGAAGCAGTGAAGGTCGCGGGTGATGTTCAGTGTAGTCATAGACAGTTCCTTGGTAGTAAAGTCATATCCTGTAGAATAGTTCATATTCCAGCGGCTACCAATCTTGAAGTTACCGGAGATATTCAATGAGTGTGTCAGAGAGAACGGATAGCGCATACGCTTGATATTGATATCCTTTGTCCTGTCTTCACGGATGCTATAGCTATAGCTCAAACTTACACTCCATGGGAACTTGAACGCCATATATCCGTCAGAGCTGATTGATGCAGCCTCTGTCTTTCTGATATTCGAGTTGTTCTGTTCCTGTTCTTCCGTAGTCTCTTCGGTATTTTCTTCATCCTTGTTTTCCTCACCGTCCTTCTTGTCATCTTTTTCTTCTTTCTTTCCGAAGAGTTTCTTGAACGTATCGTTATTCAGAGTATATGAGAACGAACCGCTATATCCCTGGAATCGTCCGAAACGTCCGTAAGACCATTCTGTACGGTCGCCTACTACAACATTTCCATTCTTGTCGAACTCATAAGCATATGTAGCGAACGATGCGTTCATATTGAATGTATAGTTCTTTGTCAGCTTCAAGCGAACGTTCATGCTCAGGTCGCTCCATTTCTTATTGGCAACGTCGTACGACATGGATGCTCCCAACTGGTCGATAAGACTGATTTTTCTGTAACCGGTCGTATCACGGTCAGACCTCATCTTCATTTCGATATTATTGTCGACAGAGAATGAGATATTCTGCGACATGGTCTTTCCAGGCACACCGTATGTCATACCCTCATAGAGAGAATATTCCACTGAACGCACCTCACCCTGCTCATCGGTATATGTATATGTGTCATAATATCCGAAACGTTTTGTTCCGAAATTAGGGGTATATGTATAGCTTACGGTTGGCGTGAAAACATGGCGCACCTGTATCTCCTTACTCTTCATAAAGAGAGGCTTGTACATACCGTACAGCTTGGTATTCATCTGTACAGACATATTATAATCATGCACATGGTTGAAACCGTTTATCGTGTCACGCCTTATATGGTCGGACGTGTTCAGTGTCGGGTCGTAGCTCCTCTTTATCTTGTTCAGATACCATCTCGCCGTGTAGTTGAACGAAGGCACAATGTTTATATACTTGAACAGGTTGAAAGTAGCCGATACCGGAATCTTATGCTGGAAACCGTTCTTCCACTGTGTGAGCGGAGTCTTGAACAGAAGATTATCCTTAGTACTTATACTATTTGTCATAGATCCTGTATATTGGAATGAGATTTTCTCATACCAACGTTCATCTCCGACAGCTTTCTTGCGTTTGAACGGATATATACGGTTCAAGGATATATTGATATCCGGCAATGTCATATTGATAGACGAGTTACGCGTGTTCTGCGTAATGTTGAACGAACCGGAAATGTTAAGTCCTATTTCAGGGAAACTGCGCGAGTAGCTTACACTCGAAGCCTTAGTGTTCTGCGCATACTGCTGCGGATTATACAGACTGCTCAGGCTGGAGCGGTCGTAACTACTTGTAGCAAAGTTCACACTTGCCGAGAACGAGCTGTTAGGGCTGGCCTTGGCATCCTGACGGTGGCTCCACTGTATGCGGAAGTCTTTCGACACCGAGTAGTCAGGCATGTTCTTCTCTCCGGTCTTTGTCACGATATAGCTGGCATTGAACGAACCGCTGTACTTATATCTCTTGTTATAGTTCGATGCTGCAGAAAGTCCCCACGAACCTTTCGTAAATATCTCACCAAGCACTTTCAGGTCCATCTTGTCGCTTATGGCAAAATAATATCCACCATCGCGGAGATAGAATCCTCGGTTCAACTCATCACCATAGCTCGGCATGATGAAACCGGACGAATAACTGCTGTTGAAAGGGAAAAATCCGAAAGGAACGGCAATAGGCAGCGGAACATCTTCCACCACAAGATGCGCCGGACCGAAGACTACATTCTTCTTTGGTCGTACCTTTGCCATGGACAGCTGAAGATAGAAGTGCGGATGCTCATGGTTGTCACAAGTGGTATATCGTCCGTGCTGCATATAAATCTCATCCTCAGCACCTTTCTTGGCATCACGGCTGGTAACGTATCCCTCACCCTGCTGAGTAACAATACTGTTGATGAAACCCTTCTTGGTCTTGAAGTTATATCGCATGATCTTCGATTCGTACGGTGTCTCGCCATCCTTGAAAACCGGCAAACCGGATTCTACACCTGCTGTATCTTTCACGCCTCTGGCATACACGGTGTTACTGTCCATATTCATTGTAATGACAGCTGATGTAAGCTCTATTTTCTGATAATTGACCTTTCCTGAACCGTAAAGATGCGCAAAACCTCCTTTTGTAAAGACGATTGAATCGCTCGCTTCATATATCACAGGTGCGTCGAGTGCATCCTTACTTTCTATCGAATCGGCAGACAGCGTATCTGAAAAAAGAGAATCCGTAGCCAATGAATCAACGGCCAATGAATCAGTTTTGATTTCGGACGATACATTTCTACCGCCACGCTTTCCCCTTACCCGCTGTGCATCAGCGTAAAAAGTGGAAACAAGACTGAGCAGAAACAATATTATAAATATGTATGTTGTTCTTTTAAACGATGTCATTATATACCTTTTTCGCAATAATCGGTACAAAAGTAAGCATAATAAGCCAAATATCAGTATATACTGATTTATTTTTAATGTGTTTTTTCAAAATGCCACTGATTTATCCATAATCGGCATTGCGAAAACATAATAACGACACCCCCCAAAAGTATTCCGACATATTTCTGAAAGCCGTCACACGTATGCAAACAGACCGAATTGATTATAACAGTCAATGTATTTTGTGCTTGCGCTTGTACAGAAAAAACCGTTACTTCAGGTCATAGTGACCAAAAGGAACGGTTTTTTAAATCATTTGAGTTTTAAGCCTGCTTAATTGTTGCTATATCCCGGATTCTGCTGTTTTGCAATAACAGGATTAGCCTGCAATTCAGCCAATGGAATAGGTAACAACCAGCGATGGTTTCCTTTTTCGAGTGTTTTACCGATGATAGGTTTTTCCATATCATTGCCAAAACGACGCATGTCGAAGAAACGATGGCCTTCGTAACATAACTCTCTTCTGCGCTCAAGAAGTATTTCGTATAGAATCTCATCCTGAGAATAATTTACGTTGCTCCAGTTTTCTATTCTTTCTGCACGGAATTCATTCAGCAAGTTGTTTGCTTCGGCAAGACCATTTTCTGTTCTGGCCTTTGCTTCTGTCATGATAAGTTTCATTTCGGAAGCGCGGAGCATCTTGCCATCTGCAAGACCGACCGCTGCAGTTCCTTTATATTTATTCACACGTCCTACTATCACACCTTCTCTATCCGGACCTTCACCTAAGAAAATATCCTTACGGATATCTGCTTCGTCATAAGCCGACTTTATTTCTTCCGAAGGCTGGAAGGAACTACTATTATCTCCACTCCAGAATATAGTACCGATGGTTTCTTCTCCTGCAAATCTCTTGAGTTTCCATATTATATCGGCATTGCTTTCATCGCTCCATATTTTCGCATACGAGTCCATGTCTGCCACAGGAACCACTGCAAGCACACTCTTTGCCATGTTATAAGCATTAGTATAATCGTGTCTGTAAAGATATATTCTTGCCAAAAGAGCATCTACGGCAGTTTGTGAAGCATAAGCCGGGTTTTCCGGTGTCTGGGCAGACAACAAAGGTCTGGCATCTTCCAAGTCTTCAATCATATAGTCGAAACATTCTTTCACTGTGTTTCTTCCCGGAGTTTGAAGCACTATAGGCTCTTTAGTGTACGGAATACCATAAGAACTCTCATCTTCTATATTCGAAAAGAACAACATCAACTGCAAGGCATTGTAAGCACGAAGGAATTTTGCCGTACCAATGCTGTTCTTTTTGCTTGCTTCTTCAGCATCGTCTCCCGGCACCACGCTGTCGGCACCTTTCAATATTCTGTTTATCTCGTTCATTACTTTATAGTAACTTGACCATATATTCGCATGATCGCCGATAGAAGTAGTATATGTCCACTGGTATGTGTCATCTCCGGCACCACCATTCTGTCCACCTTTTATCACATCGTCCGTTAATATATCGGCCACACTAATCATTGCCTTTACCGACATTCTGGAATAAGCACCGGTAACCGTCTGCTCTAACGCCTCGACAGAACTGAAAATCATGCTATCATCTATCTGATCTGTCGGATTCAAATCTGTATAATTACAAGAAGCTGCAAAGAAAGCCAAAGTTGCAGACATTATATATTTATGAAACTTTTTCATATCAATTTGTTGTTTTTTAATTATTAAGATTAGAAAGTAACATTAACACCACAAGTTACATTCAAAGGCACCGGATAAGACATGTAGTCTGTGCTTCCGCTTACTTCAGGATTCATACCTGAGTAATTTGTAACAGTAAACAGGTTTTCTCCCTGGCAGAACACGTTGAAAGAGCTGAACACCTTCATCTTGTCCAATACCTTGCGAGGAGCAGTCCAAGAAAAACGTAATGTTTTCAAACGCAAATATGAACCGTTTTCAAGGAACTGTGAAGACCATGGGCTAGGATTGTTCTTAGCATCAAAGCGTGGAATTTCAGTTACATCACCCGGTTTGCGCCACATTGTAAGCATATATGCAGGCTTGTTACCATTAAAGTTATGGTTATCAACATACCAACGTGTAGCGTTCATAATGTAATAATTCAAAGCGTATGTGAAGTTTGCCGACAAGCTGAAGCCCTTATAGCTCAAGCTGGTATCAAATCCACCAAACACAGGAACTTCCGATGATTTGAACTTATCCACTTTAGGAGCAGCATCAATGTTTTCTATATAGCCACCCTTTTGGTCGCTGAACCAAGCTTCACCTGTTTCAGGATTTACTCCGGCACGTTCAACCATATACCATGTACCTAGAGGTTTTCCTACTTCATAAAGCACATCTCCATTAACAAACATATTGTCCTCGTTTGCCCATACGCCAAGGTCTTTTACCTGGTTCTTGTTATATGTGATATTTGCACCTATTGTCCATTCAAAATCTTTAGTCTGAACAGGAGTTGCATTTACCGAAAGTTCCACACCTGTATTACGTATAGAACCTGCATTGGTCTGTATGCTTTCAAAACCTGAAGTCAAAGAAATCTGCTTGAACATCAAAAGGTCGCGAGTGTTTTTTAAATAAAAATCCGCTGCCAAATTCAAACGGTTATTGAACAATCTAAGGTCAGCGCCAAGGTCAAACTGTTCCGATGTTTCCCATTTGAGGTTGTTATTTCCAAGAATCGAATGTATATATCCTGGAGTACCATTATAAGAAGCCTTCGAATATCCATTTCTTGTACCAAAGTCGGATATACCATCCTGATTACCTGTAGTACCGTAGCTCACACGCAACTTCAACTGGCTTATTTTGTCAAACTTAGCCATGAACTCTTCGCGGCTAATATCCCATGCGGCACCTACCGACCAGAAAGCAGCCCCCTTGTTGCGACCCAGGAACTTTGAAGATTCGTCGTAACGAACACTTGCAGAGAAGTTATATCTGTCATTATAAGTATAGTTCCACTGTGTGAAGTAAGAAATCAGATTGCTGCGAGTTCTACTACCACCAATTTTAGGAGGGAACTTGGAAGAACCGTCCTTATCGCCTATTCCGGCAGGAGAATCGTTCATGAACGGGTCAAGGTCGTATCCAGTCTGATTGAAAGAAGAATATACACCATCATACATTTCGAAACCAACAACACCCGACAAGTAATGCAAATCCTTAAAAGTCTTATTGAAATTCAAAGTGTTTGTCCATGTATATCTGCGCATATCAGAAGTGGATTGAGACATATAGCCCTTATTTTCTTGTGCTTTTGGATGTTCGCGGTCAAGGGTAGAAGTTGTCTTGCGTCCGTAGTAATCCATACCGAAATTTGTTTTGAACTTCAACCAATCGGTAATCTTCACAGTCAAATATGCCGAACCTACCAAACGGAGCAAGTTCTTGTTTCGATCGTAATATTTAGTTATCAATGTAGGGTTATCTCCATTGTACCAATCTTCAGCGTTTTCGTAAGGATAAGCAAGCAATGCTGTAAAGAACGGGTTGCTCCATCCTACACGTCCTTCTCCCGAATCAGGATCCGAAAACTCAGAATCAGTATAACCGATATTTGCACTTACTCCCAAATCAACTCTTTTGTTCAATTTATGGTCGAGATTTACACGACCTGAGTATCTTGTAAGTCCTGACTTTTTAAGGATACCATTCTGGTTAAGATAAGAACCGGAAATGAAAAACTTCGTTTTTTCATTACCACCATTCAACGAAACCACATGTTCCATGGTAAATCCGTTTTGAGTCATCTCGTCCATCCAGTCTGTATTTGTTCCGCGTGCAGCTTCAAGTCTTGCAAGTTCATCAGGAGTAGCAGTGCCGTCGGCTTCATGCTTGAGGATTTGCATCAATGGGAAAGAAGTGGAATTAGGATTAGCTTCCACACAATATTTTTGATAAAGCATGTTTTCTTCTCCTGTCATCATGCGAGTCTTAGGGTCGCGCATCATCGAAGCTCCTAGTCTGAGGTTATAGCTTACGCTTGTCTTTCCTTCTTTACCCCTCTTGCTTGTAATAACGATAACACCATTAGAACCTCTGGAACCATATATTGCAGTAGCCGAAGCGTCCTTCAACACCTGAATATCCGCAATATCATTATTGTTCATTGAAGCAAACTGTGCCGGTTCTATCATTACACCGTCAAGAATGTAAAGCGGGGTATTAGAACCGTTTATAGACCCTGTACCACGAATACGTATCTTGACATCCGAGCTACCAGGTTGTCCGGAACCACTTGAAATCATCAAACCTGCTACCTTTCCTTGCAAACGGTCTTCGAGGTTGGCAGAAGTCTGCATGGCTATCTTGTCTCCTTTTACCATATCCACAGATCCGGTAATCTGTCCTCTTTTGACGGTATTGTAACCAACTACCACCACTTCTTCGATATTGAAACTTTCTTCCGACAATGTTACATTGATAGAAGTACGTCCTTGAACATCTACTTTTTGAGTACTGTAACCAATATAAGAAACTACTAGTTTGCTGTTCTTGTTTGGAACATCAATAGAGTAATTACCATCAATATCAGTGATTGTACCGGTAGTCGTACCTTCCACCATCACAGTAGCACCAATGATAGGCATCTGGTTCTTGTCCACCACAGAACCTTTTACTGTGATAGATTGCATTAATGTTTCAACACTGCTACTTGTTGTTCCAGCAGCGAAAGCAGCAGAGAACAATGGAGTGGCACATAAGCCACCGCACAACAATGCAGTTGTACACATTCTGTTCAAACCAAGGTTTTTGCCTTGTCCGTTTAAATGCTTTTTCTTCATGTTTTCCGTATTTTAAAGTTAATAATTTAATTAATTATTTGATATGTATTCTCTAGTTTTTCCTTTTTTCGACACAGAAGATGGACGCTCATTCATAGCTTTCGCCCTCTTGTAATTAGGTTTATTGCTCATTACATAATGAATCTTAGCACCATCCTTTATATCACTGTAATTAAGATAAGAATTAGGGTACTTCTTGCCGTTCAAGAACATTTCCTTTATATATACATTCTCGTCCGACCAGTTCTCTGTTGTCACCTCTATCTTCTTGCCATTGCTCATTGCCACCGTTATAGCCTCAACGCACGGAGAACCTATGTTGTACTGGTTGCTCGAAGGTGCAACAGGATAAAATCCAAGGCAGTTGAACATGTACCATGCCGACATCTGACCGCAATCATCGTTTCCGCTTAATGCGTCAGGAGTGTTTCCGTAGAACTTACGAACTACTTCTCTCACCCTTTCCTGACATTTCCAAGGTTTGCCCAGATAGTTGTAAAGATACGCCACATGGTGACAAGGCTCGTTTCCATGCCAGTAACCACCTATACGTCCTTGAATATCATGTGCACCCGGTATGTCATCTGGCAATTCCAACACAAACAACTCGTCAAGATGCTTCTCGAACAGTTTTTCACCACATTCGTTGATATACCCCTGCACATCGTGAGGAACAGTCCATGTATATTGCATTGTGAAGCCTTCTGTTATGTCACCCCATCCGTGTACAGAACCCGGTCCCTGATATGCCACGGGTGCGAATGGTGTACGCCATTCTCCTTTAGAGTCACGACCGCGCATATATTTGGTTTCAGGGTCAATCAATGTCTGATACCCCATGGCACGGTTCATGAAATATTCATAATCATCATGTTTGCCAAGAACTTTTGCAGCCTGTGCGATGCAATAATCATCGTAGGCATACTCCAAAGTTTTTGAAACAGACTCTGCTTCTTTGTCAAATGGAACATACCCATTTGCGGTATATTCGGGCAAGCGGTCATAGTTAGGATTCATTGCAGTTTGCTTCATAGCCTCGTATGCCTTTTCGTAATCAAATCCTTTTACCCCTTTCACAATCATATCCGCAAGTACAGAAACCGCATGATAACCTATCATGCACCATGTTTCATTTCCATAGAACGACCATATAGGAAGTATTTTTTCAACACTCTTATTATAGTGGACAAGCATGGAGTTTGCAATATTGGCATTCAGTTCCTGATTTACGAGATTCAGCCAAGGATGAAAAGCCCTGTATGTATCCCATAATGATAGAACCGTATAATTCGTAAACCCTTCTGCCTTGTCTATATTCTTGTCAAGTCCTCTGTAAGAGCCGTCGGCATCTTGGAATATGAAAGGATGCATTGCTGCATGATATGCCGAAGTATAGAATGTTTCCTTGGTTTTTCTGTCACCTTTTACAATATATTTGGAAAGTTCTTTCTCCCACAAGTTTTCTCCTTTACGGTGCAGTTCGTCAAAAGTAACGTTATCCAATTCGGCAAGATTCAATTTTGCTCCAGCAGTACTTACAGCCGATATGGCCGTCTTCACTATTACCTGTTCGTCCTTCTCCGTGTCGAAAGAAATACATGCCATAAGGTTCTTTCCCCATGCTTCGTATTCACTACGGAAACGCTTTGTATTGTATATCACAGGCTTGCCGTCCTGCATGATACGGAAGTTACTGAGTTTCTTCGAGAATACGGCTGTGAAATACACATGCCTTTCAGGTCCCCACCCCTTAACAAGCTTATACCCTGTTATTGTAGAGTCGTTTTCCAACCTTAGATTAGCCCATTCGCATGATTGCCACAATGTATGGTTCATATCAATCATGATAAATGAACTGTCCGATTTAGGATAAGTAAATCTGAACATACCGCTACGTACACCTGCCGTCATTTCTGCCTTTACTCCATAATCGAGCAAATCCACGGAATAGTAGTTTGGAGTTGCCGTCTCCTTGTCGTGAGAATATGAAGAACGATAACTTCCTTCCGGTTTTTCTCTTGTACCCGGATTCAAGTTCATATTGCCGGTGCCTGGAATAAACAAGAAATCGCCCAAATCAGGAATACCTGTTCCGCTCAAATGAGTCAGGCTGAAACCAAGAATGGTAGTATGATCGTATTTGTATCCGGCTGCCGCATCATAGAAGCGCGAATCTGTGTCAGGACTTATCTGAATACCTCCAAATGGTATCTGCGCTCCTGGATATACGTTTCCGTAACCTTCAGTCCCTACGAACGGGTTTACATAATCCACCAGTTTTTCCGAACCCGCACAGATATTCAAGGAAAATGCAGACAACGTACCTGCCAATAAATATTTCATCATGATTCAAATGTTTTTATCTGTTGTTACTCTTTGATGTCACCTACAACAACTTGGTATTCATGCCACAATCCGTCTATATTGGCATCATTTCCAAGAGCATATTTCACTCCACCGTCGAATGACCAAGGAATAACCTCGAGAGTGCTTCTGTTGAACTTGCGCAAGAAATCTTTATCTTTATTATCTCTCAACCAAACAAAGAAATATCCAGCTGTTCTATATCCATCCATATAGTTTCCGCCTTTTGGTCTCGCATCAGGAGTAAATCCCCCATTGGCTATACGGACAGCATCCGCCATACCTTCTATGAATGCCCAAAACACCCTGTTCGTTCCATAAGAGCCTACACCTTGAGGTTCAAGCTGATAGGCATGTGTCAATTCATGGAGAAGAACACCTCTTGTTTCGAAATACAATTTTGCAGTATCACCTTCGGCAAAAGATTTCTCTATATGCTGAGTACTGTAAAATATAGAAACCTTTCCGTTTCCACCGTCTTTTGCCGATATGCCTTTTACATCCCTTAAATAATAGAGAAGTGTATCAACCGGCACTATGCTGTCTTCGGGCGAGAAGTAAAGTGTTGACAATACGGTGCGGGCCTGTTCAGCAATATAGTCCTTAGGATTTGTGATGATTGAATTATAAATTTTGGAACCTTCCGTAGCGAGAGCCTCGTCATTAAAAAAGATATCGCCCACAAAATACTTGTCCCATGAGTTTGATGTTTTATCTACATCAACTGCTTCTGTAGTTGTTTTTGTGTTTCCAGTGCAAGCCATCATACCCGCCACTAAAAGATACAAAGGAATAAATTTAAGTTTCATATTATTTAGTTTTTAAGTTTTTAATCAGGCTTTTTCATGCCTGTTTTTTTTATGTTCAAAATGTTATTGTTATTTTTCTGCAGATAAAGAATAAGGTTTGTTGATGTTTCCAACCCCTCTTCTCTTGTTCGGTGTTGAATCCATGACGAACTCCCATTCGCCACCTGCCAATATGTCGGAATGAGTAACGTATGTCT
>NZ_DXVR01000038.1:12856-24317 GCF_019417265.1 Bacteroides sp.
TTTATTTTCAGCTGTTTCACATATCTGTTCTCATCGCTAACGCCGGTAGCTTTTATTTCAAGCACGTTTCCATTATTCAACTTCAATTTAAGATATGGAAGATATGGAGCAGAAAGAACATACTGGTCTGTACCCGGACATACAGGATAAAATCCCATTACAGAGAAGATATACCATGCCGACATCTGTCCGCAATCATCATTTCCACCAAGACCATCTATCTGGCTTCTATACATACGGTTCATTATCTCACGTATCCAATACTGAGATTTCCACGGCTGCGATGTCCAAGCATATAAATAAGGTATATGATGACTAGGCTCATTGCCATGTACATAACCGCCTATCAATCCTTCTTTTGTTATATCCTCGTTTTTTTCATAATATTTTGCCGGTAGCTCCATAGAAAACAAGTCATCAAGGCGTTTGATAAATTTCTTGTCACCTCCCATCAGAGCAACTATGCCATCCACATCGTGCGGCACATGGAAAGAGAAGTTCCACGAATTTCCTTCTATGAATCCTTCACCGTGAGTCTGCAACGGGTCGAAATTCTTCTTAAAGCTTCCATCCTTGTACTTAGGAGTGGCGAAGCCTGTTTTCTCGTCAAAAATGTTTCTGTAATTCAAAGCCCTCTTGCGGTAAGCATCGGCAATTTCATCACAGCCATTATCAAGGGCTGTTTTATATATAGTCCAGTCATCGTAAGAATTTTCCAATGTGGCAGACAATGCCGTAGAACTCTTATCGTATGGTATATATCCAAGTTTCAGATATTCATCCTGATGATCGTAATAAGGAACGTTCGATGTTTCCACCATGGCTTTCATGATAGCATCCGAATATCCTATAACACCTTTCTTCACTGCATCGGCCAAAACAGATGTTGCATGATAACCGCTCATACACCAGTTTTCATTACCCATATGACTCCATATTGGCAACATCTTATGAACACTTTGATTCTGGTGTGCAATCATGGACTTCACTATATCCTTACTCTCCGACGGAGAGATAAGGTTCAGCAACGGATGCTCAGCCCTATATGTATCCCAAACGGAAAATATAGAATAGTTGGAAAAATCATTTGCTTTGTGAATATTGTGGTCAAGACCGCGATAGCTGCCATCCACATCCATATATACAGAAGGATTTATCATTGTGTGGTATAAAGAAGTGTAAAACATCTTCTTCTGGCTGTCTGAACCATCTATCTCGTAGTGGGAAAGAGCATTATTCCATCTTTCAGTTGCTTCTTTTTTAACATCTTCGAATGATTTTCCATCAGCCTCGGCCATAAGATTCTTTAATGCACCTTCTGTACTTACAGCCGACAAAGCCACACTGATTTCAAGTTCAGGATTGTTTTTTGTATCAAAATCGAAATAAGCAACTATATCCTTACCACCCATTTCAGGAAAATTTTCCGACATCTTTAATCTTCTCCAAAAACCACCATACAACACTTTTCCCTGTTCTTCATATCCATAATTTACAACCGGCTTTGAAAAAGATATTGCAAAGTAAGTATAATTTATGCGCGACCACCCGTTGGTAATGCGATAACCTGTAAGAAGAGTATCGTTTTCTACCCTTAAATTTGCCCAAAGGACTTTTCCTTCATAGTTATATATACCATGTCCCAAATCAAGCACGATATGACCATTTTCGTTTTTAGGATATGTGTATTTATGAACACCTACTCTTGAAGTCGAGGTCAGCTGAGCTTTAATACCGTAGTCTTCAAGCATCACTTCATAATAGCCGGGAGCGGCTTTTTCTGTATTATGGTCAACCCTCGACCTGTATCCTTCACCAGGAAATTCAGCACGACCCGGTCTGAGTTTATGGAAACCCACAGAAGGCATTATCAATATGTCACCCAAATCGGAATGTCCCGTACCACTAAGATGCGTATGACTAAAACCAACTATTGTAGGGTCTTTGTGCTGATAACCCGCACAATATGCGTAAACATCTTTTTGATATCTTCCATTCACATTATGAGGAATAGTGTCGGTATCAGGACTTAACTGAACGATTCCGAAAGGTACACAAGCACCTGGGAAAGTATGTCCCATGCCTTCTGTTCCTATAAAAGGATCTACATAATCCGTTACGTTTTGAGCAAAAGCTCCGGACATGGAAATGCCGCCAAATAGAATTGAAAAAATAGCATTCTTAATCATAATGGTTACAAAGATTTTGTTTGAACTTATGCAAAAGTAGCAGTATGAAATTTATTTGAAGTCCTTATTACAGACAATCTATAACCATTTGAAATATATGTCTTACAAAAGCACTGACGACATAATAAAGTACATATTAAAAAGTTGATTATTAAACATTTACCATTTGTATGACATAATAAAGAACAATGAAAACCCACATAAAAAAGAACGACATACAATAAACAATCAACTTTTATCGTCCGATTTAGCAACAGAATTATCCCTCATCGCACCAGGAGTCATACCAAATTTTGCGGTAAATTCCTTATAAAAATAAGAGCGGCTTGAAATTCCTATTTTATCTATGACTTCTTGAATACTCATATCAGTAGAAAGCAAAAGCACTGCAGCCTTTTCCATTCTCATTCGTTTTACCAAATCTATAGGTGAAATCAATATACACTCCTTGAACTTTCTATAAAACTGACGAGTACTGACATTACATTTATCAGCCAAGAGAGAAACACTAAGATCCTCGACTTCCATAAATTCGTCAATAAGTTTTATTACCTTAAGAAGGAAATCGGCCTGCTCTATGCTATTTATAGTTAATTCTTCTTTTATTCCTTCACCCAACCTTTCGATAATGATATCATACGATGACCTGTAGATATTATCTACATCATAAAAAACAACCTTATCCGACTTGACTTCCTTAGTACAAAAATAATTAGACAAATATGCCATGATATAGGGTTTACATAATTTGATAAGCATTGCTACTAAAAGAAATAAAATACATATGTATATAACATATGCCCACCATGACTTGTACCAGGGGCCTTCAATGCATAAAGGAATGGAAAACTCACGGTATGTTTCATTCAGCATGTCTTTCTTGTATCTAACCTTAAACAAGTATTTACCAACAGGAATGCTGCTAAAAAACGCCTCGTTTAAATAAGAAAACCTACTCCATTCTTTATCGTACCCTTCAAGCATATATGAATATTCTATATCTTTCGCAATATAATCCGGAGCTGAAAATTTTAAAGAAAACGCATTATATTTATCGGGAAACACCAAAGACTCTTTTTCTTTATTATAAAAATCAGTCCAATACTTCTTTTCGTAGCCCAATGACACATTGCCTAATAATATGTCTGAATAAAATTCAGGACTTTTGATGGTATTACTATCTATGTACACCAATCCGTTCACACCTCCCAAAAACAAATTTCCTGTATATGGACAAACATAATAACTGTCATCGCTAAATTCAGCAATCTCAACACCTCTGCTATAATAATATGTATAAGACACATCGTTGCATGGATTATACTTTACCAATCCTCTATTTGTCCCAAGCCATAGGATACCGTCCTTATTCGACACAATACCATGAATCATGTCATTAACCAATCCATTTTCTCTACCTATATAATAAGGTGGCAAAGATAGATTCTTGAGTTCCATAACAACAAGGCCGGCAGTTGAACCAACATATAGCTTTTCAGTCTTCTCATTAATATGCAACGACAAAACGTCATCTACATATTTCCCTGTAATATTTTTCAAGGAGATTACTTCATATTTACCTTTATTGATATTAAACTTAACAACCCCATTGCCTCTACTGCCTAACCATAAAATGGAATCATTATAAGCGCATAAAGATGAGAAACTAAGAATCTCTCTTTGCCCTGTATATATATGAAAATCATCATATCCCAAAGCGCAGGGAAGCCCATCATCGTATTCCAACTTTATACGTTTCAAGCCGGCACCAATCGTAGCGACCCAGATAGCAGAATCACCCTCCTCATATATGCCATGTATTTCTGTATTATTTTTATATGCAAATCCATCAAGTGGTTTCAGCATATCTTTTTCCCTTGAATAATAATAGAGTAACGAATCGGACATTCCAACCCAAAAGCCATTCAGGAAATCGCTGTTTTCTAATTTAAATACCGGATAAAAACCATTGTCTCTTATATATGACTTCATAGGAACCACTTTTTGTGGCATATAGGCTTTGACTTCTTCTGCAGAAAATCCATTGATATATTTAGGAATACACAATAGGCCGTCACCTTTTGTCCCTACCCATAAATTATCCAAGGAATCAGTCAAAAGTCCTCTAATCTGTCCTGACAAATTGTGAGATATATCATCAAGCAATATATTGTTTACTATTCCGGTTTTCTTTGCTATACTTATCAAACCCTGACCATCTGTTCCAATCCATAATATACCATTACTATTATCCAAATATGTACAAAAGACACGTACATTACGTCTTAATAATTCGTCACTAAAATGATTTGAGGATTTCAATCTTACAATGGCTTGGGAATGAAAATATACTATAAGGTCATCATAGAATGGAACTATACCGGATATTGTACCATATTTCTTTATCAAAGAAGATGTATTTGTTATTAACAACTTATATTTTCGCACAAAATCGTACATATACAAATCATTATTCGAATCAATAAAACAACAAATACTATTCTGGCAAAACGAATGTATGACAGGATGCTTATGAATCTCTTCGGAATACACATTTATACTTGTAGAAGCAGAGTCTTTTTCAAAAGAAGAAGCCATACAAGACAGCGAACTGGTCTTCCCATCACCGATAATGGTAAAAATCCCATCTTCTCCTACGTAGGCTGTAGATTTCTCCGGATCAATTCCATGATTTCCATATGCCTTTATAAATTTATTCTCTACTTTATTAAAGTAATAAATAAAAGAATTGTCTATGACCCAAGTGTTTCCTATGGAGTTTGAGTAAAGCTTAAAATATTCTTCTTGTGAATAATTATCTATAACATTTCTACTCCAAAGAGACATCAACGACACACCATTGTAAGAGCATATCCACACATTATTATCTCCGGCATATGATATGTTAAGAATTATATTATTATAAAACGTTGTGTTTTCAGAGAAATCAGTCCTGAATATCTCGATATTACTGCCATCATAACAATTTAGCCCATCATATGTACCTATCCACATCAATCCGGAATTATCCTTGTAGAAAGATAGTACTGCGCTATTGGAAAGACCATCCTTTTGATCAAGTGAGGTTAAATATAAATCCTGCGTATTGCCGGAATATCCGGAAAGACTGACTAGCAATACTATAATCAACAAAGGTATTTTCATAGGTAAGTAAATATTAAAATTAATGTTTTATCTTCTTTTGTTTACAAAGGGGTATCTTTCAAAGAAACATCCTACACCATTTGTCAAACCTCTCCAGTCCTTCTTCACCATGCTTTCCTATACTCTTGCGAGCTTTTTCCAGCGGTTTTTCATTATCCAGTTTGGTTTTTGAAAAAAACTTGTCCGCAAAACATATGATTTGCTCTTCAAGACTTACCGGAAGCATATCTCTGTGAGGGACAGGCAAATCGCGCTCAATAATTGCTTTCAATGAAAGGCCTGCACCCGTGTGGCGCTCACACACTAAAGCATGACGCGGATATCCTTCCTTTCGTACCAAATCGGCACCCAAATAGCCATGACATATGTACGGATAAGTTCCATAGCAGAATATATCGTCGGCATCAGTAAGGAATATACCAATATCGTGCAGCATTGCGGCCTCTTCTATAAACTGCATGTCAAGATTCAGTTCAGGATGTTTTCGTGCCATAGCCAAAGCCTTGTCAGCTACTGAACGGCTGTGTTTCAACAATATTTTCTTAAGTTCGTTATCTTCCGGATAATATTTGTCTATTAATTCTATCGGGTTCATTGTTTTATTTATCTTTGCGTATAATTAATTCGATTTACAAAACTAATAAATATTATTGTCCTGACATGAAATATCTTGTTATTTTACTATTAATTTCTTTCTCCGGCATATGTAATGCCACAAATATCCAAAACGGAGCAGACCAGATTGAGACTCTGACATCACTCATAGGCAACAAAAAGATAGCTTTAGTGGCAAACCAGACATCACTGACAGGCAACACTCATCTGCTTGACACTTTATGCTCGCTTGGCAAAAGACCTGTAGCACTGTTTGCTCCCGAACATGGTTTCAGAGGCAAGGCCGATGCCGGAGAAACCGTGAAGGACGGCAAGGACGTAAAAACAGGAACACCGATAATCTCACTTTACGGAAAAAACAAAAAGCCTTCTGCAACCGACCTTGCTAATATTGACATGGTAGTGTTCGACATTCAGGATGTGGGAGCAAGATTCTACACATACATCAGTACATTATATTATATAATGCAGGCATGTGCCGAAAACGGGAAAGAGCTGATAGTGCTTGACCGCCCGAACCCTTGCGATTATGTTGACGGTCCTGTACTGAAAAAGGAATACAAGAGTTTCGTAGGTATGTTACCCATACCGGTTCTTCACGGATGTACAATGGGCGAGCTGGCAGGCATGATAAACGGCGAAGGATGGATTGGCAATAATCTGAAGTGCAACTACTCAGTAATACAAATCAAAGGATGGAAACATGGCGACCCGTATTCACTCCCGGTAAAACCATCGCCTAACCTGCCTAATGACCGGTCCATAGCTCTCTATGCCTCACTATGCCTGTTCGAGGCTACATCTGTCAGTGTAGGACGCGGAACATATTTTCCATTTCAGGTGATTGGCTCACCGTTATTGCCAAAAGACAAGTTTCCTTTTTCTTTTACTCCGAAAGCGTTGGAAGGCTTCGACAAAAATCCTTTACATAAAAACGTAGCGTGCCATGGACTCGACCTTAGAGAAACCGACATCAGCAGACTGAACGGATTTTCATTGAAATATGTCATCGAGATGTACCGCGAATTCAAGAAGATGAACAAATCAGAATCATTCCTTACCCGTCCCAAATGGTTCGACCTGCTGATGGGTACAAATCAGGTAAGACTCGATATGCTAAAAGGTAAATCGGAAGAGGAAATACGTTCTGCATGGAATGAGGACTTGAAGAAATACAGGGAAATGCGAGAGAAGTACATTCTGTACTAAAAACAGTTCGGGCTGAACACCGTTTAAACAGTATTTAATCACCATTTAAACGGTATTCAGCCCGATTTGGTATATCAAAAAGAATGTGTATTATCTCTTCTTCATCTTCTGCATCATACCGGCCATCTTGCTGCCAGTCACCATCTTCATCATCTTGCGAGTCTGGTCGAACTGCTTCAGAAGGCGGTTCACTTCCTGAATATTTGTACCACTACCCTTAGCGATACGCATACGGCGCGAGCCGTTGAGGATTTCAGGATGAGTACGTTCTTCAGGAGTCATGGAATAGATGATAGCTTCGATACTCTTGAACGCATTGTCGTCAATATCAATATCCTTGATAGCCTTACCTACACCCGGAATCATTGAAGCAAGTTCCTTGATGTTACCCATCTTCTTAATCTGGTTTATCTGAGTAAGGAAGTCATTGAAATCGAACTGGTTCTTCTGGATTTTCTTCTGAAGACGTTTTGCTTCTTCTTCGTCGTACTGTTCCTGTGCACGTTCAACAAGTGATACGATATCACCCATACCGAGGATACGGTCTGCCATACGTGCAGGGTGGAACAAGTCGATTGCGTCAAGCTTTTCACCTGTACCTACGAACTTGATAGGCTTGTTTACTACTGTACGGATAGAAAGTGCGGCACCACCACGAGTATCACCATCCAACTTGGTAAGAACTACACCGTTGAAGTCAAGGCGTTCGTTAAACTCGCGTGCAGTGTTTACAGCATCCTGACCTGTCATCGAGTCTACTACGAACAGTGTCTCATCCGGATTGATAGCCTTCTTGATAGCTTCAATCTCGTTCATCATCTGCTCGTCGAT
The DNA here is from genome assembly GCF_019417265.1 of Bacteroides sp. GTDB lineage: Bacteria > Bacteroidota > Bacteroidia > Bacteroidales > Bacteroidaceae > Phocaeicola. Next base: position 20,866 of record NZ_DXVR01000038.1, read on the forward strand.
AGCAAGACGACCGGCTGTATCGACAATCACCAGGTCATAACCTTTGGCCTTTGCCTCATGGATGGCATTCAGAGCTATCTGTACAGGGTCTTTGCTGTCAGGTTCAGAATAAACAGGAACTTCAATCTGCTGTCCAAGCACCTTCAGCTGTTCGATGGCAGCAGGACGGTAAACGTCGCAGGCTACCAACAAAGGCTTGCGGTTCTTCTTGGTTTTCAGCATACGTGCCAACTTTCCAGAGAAAGTAGTCTTACCGGAACCCTGAAGACCGGACATAAGTATAACTGCCGGACGTCCCTTAAGTTCCAACTCTGCTGTTTCGCCACCCATCAGTTTGGTAAGCTCGTCATGAACAATCTTAACCATCAACTGACTTGGCTTAACAGCTGTAAGCACATTCTGTCCCAAGGCTTTCTCCTTTACTGTATCTGTAAAGTTCTTTGCAACCTTATAGTTCACGTCGGCATCAAGCAAGGCGCGACGTACATCTTTCAGAGTCTCGGCAACATTGATTTCGGTGATTTTACCCTCACCTTTCAATATCTTAAACGACCTCTCAAGTCTTTCACTTAAATTATCGAACATATATTATTTGGATTTTCTTAATTTCTTATATTTCAACGGGGTGCAAAAATACATAAAAAAAACAAACTCTCAAATCTTTTTATTCTGCCATTTAGCTTTTTTCAAATATATAAGACTAAATATCAGCATAAGCACATAGTATATTATCTCCGTAGTAAAACAAATCTCTACAGGCTGGCGGAGCACCATACCTACCACTATCACATAAAGTGCGTAGAACACCTGCACTCCTACCTCCACTCCAAGTGCTGCCTGAGTATTGCCTGTTCCGGAGATACCGTTGAAATATATATTTGCCAGCGACGCAAGAAGCATAGACGCACACACTACATAAAGTGCAGGTATAGACTCGGCCACAAGACCGGAATCGCCTGTGTATATCGAAAGTATAGGATTTGGGAATATTACCGTCAGAGCCACACATACCACCATTATCAGAAACGATATGCCCGATATGCGGTGAAGCAGAGCTATAACCTTATCTGTTCCACCCGCCCCTATCAGATTACTGACAAGAGTATTGGCGGTAGTTGCCAATGCCTGTACCGGAATCAGTAGCACTATATATACACTTCTTACTATATTTGCTATAGCCAGTTCCCTCTGTCCCAGACGCTCCAGTGCCATAAAGAACACGAACCATATGGCCATTGCCAGGAAATATTGCACCATGGTGAATGATGATATTTGCAATATCCTGCCCACCATCCCGAAATCAATCCTGAAAGCACGTCGTAAACCGTATTTTCTGAGGTCAACCTTACAATATGTATATATAAGGAAAAATACCAGCGAAGAAGCCTCAGCTATAACTGATGCCAAAGCCGCTCCCATGACACCCATTTGCGGTAATCCGAGTTCGCCAAACACAAGACCATAATCGAGGACTACATTCACAAGTGCCATAACCACCGAACTTAAAGTCAGTACTTTGGTATTGGTTATACCTATGTAGAATGCACGGAACATCACATTCAGGAAAGCAAACAGAAATCCCCAGATACGCCAAGTGAAAAACTGGTATGTAGCCTCATATATAGTATCGGAAGTTATCAGCATCCTTATGAGAGGACCGGCAAAAATATACATGACAACAGCCAGTACCGCAGCCATAATGAAACTGAACATACTGCCCTGCATCATAACAGGACCGACATCACGATAGTTTCCTTCACCGTTTCGGCGTGCTATAAGTATCTGCGAGCCTATACTGAAACCGAAAGCTACAGTATAGACACATATATAGAGAAGTCCTCCCATAGCCGCAGCTCCCAAAGCCACCTCGCCAACATGCCCGAGGAAAGCCGTATCAGTGACATTAATGATATTTTGGGCAAGCAGCCCGAGAAGTATAGGATAAGTAACGCGCCAGATTTCTTTATTGGAATACATACTAAACACACATTATTATATAATTATACAGCAAAGATACAAAAAACAGTCATATTTCCAATTATTCTTCGACACATAAAGCGTAACACGTACGTGTAACGCGCGTAACACGAACGTGACGCGAGCGGAACACGAACGTGTCACTGGCGGAACACGAACGTGTCACGCTAACTTTGAACAGTCAAATCCGACCACATGAACGGAAAAGAAACCAAATACGACGAAACGAAAAGTGTAAAAATAACACTTTATGCTGTACAACATATATTTTTTTGAACAACGGAATAAAATAAGTGTTACTTTTACACCGTCAAAAAAAACATTTACCATAATAATATATAATGAGAAACATGAAAAAGTCATTTTTAAGCATGGGGGCGGCAATCGTAATACTAAGCGGATGTGCCTCACAGGAAAAGAAAGCAGAGCTGACACTTTCAGGACTTGATCCTGCAAAATTTGAGACTACAATCGACGGCAACAAGAAGACAGGACTCTACAGACTTACGAACAGCAACGGAATGGAAGTCTGTGTGACAAACTTCGGAGGTAGAATCGTTTCAGTTATGGTGCCGGACAAAAACGGTAAGATGACAGATGTAGTTCTCGGATTCGACAATATAAATGACTATCAGAATATACCGAGCGATTTCGGGGCAAGCATAGGAAGGTATGCCAACCGTATCAACAAAGGTAAAATCAACATAGACGGACAGGAGATACAGTTGCCGACAAACAATTTCGGACACTGTCTGCACGGAGGCCCTACAGGATGGCAGTATCAGGTGTACGAAGCAAACCAGACAAACGACAGCACTATAGTGCTTACAATGAAATCGGCTGACGGCGACAACAACTTCCCCGGAAACGTAACAGCCAATGTCACTTATACACTGACATCTGACAATGCCATCGACATTAAATACGATGCAACTACAGACAAGACTACTATCATAAATATGACTAACCACTCATATTTCAATCTTAGCGGAGATATGTCGAAACCGGCTACAGACCATATCCTGTACGTGGCTTCGGACAGCATCACACCGGTGGACAGCACATATATGACTACCGGCGAAATGATGGCAGTAAAAGACACTCCATTCGATTTCAATACACCTAAGGCCATAGCTCCTGACGTAACAGCATTTGACAATGAGCAGGTGAAATTCGGAAACGGATTCGACCACAACTGGGTATTGGCTACAAAAGGTGATGACACGAAAGTGGCTGCCAGACTTACAAGCCCGGCAAGCGGTATTACTCTTGAGGTTTATACCAACGAACCCGGTATTCAGGTATATACAGGAAACTTCCTGACAGGCGAAGTAAAAGGTAAACACGGTATAGCATATCCGCAGCGTGCTTCAGTTTGTCTTGAATCGCAGCACTATCCTGACAGTCCAAACAAGACACAATGGCCTTCTGTTATCCTGAGACCGGGAGAAACATACTACAGCCACTGCGTATTC
>NZ_DXVR01000039.1:0-12926 GCF_019417265.1 Bacteroides sp.
GAAAAGTGAACGGATATCACCGTTTTGGGTGAACGGATATCAACCGTTTTCAGCACTATGCTGCGGTTGGAGCATATGCATTGGGGTTGTTCGGTCTGAATTCGTGTCTTAAAGTTGATGACACTTATGATTTGGACAAGGACATAGATATGACTATTACCGTGGGTGGAGACCTGACTCTGCCTGGTAGCAGTACGGAAAGAATGTTATTGGGTGATCTTCTTGAACTGGAAGATGACGGAATTGTCAAAACAAATGAAACTACCGGGGATTATGCTTTGGTAAAAGATGGAGGCAGTAACTCAACACAAGTAAAGGTACCGGGAGTGGATATTACTGTAGATGAAAATAGTGGGTTTACTCAATTCAGTCAAACTTTTTCTGCTGGAACATCTGGAACAATTGATAGAAACGATTTAACTTTGGGTCAAAACGTTATATCAATAGACATAACGCACTCAAATACTCCTGAAGAATTAGAAAGTTTAAGCAGTGCCACTACAATAATGAAGGATACGTATCTTGAGTTAACACAAAACAGCAATGCCACTGTAAAACTAAACGATGGTTATCAGATTATTTTCCCTCCATATATGACTGTAAAATATACTGGAGCAGATGGACTATGGAATGTCACCGGACAAGATAAGAATATTTTAGAACTTAACAATGACGAAGGATTCGAGATAAACAGTAATTCAAGAATTAATTTTGAAATCGTAGAAATTAGGTTTGAGAACAGTGGAAGTGCTACAGATAAAGCCACTTTTGATAAAGAAAACAAAAAGATTAATTTAAACGGAAAAGTAAGTTTTAACGGAACTTTATCCGCACAAGGAGAAATAACGGCGAATGGAATAACAGTTTCGGGAAATATTAAATCTCAAAATATTGTACTGAACACTGTAACGGGTACAGTAAACCCTACAGTAGACATAAATGTTGAGCCTATAAAACTTGAAGGAATGCCGGATTTCTTTACTGACAATGATGTTACACTTGATTTGACAGATCCTAAAATATTTGTTAATGTAAAGAACCCAAGTCCTGTTAAAGTTGAAATTTCAGGTTCGCTCACATCTACTAAAACAGGAAAAGAAGACAAGACAGTAACAATTCCTAATTTTGTGATTCCTGGTGATACTCCCGAAGGTTACGTTATTTGCCTAAATCAGATTAAGAGCGGTACAAACGGGGGAATAAACTATGTTAAGGTTGAGGAACTAAGTTCAATTATAGAGAATATCCCGGATGAAATCAAAATGGACATAGATGCAAAGGCTGTACAAGAAAACATTACTGTAGAACTGGATAAAGAGTTTACTGTAGAAACACAATATAATATAGACACTCCTCTGATGTTCGGCAGCAAAACAAATATCAAATATGTCAAGACTATTGACGGATGGGGTGCTGACCTGGATGAAGCAGAATTCGAATTGATTGAAGCATCTATGATTATAGAAAATGCTATTCCATTAGGCCTGAACCTTGTGGCTACAGCTATAGACAAGGACGGAAAGCCTTTGACTAACGTAAAAGTAGACATGAACATCGACGTAGAGCCGGGAACAATTGAAAATCCTACAAAGAAAGACGTTAAATTCTCAATCTCTACAGAAGAAGGTAATGTGAAAGGACTGGACGGTATAGAAATGACTGTTACAGCGAAGGCTGGTGAAAATACCGCCGAAACAGCTCTGAACGAAAATCAGACTTTAAAGCTTGATGATATTAAATTAAGACTTAAAGGCGGGGTAACAATGGATTTGAACTAACGGTAAACTTAAAGAACAATGAAAGGAATTAAGAAATATATAGCAACTGTAGCCCTGATGGGAACAGCAACAGGAGCTTCGGCACAGGCTCTAAGCTCAGGATATTTTACAGACGGATATCTGTTCAAACATCAGCTGAACCCGGCCTTGGTAAGTGACAAGTCGTACTTCAGCATTCCGGTGTTGGGTAACGTGAATATGGGTGTGAAAGGAAATGTGGGACTTGCTAACTTCCTGTACCCTACCAGCGACAACAAACTGACTACTTTCATGAACAGCAGTGTAAGCGCTGACGAATTCTTGGGAGGACTGAGAAAAATCAACCGTATGGGCATGGATATGAATATGTCTATCCTGTCAATGGGATTCAGAGCATGGGGAGGTTTCAATACCTTGGATATAGGACTGAGATCAAGTACATCGCTCTATATACCTAAAGATTTCTTCGAATTCATGAAGATGGGACAGAGCGGATCTAACACTGTTTATGACCTTGGAACAATGGGTGTAAAATCGACTACTTTCGTGGAAGTTGCATTGGGACACTCACGCCAGATAAACGACAAACTGAGAGTAGGTGCAAAGTTTAAGGCTCTCCTGGGAGGTGCATATGCCAATATGAACTTCAGCAATACTAAAATCGTGATGAACGAGGATATGTGGGAAGTGAGTGCTAACGGAGAAATGAATGTGGCTGTGGCAGGACTGAGCATCCCTACAAAAGAGGAAAGCGGAGCTGAATATGGCGAAGGTGAAGGTACTTTGGTGGATTTCGAAAACATGGAAATGGGAACACCGGGACTTGGAGGATTCGGACTTGCATTGGATCTGGGTGCTACATATGAGGTGATAGACCATCTGACTGTATCGGCTGCCATCAGGGATTTGGGATTCGTGAGCTGGAACAACAATATATATGCTTCGACAAGCAATGAGGCTTGGAGATTTGAAGGTTTCAAGGACTTATCTATCGACGGCGACAGTGAAAACTCATTAGACAACCAGCTGGATCAGCTTACTGATGACTTTGAAAGCTATACCAACCTGCACAGAAGAAGTGCCGGAGGAAAGCTGAGCAAGGCTTTGGCTGCAACATTGGTGATTGGTGCTGAATACGAAATGCCGTTCTATAACAAACTGTCGGCCGGTTTCCTTTCTACTACAAAGATAAACGGCCCTTATTCATGGAGCGAAGGACGATTCGCTGCCAATATATCTCCGCTGAGCTGGTTTGAGGCAGGTATCAACTATGGTATTTCTTCATACGGCAGCACAATGGGATGGATTGTGAACTTCCACCCGAAAGTGTTGAGTCTGTTTGTGGGTATGGACTATATTGTAGGCAAAGTGGGAAAACAGTATATTCCGCTTAACAATTTGAACATGAACCTGAGTATGGGATTGAGCGTAACTTTCTGATAACAGGAATTATACAATAACGAAAAAGGCTTCCTATGGCATGTGAAATGCTTCGGAAGCCTTTTTTCTGTGTGTATAAATGAGAATAAATGTTTATTCGACGTACAATACAAGTCCTTTGAGATATTCTCCTTCAGGATGATATATGTTGACAGGATGATCGGCAGGCTGAGTGAGCTGGTGCATGATGCGTACGCTGCGACCGCTCTGGGCTGCAGCTGTGAATACGGCATTTCGGAAATCCTGCTTGCTTACCACCTGAGAGCATGAGAATGTGAAAAGGATGCCACCCGGACGTATCTTCTCGAAAGCTTTGGCATTGAGCTTGGTATATCCGCGAAGGGCGTTACGCAAGGCACCGCGATGCTTGGCAAATGCAGGCGGGTCGAGGATTATGAGGTCGTACTCCCCTCCCATTCTGTCGAGATACTTGAAGGCATCTTCGGCAAAGGCATCATGACGTGTATCGCCGGGGAAATTGAGTTCTACATTGGCGCGAGTAAGGTCGATAGCCTTGGCTGAACTGTCGACTGAATGTACAAGGCGTGCTCCACCACGCATGGCATAGAAGGAGAATCCTCCTGTATAGCAGAACATATTGAGTACGTTTCTGCCGAGAGAGTAATGCTCAAGAAGTGCACGGTTGTCACGCTGGTCGACAAAGAAACCTGTCTTCTGTCCCTTGAGCCAGTCTACATGGAAGAGTAGTCCGTTCTCCATGGCTACATTCTCTGTGCTTCCGCCAAGAAGGAATCCGTTCTCGGTAGATTCGAGGTCGGCCTTGAACGGCAGTGTGGTTTCACTCTTATAATAGATATTGCGGACGGTATCGCCCATCACTTCCTTGAGTGCGGCTGCTATCTCATGACGGTAGACGTGCATACCGGCTGAGTGTGCCTGCATTACGGCTGTATGGTCGTAGAGGTCGATGATAAGTCCCGGGAGATTATCGCCTTCGCCATGCACAAGACGGCAGGCATTGTTGGTTTCTGTTCCGATAAGGCGGAGTGCCTGACGGAGATTTCGGGCTAAAGTAAGACGGCGTACCCAGAAATCGTGGTTTATCTCTTCTTTCTGGAATGTAAGTACACGTACTGCTATGCTGCCTATCTGATAATGTCCGGCAGCTATGTATTTCTTGTCGGAAGTATAGACTTCCACTACTTCACCTTCTTCCGGGTTTCCTTCTACCCTGGCAATGGCTCCTGAGAACACCCATGGGTGGAAACGGAGAAGCGATTCTTCTTTTTTCGGTTTGAGATATACTTTGTTCATGTCTGTCAATTGTTAGTTATATAGTTATGAAGAGTTAAAGAAGTTAAAGGAGGTAAAGAAGGTAAGGGGGGTACTAACTATTCTAACTCCCTTTTAACTTCTCTAACTTCTTTTTTTTAACTTCTCTCTAACTTCTCTAATTCATTATAGATTCTCAATGTCGCCCAGGCATCGGTAGCCGCATACTGCTGCTGTGCCTCGGTCAGGACATCTGCTTCCCAGTTGGAAAGGCGCTGGCTCTTGGATATCTTCTGTCCGAAGAGTATAGCGTAGATTTTCTGAAGACTTTTCTCCGCTATTCCGAAACGGGATACATAGTCCTGAAGTTCAATCCAGTTGCCAACCTTAGGGTCCTTGTCGTTGCTACGGCGGAGCATGCTGAAATCGTCGCGAAGGGAAAGACCTATCTTCAGTACATCGTTCTGAAGGAATTTCACAAGGAACTCCGGTATGCCTATGTGGTTAAGGCGAAAGAGAAAACAGGTATCGGCAGTGGATATCTGAAGAAGAGCCACCTTGTTGATTTTCCCTTTCTTGAACGACGGACGTGTCTCTGTATCTACACCTACAACCTCGCATCTGTTGAGATATGAAACGGCCTTACGGGCATCCTCTACCGTGTAGATAATGATTATCCGTCCGGGAAAGGCAGCTTTGGTCATTTCGGAAATAAGTTTCTTGTCTATTGTAGATTGGTAATTTGCCATGTTCTATATGTGAGTGTTTACATGTCTGTTTCTTCGCCGTGATATTTTATGTTGTGCAGAGCTCGCATGACATTGACAAGCGTACGTCCCCAGTATGAAGCGAACTGTTCGCGGCAACGCCAGAGTGCATCATTCATTGTCCTGTCGAGTCCAAGACTATACACGCATACAAAGTCTTTCAGCGGCTGGTATATGTCTGCCAGACCTTCGGAAATGTTCTGTTTGATAGGCGTGTCGCTATACGCCATTTCATCAAGAAAAACCTCAAGATAGTCGTCGTCGGGACCAAGCAGTGAAGCTATAAGGCTACGGAGATGCTCGTAGTCCGGTTCGGTGACGAATGTCTCAGGTTCGATGTCGTCGAGGGGTTCGCAATCAGGAAGCAATGATGCTTTCAGATAGAGCAGCGGAAGAAGTTTGAGAGTACGGTCTACAAACTCGGACGGCTGCATTTCGGGAGTACGCTCCAGGAAACCGCAAAATTCGGCTGCCACGGTAACGAACTCGACTGTATTAGCATCGAAAATGGATTGATTTGATGATTTCATTTGTCTTATTATGTATGTTATATCAAAAAATATATGTGCAAAGGTAGGAATTTTTTCTGTTTTATCGTTTTTTGTTTACATATTTCGTCCGGTTTGTATTATCTTTGCATGACAAAATTCTATTGTAGAAACCAATTTATGAATGATATGAGCAGTAAAAAAGACAACAATAAAAAATCAAATATAAAGCACAACGAAAATGCACAAAAAATAAAATCGGCACTGAACGGGGAAACAGGACACTTTGTCGGGGGACTGATTTGCCTTATGTTCGGAGTATATATGTTCCTTGCCTTTACTTCATTCCTTTCGGCCGGAGGGGCTGACCAAAGCGCTATGGGAGTGAATTCAGTGGGCGAAACTGAGGTGGTACAGAACCATACGGGACCGGCAGGAGCAAAATTAGCCGAGTTTCTGATTAACGGATGTTTCGGTATTCCGGCATATTTCATTGTGGTGGTTCTGCTCATTGCAGGAACAAAGCTTATGAAAGCATACAATTTCACTGTATGGAAGTGGTTCCTGGGATGCATGAGTATCATGTACTGGATGTCTGTCACCTTAGGCTTCGTTTTCGGAAATGTAAATTCATTTATTTATCCGGGAGGACTGCACGGATATAATGTTTCGCTATGGATAGAATCGTATATCGGTGTGCCGGGACTTATTCTGCTGCTTCTGTTCTGCGGTATCATTATCGGTATTGCCATAAGAAGACAGACCATGGAGGTGGTAAGACATATACTTCATCCGAACTTCAGAAAGAATGGCGAAGAAAACAAAGACAACACAGTAACGGCCAATGAGGTTGCTACAAATGCGGAGGAAACTGTAATAAAAGCTGAGGAAACTCCTGAGGAAGTGAGCGAGGATGTCAGTGAGGAGACTGAGAATGAAGAGAATGAGGCTCCAAAAGCTAAATGGTATCAGAAACTGATGCCGGGAGGTATCTTAGGCAGACTGTTCGGAAAAAAGAATAAAAAAGTAGAAGAACAGCAGGATGAGGAAGCAATGGAGGACACAACAGACAAGGAAGAGGAAAGTCCTGCAGGCCATAAAAGAGAGGAAAAAATCAGAACTCAGATAAAGGAAGAGGAGTTATATAATGAGTTCAAGCATGAGAATGAGCCTGAAGTATATGCCGAAGAAGTTTACAGCAATGATGTGAACTATACGGACAACAGCATAGAACTTCCGATAGATGATGTGCCTGTGAACGCAAGAAGAATTATTGAAGCCGAAAATATGGCACACAATAATGAGAAAGATGAGGAACCGGCTTTCGAAATAGAGGAAACAAAGGAAGAGGAAACTGTGAGGGGTGACCTGAGCGTGCCTTATAACCCAAGACTCGACCTCGAACTGTACAAGTTCCCTACCATGGATTTGCTGAAAACGTACCCTGACGACGGGCCAAGCATAGACATGGAGGAACAGAATGCAAACAAGAACAGAATCATACAGGTACTGAGAAGCTTCGGTATAGAAATATCATCAATCAAGGCCAATGTAGGACCTACGGTGACTCTGTATGAGATAACTCCGGCTGAGGGTGTGAGAATCTCAAAAATCAGAAATCTGGAAGACGATATAGCGCTGAGTCTTTCGGCTCTGGGAATACGAATCATTGCACCTATTCCGGGTAAGGGTACTATAGGTATCGAGGTGCCTAACGCAAGTCCTAAGATTGTGCCTATGAGCTCGGTATTAGCAAGCAAGAAGTTTCAGGAAAGTACTTTCGAGCTTCCTATCGCCTTAGGAAAGACTATCACTAATGAGGTGTTTATGGTGGATTTGGCAAAGGCTCCGCATATGCTGGTGGCCGGTGCTACAGGACAGGGTAAGTCTGTGGGACTGAATGCTATCGTAACCTCACTCTTATACAAGAAACATCCAAGCGAACTGAAATTTGTAATCATCGACCCTAAGAAGGTGGAATTTGCCATCTATGCTCCTATAGAAAGACATTTCCTGGCAAAACTGCCTGATGCGGAAGATGCCATTATCACGGATGTAACCAAGGTGGTACAGACTCTTAACTCGCTCTGTGTGGAAATGGATACAAGGTATGACCTGCTGAAGAAAGCCGGATGCAGAAACATAAAGGAATATAATGCGAAGTTCATCAACAGACAGCTGAATCCGGCAAACGGACATAAGTTCATGCCGTATATAGTAATCATAATAGATGAGTTCGGCGACCTGATTATGACTGCCGGCAAGGAAGTGGAATTGCCTATTTGCCGTATAGCACAGCTGGCACGTGCGGTAGGAATTCATGCCATAATCGCTACACAAAGACCTACAACGAATATCATCACGGGTACTATCAAGGCGAACTTCCCGGCTCGTGTGGCCTTCAGAGTGGCTTCTATGATGGACTCAAGGACAATTCTCGACCGTCCGGGAGCACAGCAGCTTATAGGTAAGGGTGATATGCTTTATCTGCAGGGAAATGACCCGGTACGTGTGCAGTGTGCTTTCGTAGATACTCCTGAAGTAGAGAAGATTTCGGAATATATCAGCAAGCAGCAGGGCTACCCTACTGCATTCGAACTGCCAGAATACGTGGACGAGAATGCCGAACCAAGCGGAGCAGCGGATGTGGATATGAACAAACTGGACCCTATGTTTGAGGAAGCTGCAAGACTGATTATCTATCATCAGCAGGGCTCAACATCGCTTATACAGAGAAAACTGTCGTTGGGATATAACAGAGCCGGACGAATAATGGACCAGCTGGAAAGAGCAGGAATAGTGGGACCGGCTAACGGCAGTAAGGCAAGGGATGTGCTGTGTATAGACGAGAATGACTTGCAGATGCGACTTAATCAATTAAAAATGAATAATTAAAAACTCAAAATGAAACATTCTATTATAATATGCTTACTTTCGGCTTTATCGCTGCAAGTTTCCGCACAGAAGGATGTTAAAGCCAAGGAAGTGCTGGATGCTGTAGCGGCCAATTATGAGAAATCGACCGGTACAGAGATTATCTTCGGAGGAACGATGTACGGCAGCATAATCCTGAAAGGTGAGAAATTCGTACTTGACTGCGGAGGAATCAAAAGCTGGTTTGACGGAAAAACGCTATGGAGCTATGTTGAGGAAAATGCGGAGGTAAATGTTTCATCACCTACAAATGACGAGTTGCAGGCTATCAATCCGTATATGATGTTAGGCATGTACAGAAACGGATTCAATTATGTGTATGCAGGAACAAAAAACAGAAACGGAGTAGCTTGTAAAGAGGTGGTTATGACACCTGAGAAGAGTCAGGACATAAAAAGGATTGTGATAGATGTCAATTCTAAGATGGAACCTGTATATATCTGCATAGAGGGCAACAACGGAGAAAAGCAGGAAATAAAAATCAGAAAATACCTGCCTAAAAAGACGGACGACAGCATGTTCGTTTTCGACAAGGCAAAATACCCTAAAGTGGAAATAATAGATTTAAGATAAGAGAGAATTATTAATGTAACCAAAAAAGAAGTTTTTATGGCAACAGAACATGTAAAATGTCTGATCATCGGATCAGGACCGGCAGGATATACTGCCGCTATATATACAGGGAGAGCAAACCTGAACCCTGTACTTTATGAAGGATTACAGCCGGGAGGACAGCTGACAACAACTACGGAAGTCGAGAATTTCCCCGGATATCCTGAAGGTGTAACCGGACCTGTACTGATGGATGACCTGAGAAAACAGGCTGAGAAATTCGGTGCCGATATCAGACACGGTATAGTGACAAAAGCAGACTTAAGCAAGGCTCCTTATACATTTGAGGTGGACGGAGAGAAAGAAATTACTGCTGACGCGGTGATTATCTCTACAGGGGCTACAGCCAAATATCTGGGTTTGGAAGATGAAAAAAAATATGCCGGTATGGGTGTGAGCGCATGTGCTACCTGCGACGGTTTCTTCTACAGAAAGAAGAAGGTGGCAGTAGTAGGCGGTGGAGATACAGCTTGCGAAGAAGCTATCTATCTGGCAAGTCTGGCAAGCGAGGTATATCTCGTAGTGAGAAAACCATATCTGAGAGCATCGCAGATTATGCAGGAAAGAGTGATGAACCATCCGAAGATTAAAGTGCTGTTCGAGCATAACGCTGTAGGACTGTATGGCGACAATGGCGTAGAAGGAATGCACGTGGTAAAAAGAATGGGCGAAGCTGACGAAGAAAGATATGACGTGGCTATAGACGGATTCTTCCTTGCCATAGGTCATAAGCCTAACTCTGATATATTCAAGCCATGGGTTAAGACTGACGAAGTGGGATACATCATCACTGAAGGCAACACACCATGCACAGGAGTTCCAGGAGTATTTGCTGCAGGCGACGTGGCAGACCCACACTACAGACAGGCTATTACAGCTGCAGGAAGCGGATGTAAAGCTGCTATTGAGGCGGAGAGATTCCTAAACAAGTAATATAGGAGTTGTCAGTTGAAAGTTGTTAGTTGTTAGAACCATTCGGACTAAACAAAAATCCAACAACTAAAAACTAACAACTAAAAACAAAGAAATATGAATTTACTGAAACGTTCTGCCGCCATGATAATATTCATAGGCGGTGTGGCATCAGGCTTTGCACAGCAGATGCCGCCTGTTCCGACAGACCCAAACGTTAGGGTTGGAAAACTGGAAAACGGGCTTACTTATTACATCAGACACAACGAACTGCCGGAAAACCAGGCTGATTTCTATATCGCCCAGAAGGTAGGTTCAATATTGGAAGAGGACAATCAGAGAGGACTGGCTCACTTCCTGGAACATATGTGTTTCAACGGAACAACAAACTATCCTGACAACAAGCTGAGAGAGTATCTGGAAACTATAGGTGTGAAGTTCGGTGTAAACCTGAATGCTTATACTTCGGTGGACGAAACTGTGTACAACATCTCTAACGTGCCGGTAGTAAGAGAAACAGTTGTTGACTCATGTCTGCTCATACTGCACGACTGGGCAAACGACCTGACTCTGGACCATGAAGAGATAGACAAGGAACGCAAAGTGATACACGAAGAATGGAGAACACGTACAGGAGCCATGATGCGTATGTATGAAAAGGTGTTCCCTATCATGTACAAGGACAGCAAATATGCTTACCGTCTGCCTATCGGTACTATGGAAGTGGTGGACAACTTCCCTTACCAGGCTCTGAAAGACTATTACGAAAAATGGTACAGACCGGACCAGCAGGGTATCATCGTAGTGGGCGATATTGACGTGGATAAGGTGGAAGAGAAAATCAAGAAGATGTTCTCCCCTATCGAAATGCCTGAAAATGCAGCGGAGAGAGTCTACTTCCCTGTGCCTGACAACGATGAACCTATTATAGCAATAGCCAAAGATAAGGAACAGCAGGTGCCTTTGATTTATCTGTTCCACAAGCATGACGTTGTGCCTAACGAACAGAAAAACAGTATGCCTTATCTGGCAATGAACTATATGACTTCAATGATAGGCAATATGCTGAACGCACGTTTGGACGAACTGACACAGCAACCACAGCCTCCATTCATTCAGGCTATGGCTGAAGACGGCAATTTCCTTGTGGCAAAGACAAAGGGTGCTTTCATCGGATTTGCAGTAGCCAAGGAAGACGGCATACTGACATCTACAGAGGCTCTGATGACAGAGATAGAGAAAGCCAGACAGTTCGGATTTACAGCAAGCGAATATGCCAGAGCAAAGGCTGACTATCTGAGAGCTTTGGAATCGGCTTACAACGAAAAGGACAAGATGAAAAACTCACAGTACGTGAACGAATATGTAAGACATTTCATCGACAACGAGCCTATCCCGGGAATAGAGAATGAATATGCAATAATGAACCAGATTGTTTCTAATATCCCTGTAGAAGCCATTAATCAGGTGGTGAAGCAGATTATCGGAGAAAAGAACATTGTTCTCGGCATATTCTGTCCGGAGAAAGAGGGTATGAAATATCCTACTGAAGAGGAACTTAAGGCTGTGGTAAACAAAGTAAGATCTGCCAAGCTTGAAGCATATGTAGACAAGGTATCGGACGAACCTCTTATGAAGGAACTGCCTGCTGGCGGTAAAGTGGTTAAGACTGAGGAAGGTCCTTTCGGCAGCAAAGTACTCACACTGAGCAACGGAGTGAAGGTGGTACTGAAGAAAACAGACTTCAAGGCTGACGAAGTAAGAATGCAGGCTTTCAGCGCCGGTGGTAACTCTATGTTCGACGATAAGGATGCTGTACAGTTCAAACTGATGAATCAGGTAGTCGAACTCGGTGGTCTTGGAAACTTCAGTGCCGTTGATTTGGAAAAGGTACTTGCCGGAAAAATGGCTTCTGCATCAGCATATGTAAACAGTCTTACAGAAGGTATCAGCGGTGGATGCTCGCCTAAGGATATGGAAACTATGCTGCAGCTTACTTATCTGAGATTTACTGCTCCGAGAATGGATATGAATGCGTTCGAATCGTTCATCAACAGAAACAAGGCTGCCCTGGCAAATGCAGAGGCTGACCCTAATACTGCTTTCAGCGATTCTATAAGCGTGGCTCTGTATAACCGTCATCCGAGAGCTATCTCTGTGAAGGCAGAAACCCTGGACAAGATAGACTACAATAAGGTGATGGAACTCTACAAGAACCGTTTTGCCGATGCAAGCGACTTTACATTCGTAATGGTGGGCAACATAGACGAAGCTACTGCTACTCCGCTGATAGAGAAGTATCTGGGAAGTCTTCCGTCAATGAAACGCAACGAGAAGTTCCGCGATGTAACTCCTGATATCAGAAAAGGTATCTACGAGAATAACTTCACAAGAGAAATGGAAACTGCAAAATCATCAGTTCTTATGGTGGCAAGCGGAAAATGCAAGTACAACCAGAAGAATGTGGTTATGATGAGCATGTTGGGACAGTTGCTGAACATTCTGTACACACAGACTGTGAGAGAAGAAGCAGGAGGTACATACGGTGTGTCATGCAACGGTTCTATAAGCAAATATCCTGAAGCTGAAGGTGTGTTCCAGATATACTTCGACACTGACCCTCAGCGCAGACCTCAGATGGTGGAACTGATAAACAAGGGTATCGACGACTTTATTGCACAAGGTCCTAAGACTGAAGACCTGAACAAGGTGAAAGAGTATATGCTGAAGACATTCCAGCAAAACCAGAAAGAAAACTCTTACTGGATGGGAATAATCAACAC
>NZ_DXVR01000039.1:12936-23246 GCF_019417265.1 Bacteroides sp.
ACACAATGTTGTGGGAAAAGGTGGATATGAATACCGGATACCAGAACACAGTGAACAGCATTACAGTAAATGACCTGAAAAAGTTCGCAAAGAGTTTCTTCGGACAGAAAAACATGATTGAAGTAAGCATGAACTCGCCTGTAAAATAATTAATGAAGTAAAGAAGTTAATGAAGTTAGGGAAGTTAATGGAATGACTTACATTAACGGAAGTTATATATTGGAGACGATATACTCAGATAAAGAGTGTATCGTTTCTTTTTTTGTGATTTACTCATACATTGTAAGAATAATGTTAAATAGTAACTAATTTGTGCAAACGGGGAACTTGCTGTAATAAACTATTAATTACATTTGTGGTATAACGATAAACCATAGGCAGATGAAGATGAAATTGTTTCACAGAATAACCATATATGCAGCGATACTTACAGCCATGCTTTCTTTCTCCTCGTGCGGCACAAGAAGACTCAACTATGATTTCAGAGATCTTGCAGCAGCTGCAATAAGACTGGACATGGACATCGACCTGAAAGACAACCATAAGCTCTACCTCGAAGCAGCCGACTGGATTGGCACTCCGTACAGAGACGGAGGTACAACAAAGAAAGGTGTGGACTGTTCGGGGCTTACAATGTCGATATACAGGACTGTGTACAGAAAGAGACTCAGCCGCAATTCGGAAGAACAGAGGGACAAAGACTGCCAGAGAGTGCTGAAAAGAAACCTGAGGGAAGGCGACCTGGTGTTCTTCCACAACGGCAAGAAAAAGAGAAGAGCATCGCATGTGGGAATATATCTGAAGGACGGCAGATTCATACATGCTTCTACAAGTGTGGGAGTGGTGGTGAGCAGCCTTAACGAAAGATACTACAGCAGTCACTGGCTGCAGGGAGGAAGAGTAAAATGACAATAGACGAAAGAAATGGAGAGCGATTCTATACTTAACAGGACGTTGGTAATTGCCGGCATGGTGATGATGACAAACAGCACATGGGCACAGCATCTGAATACGGACTTCAAGGATGATCTCAGAAAGAAAAACAATAATGAAAGCGAGCTGCAACTGAATGAGGATGCAATAAAGCTGATAAAATTTGATTTCATGCCGGAAATGTCGGACGAGATAAACAAGCCCATGGAAGCTCCATTGGAAAAGTCATGGATGAAGTTCAAGAGCGACCTGGCAGTACCGAAAAGTCTGACGGACACAACCAAAGTAAGGAAACCGGAAGGATACATCAGAATGCTCCCCTATTCTATCTGGACAAAATTCGGAGAAGACCCGGTGTACGACGTGATGGTGTTCGGAAAGAAAAAAGAATATAATATCTCGTGGACCATAAACCCCTTCGGCAACAGCAGCGACAACTACGGAAAGAGCATATCGCCATCGGCAGGTGTGATAAGCGACGGAATGATGATAAGAGGAGCCGGAATAGTCATAGGAGGACTGGACATAATGGGATTCTTCTATTATAACCTCACTCCGAGGGGAAGAATGCTGCAGCATAACATGAAGCACGCCAACGCATGGAAGATATACGATAAATATCAGCCAACACTGGCGGACAGCCTGAAATTTCCGACATTCTACAACGGACTGGCAGCACCGGTATTCGATTATGAAAATACAGGAAGCGGAGTTGCCGTTACGGGAAATATCCCGGAAATGACAGACTCTATGAAGGCGGAAACAAGCAGAATCATCTCCGAAAAAGAAGACTCGCTAAGAACTATATATCTGGAGAATGCCAACGAAAAGGCAGACAAAGACAGAAATCCGGACAGGGTGAAAAGAAACTTCAGATGGGACGTAAGAAAAGCCAGACAGGCCAAGAAAGAGAAAGACAAAGAGGATGAGCTGAAAGCCAAAGAGGAGAAGATGATTGAAGAACTGCCGGGAAGCATGGACAGCATCTATATATACATGCGCGAGAAAGAGAAACGCGAGGCAGCCAAAAGGGCTGAAGAGGGAAAAATACGGAAAATGAGATTCGGTATTGAATAGCATTATTTCATAAATCAAAAACGCTTCGTCATTTGAAATGAAATGACGAAGCGTTTCAAGTTAAACGACGAAGCGTTTTGCTATTACTTCTTGAATATGAAATATACCGCCAGAATAAGGCAGCAAAACGCAGCAAGGTGATTCCATTTAAGCTCCATCTTGAAAGCTATTACGGAGAATACGGTGAACACCACCAGAGTGATGACTTCCTGAATAACCTTTAACTGCATAATGTCGAAAGGTCCCCCACTCTCGCGGAAACCGAGGCGGTTGGCCGGTACCTGCAGACAGTACTCGAAAAATGCTATGGCCCAGCTGAAGGCTATCACTCCTATCAGAGGCAATGATTCAAACCAGCTGTATTCGCGCATCTTCAGATGCCCATACCATGCGAATGTCATGAAAATGTTTGATAAAATCAGCAATAATACTGAAAAAATTCCATGTGATAACATATTGTCAGTTTTTTTAGTTTGTCAGTTTATTAGTTTTTAGTTTAATTCTCAATTATCTTCGGCAACATATCCTCCTGTATATTGTTCATGCTGCTCCACAGACTGTATCTTGCCTCAGGATTCATTTCTTCCAAGCGGCGCAACACCTCTTTCATATCCGAACGGTGTGAATCCTTCTCATACGGACAGTTCTTTATCTGTTTGCGATATCCGCGTATGCGTGCCATCTCTATCAGGTCGGATTCATGAAGCAGACACATAGGACGGATTATTGTCATATCGAACTTACGCATCACCAATAATGGAGGCATGGTGCTGATGGCACCCTGAAACGTCATGTTCATCAGCAGAGTTTCAAGAATATCGTCCATATGATGTCCTAAGGCTATCTTGTTGCATCCGTGTTCCTTTGCTACTGTAAACAATGCCTTACGGCGGTTCCATGAACAGAGAAAACACGGCGACTTGCGTGTATCCGTCGTAGGGTCGAAAGATGTGGTGTAGGTATAGAACGGGACTCCAAGCGATTCTGCAAACTTGGCAAGGTACTCAGTGTCGGACTTATATTCTATGTTGCTCATCTCCACATGAACAGCAACGACAGAGAAACGCGGTTTATAGATACGCGAACGCATTGCAAGAAGCTCAAGCAGCGCCATCGAGTCTTTTCCTCCGGACAGACCCACCAGAATCTTGTCGCCATCGTTTATTAACCCATAATCCACTATTCCCTTAAGGAAACGTTTGTTTATACGATATATAATTTTGTCTTCTTCAGTCTGTTTACCCATAATATATCTAAAAATGCGAGTGCAAAAGTACAAGAAAAGAATGATTTACGGAAGAAAATAAAAAATTGAATAATCAAAAAAGGATAATTCTGAAGTTTTTTGTAATTTTGATAACTAAAACAATTTTCAAAAGCAGATTAATACAAAACTTAGAATATGACAAGACTAAAAATAAAAATAGCTGCAATGGCTCTGTCAATGATTGCTTCGGGAGCTGTGGCACAAACTCTGAGCCAGGCACAAAGATGGTTCACACAGGGAGAATTTGAAAAAGCAAAACCTGTGTTCAAGAAACTGGTGAAACAATCACCGTCGAATGCCAGCTACAATTTCTGGTACGGCGCATGCTGCTACGAAACGGGCGAAATGATGGAAGGTCTGCCCTATTTGGAGAAAAGTGCAGCCAGAAAGGTGATAAACGCATATCTCTATGTGAGCAAAGCATACTATGATATGTACAGATATGATGATGCTATAAAGAATCTGGAGGAACATATTTACTGGCTTGAGAAAAAGAACAGAGACACTGCGGAGGCGGAAGAACTGATGACCAAATACAGGAAAGGCGAACGTCTGATAAGAAGCGTGGAGAATATAACCGTGGTGGACAGTTTCGTGGTAGACAAGAAGTCTTTCCTCGAAGCATACAAATTGGGTTCTCAGGCTGGGACATTGGCTGTTTCGGGCGACAACACAAATGATGATGACATCTGTATGGAATTTGTGAACGAAATGGGCGACAAAAAGCTATTGTCGGCAAAGGATGAAAATGGCAACAAGAAGCTATATTCAAGCGTAAAACTTATTGACAGCTGGAGCAAGCCGCAAAGACTGAGGGGTATCAATGACGATATGACGGAACTGAACTTCCCGTTCCTTGACTCGGACGGAATTACCCTCTACTTCGCAGCCAAAGGTGAAGAAAGCCTGGGAGGATATGACATATATGTAACAAGAGCCGACTCGGACGAAAACTCATATTTCAGACCGGACAATATGGGATATCCGTTCAACTCTGAATTCAATGACTATATGTTTGCGATAGATGACTACAACAATCTGGGATGGTTTGCATCGGACAGATATCAGCCTGAAGGCAAAGTGTGTGTATATGTGTTCATACCTAACGATTCGAAAATCACATATAACTATGATGCCATTGAACCGGAAAAAATGATATCGTTGGCCAAGCTTGACAATATAGCTCTAACGCAATCCGACAGGAATGAGGTGATAAAGGCAAAACAAAGACTTGCAAAGGTGACATATTCCAATCCGGGAGAGAAATCTAAAAAGACAGATTTCACTTTTATAGTGAACGACAACAGGGTATATACATCGCTGAAAGATTTCAGGAAAGCGGAAGCCAGGAAGCTGTTCCAGGAAATGAGGGAAAAACAAAAGGACCTTGATGTGCTGGAAAAAGAATTGGAAAACCTGAGAGAGAAATATTCGAAAGCCAACAATGGCGTACGCAAATCTATGTCACCGGGTATTATGGATAAAGAAAAGAGAGTGGATGAACTGAGAACGGAAATCGGAAAGACGGAAAAAGAGATAAGAAACATAGAATTAAAATAAATGCCTATGAAAGAATATTTTGCCCCTTCGGAACTGATAATAAACGAGGACGGTTCTGTGTTTCATCTGCATCTGAAACCGGAACAGCTGGCCGACAAGGTGATATTGGTGGGCGACCCGGGAAGAGTGGCCTTAGTGGCATCGCATTTCGACACGAAAGAATGCGAAGTGGAAAGCCGTGAGTTTAAGACCATCACCGGTTCGTATAAAGGAAAACGCATAACGGTAATATCTACAGGAATAGGATGCGACAATATCGACATCGTGATGAACGAACTGGATGCCTTGGCCAATATAGATTTCGGCACAAGATATGAAAAGGAGAATCTGAAATCGCTTGAGATTGTAAGAATAGGAACATGCGGCGGACTGCAACCATATACACCGGTCGGAACATTTATCTGTTCGGAAATCTCTGTAGGATTCGACGGACTACTGAACTTCTACGAAGGACGAAACGCTGTGTGCGACCTGCCATTGGAACGTGCGTTGCTTAATCACCTCGGATGGACAGGAAATATATGTGCTCCGGCTCCATACGCCATACATGCAGACAGCGAGATGGTGGAGCGCATAGCCGCAAAAGATATGGTGAGAGGAATAACTGTGGCATGCGGAGGATTTTTCGGTCCTCAGGGAAGAAAGCTTAGAATACCCCTGACCGACCCGCATCAGAATGAGAAAATAGAGAGCTTCGAATATCAGGGACGCAGAATAACGAACTTCGAGATGGAAAGCTCTGCACTGGCCGGTCTTGCAAGGCTGCAAGGACATAAGGCTACGACAGTGTGCATGGTTATAGCAAACCGCGTAGCCAAGGAAGCAAACACCGGATATAAAAACCAGATAGACGATTTGATAAAATCAGTATTGGAAAGAATTTAAAGATGGAAGCAAGTTTCAGACAGGAAAACATCAGCGACAAGGCTGAAAAATATTTACATTTTATTGAACAGTACGGACTACTGATAGAGGGCGAGAAGAATATCATCAGCGTACTGGCGAATACTACTGCTGCACTGAACGAGGCTTTCGGATTCTTCTGGACAGGATTCTATCTGGTCGAGGACGGTGAGTTGCATTTAGGACCGTTTCAGGGTAGTGTAGCGTGTTATCGAATCAAAAAAGGCAGAGGAGTATGCGGTACAGCATGGGCAGAAGCCCGTACACAGGTAGTGGCAGATGTCAATGCCTTTCCGGGACACATAGCATGCAGCTCGCTGTCACGCTCGGAAATTGTAGTACCGATGATAAGCGGCGGAGAAGTCGTGGGAGTATTAGATATAGACAGCGACAAGCTTAACACCTTCGATGAAACAGACCGCATATATCTGGAGAGAATAGTAGAAATGATAGTAAAAAATCTATACTGATTAAGGACTGATGAATATTTTATATACAGACGATACAATATGTGCCATAGCCACGGCACAAGGAGGCGCGATAGGAACAATAAGAGTTTCCGGCAAGGAAGCAATAACCATTACTGACAAGATATTCACTCCCGTAAGCGGTGCTCCCCTATCCGAGCGCAAGCCATACACACTGACTTTCGGACATATCACCAATGAGGGAGGCGAAATAGTGGACGAAGTATTGGTGAGCCTGTTCCGTGGGCCACATTCCTACACCGGTGAGGATTCTACTGAGATATCATGTCACGGCTCATCGTACATTCTGCAACAGGTGATGCAACTCATGATAAAAAATGGTTGCCGTGCTGCAGGGCCGGGAGAATTCACTCAGAGAGCATTCCTGAACGGCAAAATGGACCTCAGCCAGGCAGAAGCTGTGGCAGACCTTATAGCATCCACATCGGCATCCACACACCGTATGGCCATGAACCAGATGCGAGGAGGATTCAGCCGTGAGCTGTCAGCTCTGAGAGAAAAACTGCTGCACCTAACATCCCTTATGGAACTGGAACTCGATTTCAGCGACCATGAAGAACTGGAATTTGCCGACCGCTCGGAACTCTCAGAGATAGCATCACAGGTGGAAACGGTAATAAACGGACTTGTAAATTCATTCAGCGTAGGAAACGCAATAAAGAACGGTATTCCGGTAGCCATAATAGGCGAAACGAATGCAGGTAAGTCTACCCTACTCAATGCCCTCCTGAACGAGGAACGTGCCATAGTAAGCGACATACACGGCACCACACGCGACGTGATAGAGGACACAATGAACATCGACGGCATTCTTTTCAGATTTATAGATACAGCCGGTATCCGCGAAACATCGGACGAGATAGAAAGCATAGGTATAGAACGCAGCTTCCAGAAACTGGACCAGGCCTCAATAGTGCTGTGGGTGATAGACAGTACAGAAGCCAAGGTGCAGATTGACACACTGAAGGACAAGGTAATTCCACGTTGTGAAGGAAAGAAACTCATCCTGGTGATGAACAAATGCGATATGGTAAGTGATGCAGTAATACACTCGGAATGTTTGAAAGACCTGCCCGGAGCAACTATCATAAACCCTGTATCGACATCAGAAGATTCCGGCATGAATTACGAAATAATTTCCATTGCTGCAAAACAGCGCAAAGGAATAGCAGAATTGCAGAATCTCCTTATCAAAGCCGCCGCCCTACCCGAAGTGACACAAAACGATGTCGTAGTAAGCAACGTCCGTCACTACGAAGCCCTCTCACACGCCCTTGAAGCTATCCATCGCGTTCAAGACGGCATGTCAATGGGCCTATCCGGTGACTTGGTAAGCCAGGATTTAAGGGAATGCCTCTTCCACTTAGCGGAAATCGTAGGTGGGGAGATAACGAATGATGAGGTGTTGGGGAATATATTTAAGCACTTTTGCATCGGTAAGTAGCTGATTATCAACAATATTACAATATATCGCTAACTGTCTGAAAGCCACCGTTTTGGTGGCTTTTTTCATTTTAACACTTTCCATTTGAAACTTGTTACAACTAGTTTTTAAGGGTAAATTTGGCTCAAATATCGTTCCTATCCCTAAATTTTGCGACCAAATGGCAATGGGAAAATGACATATATGGCACCTTATGCAAAAACTGCAAAAGTGATAAATGTGCGCCCGTTGACATGTTGGACACCTCGTGAAAATTCCTGCAAATACCTGAAAATTGCTGCAAAGGAAATGGACGATTTTAACATGCCAAAAAAGATGAAGATATTAAAGAAATGTTTAACATGTGGAGCAGAGTTTATTGCATCCAAGATGTCAAATAAATACTGCTGTAGAGAGTGCGAACGTGACGCATCTCGCAAACGTGAAGCAAAACGTAAAAAAAGTGTCCGGGAAAGTGAAAAAGAAGCAGCTCTTGATAAAGAAAGAGACGCAGTTGCTTCACGACCATTTTTGACACCCTCAGATGTTGCCTTATTACTTGATATGAGTGTTAGCACTGTTTATAGATGTTTCTATTCCGGAATCATCAAGGCAGTGAGAATACGTAGAAAAACCCTTGTCCGTCGTGAGGATCTTGACAAATACTTTGAGGATGCAGGACCTTATAGAAAAAGAAGTTACAAGCGTAAGCAAGAACAAGAATACTATACCCTACAAGAGATTATGGATAAGTATAAAATTGGACGTAAAGCTGTATGGGGGCGTTGTGACAGATTAGGCATCCCTAAAGTTTACGAAGGGCGTAATACTTTCTACAGTAAAAAGCTTATTGATGCAAATTTCTCTGAGCTTCTTGATGTCATCGACATTGATAACTATTACACATTGAGTCAAATCATGGAAATGTACAATATGACTCAGGGTGCGGCTCTTTGTTTTGTAAAATGCCATGCGGTTCCCAGGGTAAAAAGGAATGGCAGGTCTTATTATTCTAAGGTTCATATAGATTGTATAAAACACAAGACCGATGAAATTGATCCTGACTGGTACTCTTATGAAGAAGCTATGCAAAAGTATGGCATAACCAAAGATCAGGTAAGTTATACTCTAAAGACCTATAGCATTAAGACTGAAAAGCGTGGAAAATTCACCATGATTTATCGGACGGATTTTGATAATATCATGCATCAACGTCTTCAAAATTCAACTCCACTAATAAAGTCAAATGGTGAAGAAAAGGTTGTTTTCACGGCAAAGCAACAGGAAAAAATCTGTCCAGCAACTCCTGAAGGATACTATTCTACTGATGAGGTAGCAGAGATGTTTAAAATATCAATAAAGCATGCTGGAGTTATAACAAGAGAGAACAACATACCTAAGATAGCACTGAAAGGATTTAATTTCTATGAGAAGGGATCCATTGACCTGTTATACAACAAAAAGAATAAGTATGCAGAAATCACAGACTGGATAACGCCAGAGGAAATGCGTACAACATATAAAATGACAGCAGATGGTGTACGCTCTTTTATTCATAGACATAAGATTCCAGCAAAGGTTGAGTATGGTAGTACCTATTATTCCAAACAACACATAGAGGAAATAAAGAATGGATATTTTGTTGGTAGAGACAGGTATTATTCTGTAGAAGAAGCTGCAAAGAAATATAATCTTACAAATTCACTTGTCTTCTATTACGTCAATCACTATAAGCTCACCAGAGTAAAGAAGCAGAAATTCATCTTTTTTAGAAAAGAAGAATTTGACCGGTTAATGGAAAAACGGTTCTCAGAAGATGATTTTATAGCAAATATTGATATATAGTGATATTTACTTTCAATTTACCGATGTCAGCAATATATCATTCGAGAATTTTGAGACATAAAACTATAAAAACAAATAATATGCAGTATTGTAAATCAGTAACTCTCCGTATGCGAGATAGACGAAATGGTACTAAATCATTATTTCTGGACTTTTGGCCAGGCTATAGAAATCCTGAAACAATGGAACTGATTCGCCGTCGTTCGCTTGGCATGTATATATATGCCAACCCCATTTCTACACAACAGAAAAAGTATAATGAAGCTATTCTGGCAAAAGCTGAAGCTATTCGGTGTAAGGTATTCATAGAGGTAATTAATGAGAAATATGACTTCTTTAACCAGGACCGTCTAAAGGAGGACTTTCTTGCATACTTCAAGAATATTGTCAACAGAAACTTTGCGAAGTGTGATGCAGCCTATAAACATTTCAGCAGGTTCTGCCACAACAAATGTACATTTGAAATGCTTGATACCGTATTCTGTAACAAGTATAAAGAATATCTCTTAGACACGAAAGTATCAGCAAGAGGCAAAGTCATGGTTAACAAGCCTATGTCACGAAATACAGCTTCAGCATATTGGAATATCTTCAAACAAGTTTTAACTAAAGCCTATAGGGAAAGAAGACTTGTAGATAACATAGCATCCCTTTTGGATAATATTCCATGCACAATACCAGTCAAGCAAAGCCTTTCACTGGAGGAAGTCAGAAAACTATACAACTCAGAATGTTCAGTTCCAGTAGTAAGAAAAGCCGCTATATTTTCCTGTTTGAGTGGATTACGTATAAGTGATATACTCAATTTAAAATG
>NZ_DXVR01000039.1:23256-24197 GCF_019417265.1 Bacteroides sp.
AACATATGCAGATGGCGGACATTATCTTGATTTTAAATGTGTAAAGACTCAGCGTCAGACACAGGTTCCAATCGGTGATGATGCTTATGAACTAATTCAGCCACAAACAACAGATAAATATATTTTTTCAGGATTTAATCGTACTATGACATATAGAGTCATGCAAGATTGGATTAAGGAATGTGGAATAAAAAAACATATTACCTTTCACTGTTTCAGACATACTTACGCATCCTTACAGCTTGAACTTGGAACTGATATTTACACAGTACAACATCTCCTTAATCACAAGAATGTAAGTACCACTCAAATCTATGCTTCACATGCTGATCCGAAAACACGAGAAGCAGCTGATAGAATTAGGTTAACAAATGTAAAAATGGAAATGCAAGAAAATGAAAACATAAATGTTAATGCAGAAACCAAGAGAAAGAAAGAGAAAGGAAAATCAAAAAAGTGACAATAAATAGTAGCGTAAATCATTGAAACACTGAAACATAAATAATGTTTTCTGGAGATATTTTATTAGTAACAACTAGTATCAATTAGTAAGTTTATCTATAAATTTGCAATAAAGTAATACGATAAATACTAATTGCAATGACAAAAAAGATAAGAGAGATTTTACTGATACTTCTCATTTCAAACATTATTACCATTATTCTGTTTGTGACCGCTCCATATATTATCAGGGTGGTCACAAGCACTAATGCAACAGAAAATAATAACCTAATGTTATCCCCATTGCCGATTTTGTTATACCTCATTTTATTATCTTTATTAGTTTGTATCCTTAATTCCGCAACACTATAAATTTTAACTTTTATAATATCCTGAGCAACAAAAAGTTGCCCAGGTTTTTGCCATGTCAGAGGATTCACTTAATTTAGTGTTGCAAAAATAATCAAACAAAACCTCATCAGGCATGGCAAAAATACAAA
>NZ_DXVR01000004.1:0-62296 GCF_019417265.1 Bacteroides sp.
GTATTAGACTTACTTAAGGTATAAAAATAAAAAGTATTAGATAAAAGGTTATTAGTTTAAGGTTAAGATTAAGGTATTAGGTTTTAAAAAAGGTATTAGTAAAAAGGTAAAAGGTTTTCAGTTTAAGGATAAAAGGTAAAAAGGTCAATAGGTTTAGTGCTAAGGTAAAAAGAAAAGATTGATAGGATAACAAGAAAGACTTGAAAAACCAAAGAAACAAAGAACCCTAAATTGGGGGGTTCTTTCAGGAAGCCGGCGGCATTCAAAATGATGAATGACGCCTTTTTTATTGTCATTACTTATAAATCATCCAACATTTTAAATCAGCTCTAATTGAATTATCACCCATAATTGCAACATCATCATTACAATTTCAATACAACTAAAATGAAATAATGATTTTTTTCCGTAATTAAGTATAAAAGCACAGAAAATACTGTTTATTTGCCATCACTAAATCTGTTATTTCTTCGATTATTTCTTAACTTTGTAGCGCAAGTAAAAGAGTACTGAACAAAAACACTTTTATAACATAACATAAATAATTAGAATTATGGAATTTGTAACAAACGAAAAACTTACTATCGTAGGTGCTGCCGGTATGATCGGTTCTAATATGGCTCAGACTGCAATTATGATGGGCTTGACTAATAACATCTGCTTGTACGACCCATACGCTCCAGGTTTGGAAGGTGTAGCAGAAGAATTGTTCCACTGCGGCTTTGAAGGTGTAAACATCACTTTCACTTCTGATATCAAAGAAGCTTTGACAGGTGCTAAATATATTGTAAACTCAGGTGGTGCTGCCCGTAAGGCAGGTATGACTCGCGAAGACCTTCTTAAAGGTAACGCAGCTATCGCTGAAGAATTCGGTAAGAACGTTAAGGCTTACTGCCCGGACGTAAAACATATCGTTATCATCTTCAACCCAGCTGATATCACCGGTCTTATCACTTTGTTGTACTCAGGTTTGAAACCAGGTCAGGTTACAACTCTTGCCGCTCTTGACTCTACCCGTCTTCGCAGCGAATTAGCTAAACACTTCGGTGTTTCTATGGACGCAGTTGAAAACTGCCGTACATATGGTGGCCACGGCGAACAGATGGCTGTATTCGCTTCTACAGCTAAAGTTAACGGCAAGGCATTGACTGATATCATCGGTACAGACGCTTTGACTAAAGAACAGTGGGCTGAAATCCAGCAGAAAGTAACTAAGGGTGGTGCTAACATCATCAATCTCCGCGGACGTTCTTCATTCCAGAGCCCATCATACGTTTCTATCGAAATGATTGGTGCTGCTATGGGTGGTAAAGCATTCCGTTGGCCAGCCGGTACATATGTATCAAACGATAAGTATGACCACATCATGATGGCTTGGGAAACTTCTATCGACACAGAAGGTTGCCACTGCGCTGCTTTGAACGGAACAGCTGAAGAACAGGCTGCTTTGGATAAGAGCTACGAACACTTGTGCGCTCTTCGTGACGAAGTTATCGCTATGGGCGTTCTTCCTCCAGTATCTGAATGGAACGCATTGAACCCTAATATTAAATAATTAATATACAGGCTATAAATTATATCAAGGGGAAACCGCAAATGTGGTTTCCCCTATTTTTTATCCCTAAATCATATTTTTTATGTACTTTTGCAGCTAATATGATAGATCAGGCCACCATAGACAAGATTCTCGATGCAGCACAAATAGTTGATGTTGTTTCCGACTTCGTTACTCTGCGCAAGCGCGGAGTCAACTACGTTGGTTTGTGCCCTTTCCATAACGAGAAAACTCCATCGTTCAGTGTATCTCCAAGCAAGGGAGTATGTAAGTGCTTCAGTTGCGGAAAAGGTGGGAATGCCGTACATTTCATTATGGAGCATGAGCAGTTGTCGTACTACGAGGCTCTGAAATGGCTTGCAAAGAAGTACAATATCGAAATCAAGGAAAGAGAGCTTACAAAGGAGGAAAAGCAGTCGCAAGGCCTCAGAGAAAGTCTTTTCCTCGTCAATCAGTTTGCAGCTGAATATTTCCAGGACATCTTATACAACAATGTCGACGGACAGAGCATAGGTATGACCTATTTCCGTCAGAGAGGATTCCGCGATGATATAATCAAGAAATTCCAGCTCGGCTATTGCACGGAATCAAAAGATGCATTGGCAAGAACTGCTGTACAAAAAGGCTACAAACAGGAACTGCTGCTCAAAACAGGACTGTGCTACATGAAGGACGACGGAAAAACCATACGCGACCGTTTCTGGGGACGTGTGATTTTCCCTGTTCATAATATCACAGGAAAAGTAGTTGCTTTCGGCGGCCGTGTACTCAGCGCCGCAACGAAGAACGTACAGATGAAGTACGTCAATTCTCCTGAATCAGAAATCTACCATAAGAGTAAAGAACTGTACGGTATATACTTTGCAAAACAGTCTATAATCCGTCAAAACAGATGTTTCCTTGTGGAAGGTTACACCGACGTTATTTCGATGCACCAGAGCGGTATTGAGAACGTAGTGGCATCATCCGGTACGGCACTTACATCGGACCAGATAAGGCTTATTCACAGATTTACGAGCAACATCACAGTGTTATACGATGGCGACGGTGCAGGTATAAAAGCCAGTATCCGCGGTATCGACATGCTTTTGGAAGAAGGCATGAATATAAAGGTGTGTCTGCTTCCCGACGGTGAAGACCCTGACAGCTTTGCCAGAAAGCATAACGCTACGGAGTACCAGGCTTATATCAATAACAATGAGGTTGACTTTATCCGTTTCAAGACCAACCTGCTTATGGACGAGGCCGGCAAAGACCCAATCAAAAGGGCTGAGCTGATTTCAAGCATCGTAAAAAGCATATCTGTAATTCCCGACAGCATAGTCCGTTCTGTATATATCAGAGAGTGCAGCCAGCTGCTTAAGATGGACGAGAAAATATTAGTTGAAGCCACCGCCAAACTTATTGAACAGGCTGTTGAAAACAAGGAGAAGGAAGAAGAGAGAAAAAGACAGAGGGAAGAATACAGCAGAAGACAGCAGGCTATAGCCCCTTCACAACAAGGAGAACAGCAGACTGGCATCAACGGTACAGACAATAACAGTGCCGTGAATACGATTCCACCTGTGAGCAATCCTGATACTGCACCAATCGACACTCCTGTCCTTCTACCGGAAGGCAATATACCTCCACCGGAGTTACTGCCGGAAGCGGTATCACCGGTTGACACATACTCTTCATATATACCGGCTCAGGGAAACGAAAACAAGGTTTTCTACAAGCAGGAAGAGAGTCTTGTGAAAATGATTATCAGATATGGAGAGAAAGTAGTGTGCTGTGTAGAAGACGAAGAAGGTAACGAACAGCCTTTTACAGTAACAGAGTATATAGCGTATAATCTGAGAGTTGACGATATACAGTTCCACAACCCTATACACAGAAAAATACTGAAAGAAGCGGAAGAGAACGTACACAATGAGAATTTTGTGGCCGAAAGATATTTCCTTTCAAACCCTGACCCGGAGATAAGCAAAGTGGCTGCCGATATGTCGAGCGACAGATACCAGTTGAGTAACTACCACTCAAAAGGGCAGAAAATAATAACAGACGAAGAACGTCTTTATGAACTCGTTCCCCGCCTGCTGCTGGATTTTAAGATATCCATTCTAAAAGAAGAGATGAAACATACCCTTCAAGCTCTGAACGATCCTGCCGTGGCTTCGAATCCAGAGAAGTGTGCAGAGATAATGGCACATTTCAAAGACTTGACCGAAACCCAGAATATGATTCTGAAAGATGCCGGCGACCGTACTACAAGCCTGTATTAACGGTTGTTCCGGATAAGATTCATGAACTCCTCACGAGTCTTTGCCTGATTGAAAGCCCCTGTGAAATCGGATGTAGTGGTTATAGAATTCTGTTTCTCTACACCACGCATCTGCATACACATATGCTTAGCCTCAACTACAACCATCACTCCAAGCGGATTCAACGTTTCCTGAATGCATTCCTTTATCTGCAGAGTCATTCGTTCCTGTACCTGCAAGCGGTGTGAAAAGATATCAACCACACGCGCTATCTTGCTCAGTCCCGTAATATATCCGTTGGGAATATACGCCACATGAGCCTTTCCGTAAAACGGAAGCATGTGATGTTCGCACAAAGAAAAGAAATCAATATCCTTCACAATGACCATCTGACTGTATTCCTCCTGGAATTTAGCAGCATTAAGCACAGCCTTCGGGTCCATGTCATATCCTCTGGTGAGAGTAAGCATAGCCTTTGCCACACGCTCCGGCGTTTTCAAAAGTCCCTCACGTTCAGGGTCTTCACCCAACAATGACAAAATCTCCTTGTAGTGTCCCATCAGTTTCTGAACCTTCTCTTCAGACCAGTTTATCATATCAGTTGTCATCATCATTATTCTATCGGAATATTTATCTGTTCACGCACTATCGCCACTTCTTTAAAACTTCCAGCAGCTTTCAGTTGCCTCATTGCAACATGTGCTTCTTCAATACTCTTATAATCGCCTACCCTGCATAGCCAGCGTGGAGGCTGAAAGAAAGTATATACCGGCATATCCGGGAATTTTTCCTTTACCTTTTCAGCTACAGAGTTAGCCTCATCTCTGGCCTGTCGGGAGTTATTACCTGCATAGACCTGCACACGGTAACCGCGCGTCTTTATCACTTTCTGTGCTTCCGAAGCTCCAGTTCTGACAAAACGTTTGCCTATCATTTCGGTTATTTGCGCATCCTGATGCACTGTCACTTTACCCTGTCCGGGAACATTGGTCTGCAGACTTTCCACTATATTGCTCTGTGCCAAAGCCATGACCGAAGAAACAGTAAAGATTAAAGATAAAAGATATTTCATCATACCGGTTTTATTAAATTTTTAAAGACAGTATGCCGGACGGTAGTGCCCGGAATACTGTCATAATATTACACTACAGACTTTTCACGTCTGCAAAATAAATTATTTGAATGCGTCGATGATACCCTTGAAGTCAGCAACTTTCAATGCAGCTCCACCGATAAGACCACCGTCAACATCAGGATTAGCGAACAATTCCTTAGCGTTAGAAGGCTTGCAGCTACCACCGTAAAGGATAGAAGTGTTTTCAGCAACTTCCTTACCGTATTTAGCAGCAACCAAAGAACGGATGTGAGCGTGAATTTCCTGAGCCTGTTCTGGAGTAGCAGTCTTACCTGTACCGATAGCCCAAACCGGTTCGTAAGCCAAGATTACTTTACCGAAATCTTCAGCTGACAAAGAGAATACAGAAGCCAACTGAGCTTCTACTACTTCATTCTGCTTGTTTGCTTCGCGTTCTTCAAGAACTTCACCGATACAGAAGATTGGCTTCAAGTTGTTAGCCAAAGCAAGTTTAACTTTTTCTTCAAGGATTTCTACTGTTTCGTGATAGTAAGCACGACGTTCAGAGTGACCAAGGATTACGTACTGAGCACCTGTAGAAGCTACCATTTCTGCAGAAACTTCACCTGTATATGCTCCTGAAACCTTGTCAGCACAGTTTTCTGCACCTACACCGATGATTGAGCTGTCAACGATAGGAGTTACAGAAGCCAAGTGGATGAACGGAGTACAGATTATCACGTCGCAGTTTGGTTTGTCAGCTGTCAAAGCTTCATTCAATTCTTTTGCCAAAGCAATACCTTCTTGCAGGTTCTTGTTCATTTTCCAGTTACCTGCTACAATGTTTTTTCTCATCTTGTTTGAAATAATTAATTTGTTAAATATAAAAGGTTATAATCAATTTTTCTTCTCGTTATTATTGTGCTTCGAAACCGGTACCACCTTTTTTCTTCTACTGATACTCAGCCAAAGCAAATCTATAAAAATAAACAGAATCAACGGTCCGAAGAACCATACCAGCATTTCCGTCACTTTAGTCCAGAACGTATTCTCATCAATCTGTCCTATAGGCAGTTCATCGAGAGGGCCGGACAACTGATATTCGTCAGGGAAAGAGAAATTACTCCACTTCCTTATCACTACCCCATCCTTGAGGAGCAGAAGTCCCGGATTTGAGCGTATTATGGTTTTCAGCGTTATCTTGTCCATCGTCGCAAAAGGATACTCGGCTCCGGTATAATCCTGCCATCTTGCAATAGCCTCATCTGACGATGCTGTGACGCAATAGAACTTATAGCCGTGGTCCAAGGAATAATCGTAAACCTCGTTTATAAGGTCCATGGAGCTGTCATCGGCATTTTCCAACCATGGCGAAACAAGGAGAAAAGCATAATCGCTGTTCAGAATCTCATCTGTAATATCAAAACCATCCTCATTCGACACTATCACAAAATCCTTGACAGGCGATTCATATCCTTTTTCCTTGAGCACCGTTTTCGATTCCACAAACTTCCAGGTGGAATCCGTAGGGAAATTGTCTATGGTAAACTCCTTCTGTACTCCATCTTTCTGATATGTGAAAATAGTTTCGTACACCGGAAGTTTAACTCCTTCGGGTATTTCAATACCGGCTCTGATATCTGCACCTATGCGATACGGACGGAAGTCGAAAACCGGCAGATGACTCAATGTGAAGTAAGTGAACAAAAAAATAAACACAGTGCTATACATCGCCACAAGCCAGTCCATCTTGTCTGTCACCAACTTGAATATACTCCTATTGCGGAAGAAAACCACTATTGAAGCCAACAGAAGTACTACATTTTTCCAGAAAGTATCCCAGTTGGACAGATGTACCGCATCGCCGAAACATCCGCAATCCGAGATAGGGTTGGCAACGGCAAGCCACAATGTCAGCGGAGTCATAACCAACATAAAAAGCAGGCATGAAACAGATGCCAATCTGCGACGTATTCCGAAGAGAAGATATGAGCCTAACGTAAATTCCACTATAGCCATTATCCAAGCTATAAGATATGGCACAAAACCGGAATTCCATCCTGCCATTCCCCACGCTTCGAAATAATCCTGCACCTTATACACTGTGCCCATGGGGTCATTGGCCTTGATAAATCCTGAAAACAGGAATACTATAGCCAGGAGGAAACGACAAACATTTACACCTGCATAAACAGCTCTATGTATATACCTATTCTCCAAATTCAAGTTTTATTAGTCCGAATACAGAATAGTTTATCATGTCCATATAGTTGGCATCCACACCTTCGGAAACCAAAGTCTCGCCGCCAAGCGACTCTATCTGCTTGGTTCTGTATATCTTCATCAGAATGAGGTCTGTATATGACGATATACGCATACTTCGCCATGCCTCATCATAGTCATGATTCTTTGCCAACATGAGTTCCAGCGCCTTCTTGGCGTATTTGTCGTACATCTCGAGTGCACATTCCACACTCATATCATCAGTTTCGGCAAATCCTAATTCAAGCTGAATCAGACCTATAATACCATAGTTTACTATTGCAATGAATTCCGAACGGATTCCTTCGTCGATAAGGGCTACTCCCTTTACTTCTATACTGCGAATGCGGTTAGCCTTTATGAATATCTGGTCTGTTACAGACGACGGACGCATGATGCGCCACGCTGCGCCGTAATCATGCAATTTCTTCTCGTAAAGGCTACGACATATTTCTATAACGTGTTCAAACTGTTGTTTAGTATCTTTCATAAACCTAATGAATATGTGGCAAAGTTACTTATTTTTTCGTATAAACGCATAATAAAAAAGGTGGAAATGCTTTTGCAATCCACCTTTTTTAATCATATAAACGTCAAATAAGATTCTATATTAAAGTATTATACAGAATTATGAGCAACGCAATACCTGTCCGATTCGGAGAACAGTTGTGCGTTTTATACCGTTCAAGCTACACAGCTTGTCAATAGATACGTGATATTTTCTTGATATCGAGCCCAAAGTGTCGCCACTCTTGATTTTGTGATAGCGTATGGAATTGGCAACAGCAGTAACCTTCTTCATATCGCCGTTCTTGAGTGCAGCCAAGGCACGTGTACGCTGATAGTTATACATATTTGCTCCCTTGATGAACAGATAGCTGTCGGCTACAATATCCTGTTTCGGGAAGTCGAAAAGGAATTCAGGATTGATTACCTGACCGAGCAATCTTGTTTCGAAATGCAGATGCGAACCGGTAGAACGTCCCGTATTTCCGCCAAGACCGATAACCTCGCCTGCCTTAACAAACTGATCTTCCTTGACCAACTGTTTTGAAAGATGTCCGTAGATGGTTTCCAGCCCGTTGTCATGACGAATTACCACATATTTACCGTAACCTGAGCGTTCGTATCTCACGATTCTAACTCTTCCGCTGAATGCCGCACGTATTGTGTCGCCAATATAAACCTTAATATCAAGACCGTTGTGCATACGTCTCCAGCGAGGGCCGCACTTTGAAGTAATCTTTGTATGTGGAGTTGGCATACAGAAACCTGTCAGGTCTATTCTGAAAGTATCAGGCACTGTCACATTGTTACCGTAGGCATGCACCCTTGCATTGCTCCATTCCGGATATAATGAATAAGCCGGATAAAAAGCCTGTTCTGTTTCAATCTGACGTACCAAAGCTAAAGAGTCTACAGACTTCAGCTTCCTGTCTATAGGTGCCTGCTTGGCCAACAAATCCTGTGCCGAAGTATTGACAGACACCAAAGCTAAAGCTGCAACCGATAATGTTCTAAGAATTTTAATAAGCATTTTTTGTCGTAAATATTTTATCTGTGCGTATAAGAAAATTACTTGTTTTAAATGGAATTCCTTAAACGTAACAATTCAAAACTAAAAAAGGTTTTCAAAAATCATCGTAAAGATAAGTTTTTTTGAGGAGGAAGGCAAACCGGATTAAGTATTTTTTAAGTATTTTCATACACTATACACTTAAAACAGTGCGTTTTGTGTTGAACAACATGTTTTAAGTCCGCACAGATGTTACTATTCCTTTACAAACTTTCCATTTTTCCAATTATACCTCAAAGAATCCAAAGTATATGGTTTCACCTGTTCGGCACTTTCCTTACCCATTGTTTCTGCCGAAGTACACTTAAACACTATAGTGTTGTCTTTATCAGACAGTTCGGCTTTCATCATGTACATCTCAGACGCGAAATCTTCTTTCGTCACTACACTTACACTGTCGGCAGAAGGTTTATAGAAGTCTTCATGCTCCGGCAGAGATATAAAATTCCTCAAAGGTAATTCCTTCCAGTCTGTAGAATAGAATGAAACACTACTGTCTTCGACCGGTCCGGCATATGTCTTTACCACGCAAACTACATTTACGGAATCATTCAGCGGAAGAAGTTTCATCTCTTCCGAAGATGACGACGTAGTCTTGAGCTTCAGATAAGTATCGGTGAGCTTCAGCATTTCCGACTTTCCCTCAAACCGGTTCTTCACAACCGCCTTCATTCCCGACGAAAGAAAATCGGCAAAGTCCTGACGATTGACCTTGGTCAGTAACGGAGAAAGGGAATCAGGCATTGATATAAACACTGAGTTGATGTCCTGAGCATTGACAGACAGGCTTAAGAGTATGGAAAACAATAAAACAAATCTCATATTTAGGTTTTAAAATCATTAAACAAACACTGAAACGCCCCGTTATTTTTTGGTGCTGACTATAGTCGGCAGTGGTGCTGACTATGGTCGGCAATGCTGCCCACTATAGTCGGCAGCTCTGCCCACTACTGTCAGCAGCAAAAAACGTAGGGCCTTATCGGAAAAGTTTCTCTATATCATCATCGTTCATCATGGCAAGAACGGTCTTTCCGTCGGGAGTATAATTCGGTGCCGAAACAGAGAACAGACCGTCGACCAGCGCATTCATCTCATCGTTTGAAAGTACCTGTCCGGCAACTATGGCTGATGCACGCGCCATGGAGAGGGCTATCATGCTCTGTACCTCTTCCTTCACCTTGCATCCTTTTTCGATGGCAGAATGAACTATATTGGTTATGAGAGTTTCCGGATTCAGTCCTTCAATATCGGCAGGCACTCCGTTTATGGAATAAGTGCCTCCACCCAAAGGGCTGAGTTCGAAGCCCAATGATGACAAATCTTCCATTATTTCCTCAAGAACAGGAACCTCGGAAGGAGAGAAATGTATCATATCGGGGAAAAGCATACGCTGTGACAGCCCGATGTGCTTCTGTATCTGCTCCATATACTTGTCATAGAGAATTCTGACGTGTGCCCTGTGCTGGTCTATAATCATCAGCCCGGACTTTACGGAAGTAAGGATATATGTTCCTTTATACTGATAATGCTGTGTGGACTTTTCCGCCACTACTGCATCGGGATGTTCATTGTAAATTGTAGGCTCGGCCGTATCTTCTGTTTCCTGATATTTGTCAGCGAAAACAGTGTCATCAGGAAATACGGAAATATCGTCTTTCGCAGGTCTTGAACTTTTTTCCAATCCCTGGTAGAAAGGTTCCCACTCGGTCTTTTTCCTTCCGGCAGACGAGTATGACGATGGCGGCACTACTGATGCCGACTGATTGAACGGATTATACGATGGGTCATATGATGTAGTTGGAAGGCCTCCACCAAAAGAGCCTGCCATATCTATAGCCGGAATATCAGGCATTCCCTCCGTATCGAAGTCTATTGACGGAACGGCATTGAAACGGCCTAATGTTTCTTTTACCGCAGCCGACAAAATCTGCCATATGGCCTGTTCATTCTCAAACTTAATCTCAGTCTTGGTAGGATGAATGTTTACATCGATATTTGCCGGGTCAACATCAAAGTATATAAAATATGATACCTGCTCACCTGTAGGGATAAGATGTTCGTATGCATCGGCTACAGCTTTATGGAAATAAGGATGGCGCATGTATCTGCCATTAACGAAGAAGAACTGGCGTGCGCCTTTCTTTCTTGCAGTTTCAGGTTTGCCGATGAAACCGTGAATCTTCACCATCGTAGTGTCAATATCAAGCGACAGAAGGTCCTGGTTCAGTTTCTTGCCGAACACACCCATTATGCGCTGCCTCAACTGTATAGCCGGCAGATTCAGTATTTCGGTTCCGTTGTGATGGAATGTGAATGATACTTCAGGATTTACAAGAGCTATCCTTTCGAATTCAGAGATTATATTGCTCAGCTCCGTTTGGTTTGACTTCAGGAATTTCCGTCGTGCAGGGACATTGAAAAACAGGTTGCGGACAATGAAGTTACTGCCTTCAGGGCATGCCACTGGCTCCTGCTTCTCTACCTTCGAACCGGCTATGAGGATTGACGTACCGAGTTCCTCGCCGTGCTGCTTTGTACGCAATTCCACTTCCGCCACTGCCGCTATGGATGCCAATGCCTCTCCACGGAATCCCATCGTCCGTAGAGCGAACAAATCCGAAGCTTCGCGTATCTTTGAAGTGGCATGACGTTCGAAAGCCAAACGTGCATCTGTTTCCGACATACCTTTACCATTGTCTATCACCTGGATGCAGGTCTTTCCGGCATCTGTTACAGACACATCAATATGTCCGGCACCGGCATCTATGGCATTCTCCACCAATTCCTTTATGACAGAAGCCGGCCTCTGTATCACCTCTCCTGCAGCTATCTGATTGGCTACGGAATCGGGCAACAAACGGATTATATCGCTCATAAATTATGTTTCTCCTCTATTAAATCAAAAAGTAAAACTACCGGTAATAAGATAATGAAGAATATACAACAGAATCAATATGGCAATAAACAGAGTAGCATAGCTTAACGGTTTTCTGCCACTTTCCTTACGACGCTTCAGATATGTAGTTCCTTCTACAAACTTTCCTCTGATGTCTTCAGGAGAGAATTCCTTAGGCGGCAACATGCCGAGTTCACGTTTTGCAGTTTCCTCTATCTTCTGCAGTTTCTCCTTACGCTCGTCCACATAGATATACTCATGGTGATACGGTCTCGGTTTTCTCATTGTAAACATTCCCATAACATTATCTATTTATCGTTAAACAAATGCTGGTTCGGCAATTCGATAGGACCGCGCACATTCTTCTTGAGCTGGTCTTCAACTTTCTTGCCTCTCCATATAAATATATCCTTCTTGTTCAAAGGACGAATATAGTCAAACCATACAAAATTATCAAGATGACTCTTTTCCTGAGGTATCTGCGACATAGGATAAAGGGTTCCGTTTGATTTAGGACTCATCACCATCCGTTCGAGCTGCTGATTCTCCAGATATATGTCAAGCTGACTTGTTTCCGAAACGTTCATACCGATGAGCAGACTGTCGGAATCCATTGGATAATATACCAGTCTGACAGAACCTATAACTTCCACTTTCTCCATCAGTCCGTCTTCGAAATATGCCTTTATCTCCTTTCCAGAAATCTGATTGAACAAAGTAGTATCTACAGGTACCTGCTCTACTGAAAGAGCCTGATTGATGATATGCGCCCAGTCTATAGTACTGTCGTTCATGTAAATATTAATCTGTTCGCCAAGCAACTGCTGGTTTTCATTCCATAGAATAGGGTCTTTATACATAATCAGGCATGAGTCTTTCGATGAAAAGACAAGCGAGTCTGCTACTCCCTGAACATCAGTTCTGTAGAATCTCACCTTATGATATGCTCTGGCTTCACGATACATGGAGTCTGTGTCAAGATAGAAAGTATTCATGCTGAGCGTATCGGCATGAAGGAAAAGACTGTCACCCTGAGAATAGTCTATAGCTACCGCATTCTTTGTCACGAAAGCATTTTTCAGCTTCTCATTGTAGTATCCATAGTCACCCAGCATCATATTCTTATTAACAGTATCAGTCATGACAATGTTCGAGAAAGCCTCTCCCACTCCCGTATTTCTGTCATAGAACAAAGAGTCGCCTGTAAGCTGTCTGTTATCGCTTGTCAGTACCGAACGCTGATACAAATCCGCCTTGCCTGTCTGAGTGTTATAATATCCTGATTCCGAATAAATATAATTGTCGTCGCTGTAAATATCAGAAGGTCCTACAATGTTTGCCACCTTTGTCAGTGTGCTGTACTTAAGCGTATCGGACAGCATCGTAAACTGAGGGTTTTCTAACTTCACATTGTAATAGAAAACAGACAGTTTGGTAGAAGGACTGTATTCTCCCCATTCGGATGTCAGCACATTCTGGTCGTCCATCATAGTTCCACCATCAAAGAAATAGCCCAAATTAAACACTCTGTCGTAGTTCAGACTATCAGTAAGCAATGTCGTGGTCCTGTTTTCCATTCTAACGTTCATTCTCATCTGGGCAATCTGGGTCAGGCCATCGTAATACAGTCTGTCGCCATAAAGGAACAGTGTATCTCCCTGTTCCATTCGCACATTGCTGAACGCCTCGAACGAATTTATCTTGTCATAATAATATGCGCTGTCGCAATACATATACACACTGTCATGACGGAAAACCACATTACCGACCACTATCTGAGCATCAGGATGCTGTGCATCTTTCTTCAGTTTGTCGGCACGCAACAGATACACCTTGCTTTTCTGTTTCGGCTGTGTCCTTCCGTCCTGCATATCGGCAGCTGTCAGGCAAAAGCCCAACAGGCAGAGAGCACATAACACCAGTACTCTCTGCCCGCCAAATAACATTATTTTCTTCTTTATATCAAACATTCTGTCTTTTTCGGCAATAATGTAAATTCATCATTTTTTAATCCATCCCGGATATTTGAAATCGCAGTTTCTCCAATTTGGATTTATGCGAACATACGTAGTCTTCTGTTTTTCAACTATCCACTCCTGAATTTTCTCTTCGCTTCGTTTTGCAGTCACCATACTCTTCAGTCTTTGGTAGTCTTCAGTAATAGTAGCTTTATGCGCATCTATTCTGTTCTTCAGTTTGACAATGGCACAAACCTCCTTACCTTTGGAGTTAATCATTGTAAATGGTTTCGAGATTTCGCCTATCTGCATTCCTTCTACCACTTTGGCCACTTCCTGAGATACCATTCCGGCCAGATGCTGCATTTCAAAACGTGAAGTTCCTGTCTGCGGATTGGCAAGCAAACCGTGGTTGTTCTTAGTGTCCTTATCCTGTGAAACCCAAGTTGCAGCCTCATCGAATGTTACCTTGCCTTTTCTTATATCATTTGCCAGAGTATCAAGTTTGTTCAAGGCTTCTTCTATTTCCGCCTCGTCCACTTTCGGTTTCATCAATATATGACGGTAACTTACACGGTCACCACGTTTTTCTATCAGCTGTGCAATATGATAACCGTATTCTGTCTCAAACACTTTTGAAATCTTCTTAGGGTCAGTCATATTGAATATCACATTCGCAAACTCAGGTGTCAGCTCGCCTCTACCGGTAAATCCATATTCACCTCCTCTACGTGCGGAACCCGGGTCTTCAGAATAGAATCGTGCCAACATTGAGAAAGATTCGCCTTTATAAATACGGTCGGTAAACTCACGCAATGTTTTCTTCACACGCTCTATCTCCTCTTCCTTTATCTTAGGTTCGCGGGTTATTATCTGCACTTCCACCTGTGTAGGAATACTCGGGATACTGTCAGGAGGCAGATTCTTGAAATAGTTTCTCACCTCGGCAGGAGTAAGTTTGATGTCACCCACCAACTCACGCTGCATCTGCTGAACAATGAGTCCGTTTCTGATATTTTCCCTCAACATCTCGCGTATCTGAGTAGATGTCTTGTTATAGTATTCCTCCATCTTTTCTTTCGAACCAATCTGTTCGATGAGCCATGCAGTCTGCTGTTCTACTTTCTGGATAACTTCCTGTTCAGACACTTCAATACTGTCTATTTCAGCCTGGTGGAGGAAGAGTTTCTGCACTGCCAGTTCTTCAGGGATAACACAATAAGGGTCACCGTCGAAACGTCTTCCCTCATATTGAGCATTCAGACGTTCATTCTCAACGTCCGATTTAAGAATAGCCTCATCTCCAACTACCCAAACGACCTCGTCAATAACATTGTCCTGGGCTTTAACTGTTAATCCCACCAACATAAAGAGCAGGAGTAAACTTACTTTTTTGACACTTAATTTATTCATTTGAGCCATTAAAATATTTTATATCATTGTTTTCTGAGGCCTCGTTATACAAGTCTTCTTTCATTCTTGTAATAAACTCCACCCTCTTTTTATTCATTAGTATCTCTTTAATTTCCTTACCGGCATATTCCAACGGCAGGATTTCACCTTCATCAAGGAATTCTTTCACATTAAGGAAATAATGAAATGCCGAATCACTCAACTCTATATTCTTCTCCTTCTTGATACGTCCTTTTTCGACATCCTTTACCGGCAAACGCAGTAACATCTCGTCCAGTGACCTCCATCTGTCGTAGAAATATTCATAATCCACAGCATTACGCAAACCATATTTCTCAAGGTTATCAACAGCACGTTCCGACGAATCATTATACCAGTGTCTTACCTGCGATATACCTGAAGCCGATTTCGGAACTTTTATATACAATCCCTTTATATACGGCTCTCTGGCTATGAATATCTCCTTGTTACTGTTATAATATACCTCAATCTCACTGTCAGATATATTGCCTTCCACTTCCTGACTGACTATTTGCTCTATATAAGAATGAGTTATCAACGTCTTTCTGTAATCCCTGACCAATTCTTCTATTTCAGCATTATCAGGTATATTTCCTTCAGCCTTGATATATAGGAGAGCATCATCAATCCAGTTTTTGATATACCTGTCTGCCATATGTGCACTATCCTTCAATGACACTCCGGGAGGAATAGCCGAAACAACATCTTCTTTATACAGAAAATTCTTGCCAACCTGAACCAAAGGAGTCTTTCCCCTATGGTCTACAGTTTCAGTGCAACCGTATGACAGCTGCAAAAGAAGACAAACAAGAGTATAAATACATGTATTACGCATCTTTCTATAAATCAGTGAACGAAGATACTGTATAAATCAATTACTTCCATCAGAATTAACGGTTTTTAAAACGTCTATATACTTTTCTACCCTAAATTCACGTTCAAGACGTTCAAAATACAGCTCTTTACGTTTCAAAATATAATCCTGCACCACTATGTCGTAAACATCTTTATAACTGTCAGGCATATAATCAAGACACCTGCCAACGACGAAGGAATAGGGATAACCGTCAACCGGCTTACAGTTTCCACATTTAAAAGCAAGCTTGTCTATATACTCGTTTTCGCCTATGCAGAAAAGTCCGGTTTGCATGACAGCATCATACCTGGAATCCTTTTTCCCAATACCAGAAAGAATGCCACTCCATTCCTCCAGAGGATGTCTTCGGAGTTCCTTCTTTATCTTTCTGGCATATTTTCTACTTTTGCAATGAATGACCGCTCCTTTGTAATGAGGCAATTCCCATCTGTAGCGTTTTCTGTTGGCCTTGAAAAAAACTTTCAAATCATCTTCAGAGTAATTCTGCATATTATCCGAATAATACTTGTCCCATGCTGCAGCGAGCAAAGCATCGTCCGCCTTATCCTCCCATCTGAACTTTTTCACTTCAGGAATACATTTCACCACCACATGAACTCCCTCCGGAGAAACGAACGGCAATGAATGTCCTGTTCCTTTTATTTTCCCAAGCTCTTCTTTTATCTCATTCAACAAAAAAGTTTCATCAGT
This sequence comes from Bacteroides sp., assembly GCF_019417265.1. GTDB lineage: Bacteria > Bacteroidota > Bacteroidia > Bacteroidales > Bacteroidaceae > Phocaeicola. The sequence continues at coordinate 16,570 of NZ_DXVR01000004.1, forward strand.
AACAGAAATGCAGGAGAATCTGCTATCGGACAAATCTCGACATATATCATCAACCTTTACTCCCGTTTCAAGCTTAGAACAAATATCTTTCATCACAGCAATGCCATTCTCCAATTCCTCATCCTGACGTACTCTATATGTCAAAAGTCTCACTTGCTTTTCATCATTTCCATACGAATCCGGATGCAAAAGTTCAGTTTTAAGATTCACTCTCATCCTTTCACCGTCAGAAACTGAATCCAAGCCCAATCTTTCAGCGTCATAAACCTTCAGCTTATATGTGAGGAAATAATAAAAATACTCACTCCTGGAACAATCTCCGAAGTTCGACACATTGTCATACATAGCATTAAACTCCGACAAATATATATTTTCTCCTCCAATCCTTAACAAAACCTTATCCTCAGCTTCAGAAATTCCACCGGAATATAAGTCTATACATTGAAGAAGAAACAAAAAGCAAATCAAAACGGGTCTTACCATATCAAAACAAAAAGCATGGACCATACATAAGCGTAAACGCATTATATACAATCCATGCCAACACTAATATTTATTTATATTATTGAGGACGGCTATAGTTAGGAGCTTCACTTGTAATAGCCACATCGTGCGGATGACTTTCAAGTACACCTGCATTTGTGATGCGAGTAAACTTCGCATTGTGAAGTTCCATAATATTGTGTGCACCGCAATATCCCATACCGGCACGCAAACCACCAATCAACTGGTAGATTACTTCATAAAGAGTACCCTTGTAAGGAACACGTGCAGCAATACCTTCCGGAACAAGTTTCTTAACGTCTGTAGTTGTGCTCTGGAAGTAACGGTCTTTAGAACCATTTTCCATAGCTTCCAAAGAACCCATACCACGATAAGACTTGAACTTACGTCCGTTGAATATGATAGTATCACCAGGAGCTTCTTCTGTACCGGCAACCAAAGAACCAATCATTACGCTGTAACCACCTGCAGCCAATGCCTTAACTACGTCACCTGAATAACGCAATCCACCGTCAGCAATCAGAGGAACACCTGTACCTTCCAATGCCTTTGCTACATCATAAACAGCAGAAAGCTGAGGAACACCTACACCGGCTACAACACGTGTTGTACAGATAGAACCCGGACCGATACCTACCTTCACTGCATCTGCACCGGCTTCAACCAAAGCCTTGGCAGCAGCACCTGTTGCAACGTTACCTACAACGATATCCACGTTAGGAAAACGTTTCTTAGCTTCTTTAAGTTTTTCGATTACATATTTAGAATGTCCGTGTGCAGTATCGATAACGATAGCATCTGCTCCGGCATTAACCAACGCTTCCATACGTTCCAGAGTATCTACTGTCACACCTACACCGGCAGCAACACGCAAACGGCCCTGAGCATCCTTACAAGCCATCGGTTTATCTTTAGCCTTAGTAATATCCTTGTATGTTATAAGACCTATCAGTTTACCTTTCTCATCAACTACAGGAAGCTTTTCAATCTTGTTTTCCTGAAGAATCTGAGCTGCAGTTTCCATATCAGTTGACTGCTTTGTAGTGATGATATTTTCAGAAGTCATCACTTCCTGTATCTGTTTGTCCATATCCTTCTCGAAACGAAGGTCACGGTTAGTAACGATACCTACAAGATAATTCTCATTGTCCACTACAGGAATACCACCGATTTTATATTCAGCCATGATATTCAAAGCATCCTTCACCTTTGCATCTCTGTTGATAGTTACAGGATTTGAAATCATACCGTTTTCAGCACGTTTCACTGTTGCAACCTGACGAGCCTGCTCAGCAATAGACATGTTTTTGTGGATTACACCGATACCTCCCTCTCTGGCAATAGCTATAGCCATCTGAGATTCTGTAACTGTATCCATGGCAGCAGTTACAAAAGGGATTTTCAACTCGATGTTTCTTGAGAACTTAGTCGTAAGTTCGACTGTTTTTGGTAATACTTCAGAATAGGCAGGGATTAACAAAACATCATCGTAAGTCAATCCATCCATAACAACTTTATCTGCAATAAATGACATAGGGCTTTATGCTTTTGATTATTATTGCGTGCAAATATACGATTTTTATACGAATTATTATAAATACACGCCTATACATTAACATATTTTTTATAGCTATATAAAAAAACTTCGTCATACCCACGGCATGACGAAGTTCATAAATATCATAATAATTAATTTGCCATTTCCGAAATGAACTTGATTCTTACGAGTCTTATTTCTTCTTCAGTATAGTCATCACCAAGTTCATCCATAGCATCTTCTATATCGTCTGTTTCAGACTCCTTGAAATAGTCGTATATGTCGAGCATATGGTCTTCATCCATAATCTCGTCTAGGAAATAATCGATATTCAGTTTCGTTCCCGAATAAACTATAGCCTCGACCTCATCAAGCAGTTCCTGAAAATCAATTCCCTTTGCTACAGCGATATCATCAAGTGCCACCTTGCGGTCAATGCTCTGGATTATGGAGACCTTCAGTTTTGACTTGTTTGCCACAGTAAGCACCCTCAAGTCTTCAGGTCTGTCTATTTCATTCTCTTCGCAGTGAGTCTTAATCAAGTCGCAGAACTCCTGACCGTATCGTTTGGCTTTTCCGGCACCTACACCCGGTATATTCTGCAACTCTTCGAGAGTGACAGGATATATGGTTGCCATAGCTTCAAGAGAAGGATCCTGGAATATCACATATGGCGGTACATCCAGTTTTTTAGACATTTTCTTACGCAAATCCTTAAGCATGGAATACAGCACCGGGTCAACAGCACAAGCCGCTCCACCCCTCATTGGTGTTTCTTCCACTTCATCTTCATCAAAATCAGTATCTTCTACTATCTTGAATGATTTCGGGTTCTTAAGGAACTTATGTCCGCTTGGCGTAACCTTCAGCAAGCCGTAATTTTCCACATCCTTAGCAAGATATCCTGCAATGAGAGCCTGACGTATCACGGAGTTCCATAAGCGTTCTTCTTCACCCATACCAGAGCCGAACACTTCGAGTTCATCATGTTTATGAGCCAGTACCTCAGATGTTTCCTTGCCAAGCAAAACATCAATAATATAATCTTGTTTGAAATTTTCTTTAACAGCAACGATTGTTTCAATCACTGCACACAATAATTCCTGAGCCTCCACTTGTTTTTTCGGATTTAAACAGTTATCACAATTACCACAATTTTCTTCAGTATATTCCTCACCGAAATAATGCAACAGAATTTTTCTTCTACATACAGAAGATTCCGCATAAGCAGCTGTTTCAAGAAGCAACTGTTTGCCTATTTCCTGTTCGGATACAGGTTTGCCCTGCATGAACTTCTCCAGTTTCTGCAAATCCTTGTTTGAGTAGAATGCTATACATTGTCCCTCTCCGCCATCTCTTCCTGCACGACCGGTTTCCTGATAATATCCTTCAAGACTCTTTGGAATATCATAATGGAGCACATACCTCACATCCGGTTTGTCAATACCCATACCGAAAGCTATAGTGGCCACAATGACATCAATATTTTCTTTAAGGAAGTCATCCTGATTGGTATTTCGTGTAGCCGCATCCATACCTGCGTGATAAGCCTTCGCCTTTATACCGTTTGCCACAAGTATCTCGGCCAGTTCCTCAACCTTCTTTCTGCTCAAGCAATAAATGATACCCGATTTTTCAGGATTCTGCTTGATGAACTTGATAATATCACGGTCGATATTATTGGTCTTTGGTCGTACCTCATAATACAGGTTAGGACGGTTAAATGATGATTTGAATTCATTAGCCTCAGTCATTCCAAGGTTCTTCTGGATATCCATCTTCACCTTAGGAGTAGCCGTTGCTGTCAGGGCAATCACCGGAGCCTTTCCTATTTCGTTTATGATAGGCCTTATTCTGCGATATTCAGGACGGAAGTCATGTCCCCACTCCGAAATACAGTGAGCCTCATCAATGGCATAGAATGAAATTTTCACATGCTTCAGAAAATCCACATTCTCTTCCTTAGTAAGAGATTCCGGCGCCACATAGAGCAATTTGGTCTTACCTGACGATATATCGGCCTTCACCTGGTCTATAGCAGACTTTGACAACGAAGAGTTGATGAAATGAGCCACTCCATCTTCCTCGCTAAAGTTGCGCATAGCATCCACCTGATTCTTCATAAGTGCAATGAGCGGCGATATAACGATAGCAGTTCCTTCCATCAGCAGGGAAGGCAACTGATAGCACAGCGATTTTCCCCCCCCGGTTGGCATCAATACAAAAGTATCATTACCTTCAAGAAGACTTCTTATTATAGCTTCCTGATTTCCTTTGAAAGTATCAAAACCGAAATACTTCTTCAACTGCTCTGTCAAATTGATTTTTTCCGCCATTGCTTTCTATGAATTAAATGATTTTACGATATACTGAAAAGTTCTTATGTAACAAAGTTATAAACAACTTTCAATATTACGCAAATAAATGAAGAAAAAAAATCGTCAAAACATGCATTTTTTTCTTTCAATATTTAAACAGACTGCAAACGGGATATATTTGACTTCTCCATCTGTTCTTTAGCATATTCGAGCGTAACAACAAATTCGCTGACATTGCTTGACGGTACATTATACATCACATCTATCATAATAGTTTCCACGATAGATCTAAGTCCGCGTGCACCAAGCTTGTATTCGACCGCCTTGTCTACTATATATTCCAAAACTTCAGGCTGGAACACAAGTTTCACTCCATCCATCTCCAAAAGCTTTATATACTGCTTGATAATAGAGTTCTTAGGCTCAGTCAGGATGTTGCGCAATGCATTTCTGTCAAGAGGATTCAAATATGTCAATATAGGCAGACGTCCGATTATTTCAGGTATAAGCCCGAACGATTTCAAATCCTGAGGAGCGATATACTGCATCATGTTGCTACGGTCTATCTTCACAGCTTCCTTCACAGAGTTATATCCTACTACGTTTGTATTCAGACGCTGTGCGATCTTGCGTTCGATACCTTCGAATGCACCTCCGCAGATGAACAGGATATTCTTTGTATTGACAGGAATCATCTTCTGGTCAGGATGCTTTCTTCCTCCCTGTGGCGGAACGTTCACGATAGAGCCTTCAAGCAATTTGAGCAGTCCTTGCTGAACACCTTCGCCGCTCACATCTCTTGTTATAGAAGGATTGTCTCCCTTACGCGCAATCTTGTCTATCTCGTCAATAAACACGATTCCGCGTTCCGCTTCCTCCACATTGTAGTCGGCTACCTGAAGCAGACGTGTAAGAAGGCTTTCTATATCCTCACCCACATATCCGGCCTCTGTCAAAACCGTTGCATCGACAATGGTAAATGGTACTTTCAATAGTTTAGCTATCGTACGTGCCAGCAGCGTCTTTCCCGTACCGGTACCACCCACCATAATGATATTGGACTTCTCTATCTCCACATCATTATTGTCCGATACCTGAAGAAGACGTTTATAATGATTATATACAGCCACTGACAGATATCTCTTTGCATCATCCTGACCTATTACATACTGGTCAAGGAAGTTCTTGATATCCGTCGGTTTAGGCAATTCCTCCAGACGAAAGTTTCCACTCTTTCCGGCATGCAAATGCATATTGGCTTCCTTCACTATCTCGTGAGCCTGCTCCACGCATGAGTCACAAATGCAACCGCTCACTCCCGTTATCAGAAAACCTACCTCGTTCTCCGTACGTCCGCAAAAGCTGCATCTGTTCTTATTTCTTGTTGTTTTTGAATTTTCCAATGACAATAAGTATTTAGTTCTTAGTTGTTTGTTTGTAAGTTTCAGGGCTTACAAAGAAGGCTTGCGTGACATAACCTCATCGATTATACCATACTCCTTAGCCTCCTGTGCAGTCATCCAGTAATCTCTGTCCGAGTCAGCCCACACCTTGTCGAAATCAGTATGCGAATGTTCTGCCACGATAGTGTACAGTTCCTTCTTCAACTTCAATATTTCGCGTGCAGTAATCTCGATATCAGAAGCCTGTCCCTGAGCACCTCCAAGAGGCTGATGAATCATCACGCGCGAGTGTGTCAGTGCAGAACGCTTGCCTTCCTGACCGGCTACAAGCAATACGGCAGCCATAGATGCAGCAAGACCTGTACAGAATGTAGCTACATCGCTGCTGATGAACTGCATAGTGTCATAAATACCCAGTCCGGCATATACTGAGCCACCGGGAGAGTTTATATAAATAGAGATATCTCTGCTTGAGTCTATAGAATCAAGATACAGCAACTGAGCCTGCAAAGTATTGGCAGTGTAATCATTTATCTCTGTTCCAAGGAAGATGATACGATCCATCATCAAACGAGAGAACACGTCGAGCTGAGTTACGTTCAGCTGTCTTTCTTCGAGGATATAAGGATTCAGATAACCGGCCTGTGACTTGATAACATCGTCAAGCACCATACTGCTCATACCCAAATGCTTGGTTGCATATTTTCTGAAATCGTTCATAATTTTATTTATTTTACTTGTAAAAAACACAGAAAGAGACTTTTAGCCATTTCTTTTCCGAGTACAGGACAAGAGCTTGCACCAACCGGAAAAGCCTCGGTTAAAAGCCTCTTCCATTATAATAAGCCTCAGCAATTAACTTCAGCCTGGAATTTTATTACTGAAACATTTTGTTGAAATCTTCTACAGATACAGCTTTGTGGTTCAATGTTACCTGACCCTGAACAGCTGCTGCAAGCTTAGATTCGATTGCTCTGTTTACGAGTGCTTCAACGCTTTCACGCTTCTTAAGCATTTCCTTAGAGTAGTTTTCAAGCAACTCTTCAGGAACGTTAATCATACCGTACTGAGCGAACTGAGCGCGAGTAGCTTCCTTAGCCATGTTCTGGATGTCAGCCTGCTCAATCTTGATACCGTTAGCTTCAACGAGTTTTTCCTTAATCAGGTGCCATGTAAGTTCTTCAAGGCTCTTATCGTAGTTTTCGTTCACGTATTCTTCGCCTTTTTCCTTGTTGTTGTCAAGCATGATACGTTTCATCAAATCGTCAGCGAATTCCAATTTGCCAACCTTACCCATAGTGTAAGTACGCAAGTCGATAAGGAACTTATAGTCGCTGTCTGCTACGAACTGAGTAGCGATGCTTTCCTTAACCTGAGCACGGAATTCTTCTTCGTTAGAAGCTTTACCTTCGCCAAGAACCTGGTCGAACAATTCCTGATTTAATTCACCCGGAATCATACGAGTGATTTCTTCAATCTGGAAGCTGAAGTTACCTTTGTAGTTAGCAACTTCTTCTTTCTTAACTTTCAGAAGAGAAGCAAGTTCAGCTTCGTTGTTATCGAAAGCTACAGATGGGTTGAACACCAATACAGTGTTTACCTTAGCACCGTTGAAGATAGCTTTCTGGTCGTCGTTCTTCATGTATGAAGGCATCATAACTGCACCTTCTACCTGAACACCACCTTCTTTAGTGTTTCCGTTTTCATCAAGTTCAGCCAAAAGACCTTTCAGCATATCCTTATCCTGATAGTCTTCTACCTTGTCATATTTAGCAGTACGCTGTCTGTACATATTAACCTGCTGTTCTACCATTTCGTCAGTAACGTCGATATCATAGTAATCTACAGTATCGTTGCTTGACAATTCGATAGAGAATTCAGGAGCCAAAGCGATATCGAAAGAGAATTCGAAGTTTTCGTCAGTTTCGAAGTTAGCGTTGTTTTCCTTTGGAAGTGGAGTACCCAACATGTTTACTTTATTCTCGCGGATATATTCACCAACTTTTTCCTGCAACAGTTTATCAACTTCTTCCAAAAGAACTGAAACACCATACTGTTTCTTGATAAGTCCCATTGGAACCATACCCTTACGGAATCCCGGCATATTAACTCTCTGACGAAGAGTCTTCAACGCTTTTTCAACTTTCTCCTGATAATCTGCTTTTTCAATCTGCGCAGTAAGTACAGCACTTACATTGCTTACATTCTGTAATGAAATATTCATTTCTTAAGTGTTTTATATTAATTATTATTCTTATTTTCAAAAGTGTAAACCTTTTTGGGGTGTGCAAAAATAGTGTTTAATCTTGCAACTACCAAAAAGTCAGTACAAAAAAAATTTCAAGCACTCCGTAGCGGGTATGAATTACTCACGTATATTCTGCATCTGAAAGTCCTTTTTCCTGAGCACGAAACTATTACTCAAGTACTTTTCACGCACAATTTTATTTTCGGCCAGTTCCTCAGGAGTACCCTGGAAAAGAATTCTTCCTTCAAACAGCAGATAAGCTCTGTCGGTTATACTCAAAGTTTCCTGTACGTTATGGTCAGTAATCAGAATACCTATATTCTTATCCTTCAGTTTCCACACGATATGCTGGATATCTTCCACAGCGATAGGGTCGACTCCGGCAAAAGGCTCGTCCAGCATTATGAACTTAGGGTCTATGGCAAGACATCTCGCAATCTCCGTTCTTCGGCGTTCGCCACCCGAAAGCTGGTCGCCGAGATTCTTTCTCACCTTCTGCAGTCTGAACTCCGCAATAAGGCTCTCAAGCTTCTCTTTCTGATATTCCGGACTTTTGTTTGTCAGTTCCAGCACAGAAGCGATATTATCCTCTACGCTCATTTTGCGGAACACGGAAGCTTCTTGAGCCAGATAGCCGATACCTTTCTGTGCACGCTTATACACCGGATAAGAAGTGATATCCTCATCGTTCAGGAAGATATGTCCCTCATTCGGAACTATAAGTCCTGTAGTCATATAGAACGAAGTAGTCTTTCCTGCACCGTTCGGACCGAGCAGTCCTACAATTTCTCCCTGCCTGACGTTTATCGAAACATCATTCACCACAGTTCGTTTACCATATTTCTTGACAAGATTCTCCGTACGAAGCACCATGCTCTCACTATTATCGGCCTGCATATTTATGTCAGCCGACTTATCTTCGTATTCTTTATCTTTCAATTGTTCCATATAGCCAATTTTGGGCACAAAAGTAGTAAAATTCTTGGGTTATATGGTCATTTATATTAAAATCATACTATCTTTTATTATTTAATAGCTAAAAAACAGTACTTTTGCATCAAATTATAAAACAGTCATGATAAAACCGATAAGCATTTTAGGTAAATACATCATCTTGATGGGCAGGGTATTTTCACGCCCGGAAAGGATAAGAGTATATTTTAAACAGTATGTAAACGAACTGTACCAGCTCGGAATAAACTCCATCGGTATAGTGCTCCTTATATCGTTCTTTATCGGAGCCGTGATATGCATACAGATTAAGCTGAACATCGAGAGCCCGTGGATGCCACGTTTCGTTGTGGGTTATACTACCCGCGAAATCCTTCTTCTTGAGTTCTCATCCTCCATCATGTGTCTTATCCTTGCCGGAAAAGTAGGCTCTAACATAGCCTCCGAGATAGGAACAATGAGAGTGACCCAACAGATAGACGCACTCGAGACAATGGGTATAAACTCGGCATCATACCTCATACTGCCAAAGATTCTCGGACTTATGACCATGATACCGTTCCTCGTGATATTCAGTATTTTTGCCGGTATCATAGGAGCATTCTGTACGGCATGGTTCGCCGGAATAATGAACGCCACCGACCTTGAGTTCGGTCTGCAATACTGCTTCATAGAGTGGTACATCTGGTGCAGCTTCATCAAATCGCTGTTCTTTGCATTTATCATAGCCAGCGTATCGGCTTACTTCGGCTATACCGTAGACGGCGGCTCAATATCAGTAGGAAAGGCCAGCACAAACGCAGTGGTATCAAGCAGCGTGCTTATATTGTTTTCCGATTTAGTTCTCACTCAATTATTAATGGGATGATACAAGTAAAATCCATAAGCAAGTCATTCGAGGACAAAACGGTTCTTGAAGACATAAATTTCACATTCGAAAACGGAAAGACCAACCTTATAATAGGCCAAAGCGGCTCGGGAAAGACCGTTCTGATGAAATGTATCGTAGGTCTGCTGACACCGGAAAAAGGTGAGGTTCTGTACGACAACAGAGATCTTCTGCAGATGGGCAAGTGCGAGAAAAAAACTCTGCGTAAGGAAATGGGAATGATATTCCAGAGTGCGGCTCTGTTTGACTCTCTGTCAGTACTGGAGAATGTGATGTTCCCTCTTGATATGTTCTCTACAGATACTTATCGCGACCGAGTTCGCCGTGCCCGTTTCTGTCTTGACAGGGTAAACCTGCTTGATGCAGAAAATAAATTTCCCGGCGAGATAAGTGGAGGTATGCAGAAACGTGTTGCCATAGCCAGAGCAATAGCTCTTAATCCGAAATACCTGTTTTGTGACGAGCCGAACTCCGGTCTTGACCCTAAGACATCGTTAGTGATAGACGAATTGGTACACGACATTACGACGGAATTCAATATGACAACAATCATTAATACACACGACATGAACTCCGTTATGGGTATAGGCGACAGCATTCTTTACATCTATCAAGGACACAAGGAATGGTCCGGAACAAAGGACGATGTATTCACTGCAACAAATGAAAGACTGAACAATTTCATCTTTGCATCCGACCTGCTGAGAAAGGTAAAAACAGAAGAAAACAGGAATAAGAATATCTGATAAAAATACACAAATAAAAAACGCTTCGTCGTTTCAACTAAAATGAACGGTCATTTAGATTGAAACGACGAAGCGTTTTTCCGACGGGTCCTGACACTCTGAAAAAGGATCTATCTATGGTGATTATTTACGGGGCAATATATCCTCAGACGGACACTCATAATTGCTGATAGGCAATTTGACTTTTTTAAGTTCCTTGAGTCTGAACACCGGTTTGTCTACTCCGGAAGGATATTTCATTCGGGAGAATGTACGGAAATACTCCAAGCATGCGTCTTTCCACCATACAGCATCATCAGCCTGTATTTTCAAACGATTGGCAATGGCTTGATATCTCTCGCTGCCTACATAATCAGACGTCTGATTCCAGACTTCACAAAACTCCTGAGCCTTTTCCACACCTGCCTGATATTTATAACACAATTCATCCCATAAAGTATTGCCTGACTTTAGTTTATGGTCCCATGAAACATGATGAAACCAAAGCAAAAATTCTTCCGGACACGAAGACAGGGAGTTGAAGACAGTAGCCAGAGAGTCAGGATACTGCGAGACGGCATCACTTCCGGTTGTCGTCCTGTCAAATCCTATGCCTTCACGGTCGGCACAATGATAGTATGAAGGCAACCAGTCTGCTCTTGCCCCTGGAATTTCGCACCATGGTTCAGGTCCGTAATGATGGTTCCAGGCAAAAATATGGTGTAGTCCGAGAGGCATCATATAGTCCACAACTGCTTCACGGCTCTCAAGCATCATCTCCTCCACAGGATTAAGGAATTCCGATTCATCAGTGAATGTCTGCACAAGCCACTCCCTCGCTATCTGCGATGATGACAGTTCAGGATTCCAGGCCAACCGGCCGAAAGCATACCAGTTGGACTGTGCAAAATCATGTCCGCACCAGTTGACATCATCTCCAATATTAGCCACTCCGGCTACTGCCTTAATGGAATATGGCGACACATATTCATAAAACTATTTCCACATCGGAGCAAGATAAGCCAGATGGTTGGAGTGTCCTAAATATTCCTGAGTAATCTGAAATTCCACCATAAGCGGAGTGTGGGGCATACTGCCAAACAGCGGACTGTAAGGCTCACGTGGCTGGAAGTCAATAGGTCCGTTCTTTACCTGCACTATTACATTATCGAGAAACTTTCCGTCTAACGGCTTAAACTCAAGATAAGCCTGCTTGGCTCTGTCATCATCCGTAGGGCTATAGACAAAAGCTCTCCACATCACTATTCCGCCATACGGTTTCAATGCCGAAGCAAGCATATTTGCTCCCTGATCATGTGTACGTCCATAATCGCATGGCCCCGGCTGCCCTTCAGAATTGGCTTTTACAAGGAAGCCTCCGAAATCAGGTATCAGGGAATATATTTCGTGAACTTTTCTTTTCCACCATTCCGCAACTTTTTCATCCATAGAATCGGCTGTGTCAAGTCCGCCAAGCTTCATCGGAGAAGCGAAATTAACTGACAGATATACTTTTATACCATAAGGACGGAATATATCCGACAGTGCCTTAACTTTATCAAGGTATTTATCGGAAAGAATCTCAACCGAAGCATTCACATTATTGAGGACTGTTCCGTTTATACCGACAGAAGCATTTGCACGTGCATATTTTTCGTATGTGGGCGATATCACAGAAGGCAGTTCTTCCCATTTCCAAAGTGACTTTCCAGCATAACCTCGTTCTACCGTACCGTCTATATTGTCCCAATGATTAAGTATTCTATATTCATAAAGAGGGCTTTCTGATATATTCAGGTTCTTACAGTCGTTTCCTTCAGCCTGCAGACGTAACAGATGGTAGGCTGCATAAAGCAGCCCCTTCTCTGCAGATGATTCCAGTATTATATCATTACCGGCCGAGCGTATGGTATAGCCTTCATCACCAAGTCCATAGTGTTCGCGGTCGGCACTTATGCGTAATATCACCTCCCCTCCTTTCCAAAAAGAAGCCAATTCCTTGCGTGCTACATCAATGACAGGAGAGGCTATATCACAAACCACCGTAGCCTGACAGGACGGTTCTTGTCTGAGCCATAGATTACTTCCATTTTCTGCAGATGCGGTTAAACCGCATCCACAGAAAAACAAGCCTAATAATATTCTGTTAATCATTTGCACTGCCTTCTATTGTGATAACCATTCCATCAGAAATCAGTTTTGGCAAACTGACTTTTACCTGCGAAAGTGTGCTGCATGATACAAACAGAATACATAAAGTAATAATTCTCTTTAAAGATATCAGTGCTTTCATAAATTTTAATTTTTACTGTAGGCAAAAATACAAATTCATGTTCTCAAATACATTTCCGCACGATACCAAAACTTTATGTAATGTTACATGGAGAAAAAATTTGCTACAAATTATATTCTGTATGTTACATCCACCGTTTTCAGAAGCAATATAACAGCATTATAGACATAATTATCTGTAAATGTAACATTTCATCATTCATGAAATAATGCAGCTTTCATTACTTGCATTTCTTTATCTGCTCCATGAGAGCAGAACGTGGTATTCCAAGACTTATAGCCTTTTCATATGCATTAAGCGCCTTGCCTTTTTGCTTCAATGAAAGATAAACATCACCTAACTGCACCGTAGTTTCCGCATCATCAGGATTAACGCGCAAAGCCTCCTCCAAATCAAGAACAGCCGATTCAGGATATCCCCTTTCCAAATCAAGATTCGCTCTCATGACAAGAAGTGATGCATCGTCTGAGAACTCACCTATAAGAAGATTCAGTTTGTCACGGGCTGCAGTAAGATTGCCTTCAAGCTGGTCAAGCATTGCAAGACCGATTCGGGCCGCCTTGTGCGACGGTTCTTTCCCGACAATCACATTATAGTCTATTCTTGCCTCCTTGTATTCGCGACGCTGCATATAAATATATGCACGATAAAGACGTGCCTCAATATTCTCAGGTATAAGGTCTATCACATTGCAGAAATCGACATATGCCTTCGAGTCAAGCCCTTTATCAAGATAAAGAGTGCCGCGGTTAAGAAGCATGGCCGTAGAATAAGGAGTGATGTTTAGAGCCATTGTATATGCCTCGATAGCCTCATCAGTGCGCCCCATTCGCTTAAGTACAGTTCCTAAATTAGAAAAGAGCAATGCATTGCGTGCGTTGTTCGAGTCCATTTTCAATGCTTGTCGGAAAAGTTGTTCAGCCTGAACAAGGCTGTCGCACAAAGCGCATTTCATTGCACGGTCCACTACCTCATTATACGTCTGTCCGTAAGAATGATACAAAGCCGAAAAAGATATAATGAAAAATAATATTATTTTCCTCATAATGATATGTTTTCAATGGTTTATTTCGCAAAGGTAACAGATAAACGGATATATGGTGACACAAGTTAAAATCTTTTTGTATGTTTGTACATTCATTTATAAAACAATACTCCTAAAAAACTTTCTTAACACGTTTATACCCTGTTTTTCTTGTAATTATGATTTTTCTTGTATAACTTTGTTCTGAATCAAAAAATCCAAATGAAATGAAACGTCCACAAATAGTTGAACAAATTCGTAAAGCAATGCGTCAGGTAGCCCCAAATGCAAAAGCTATTCTGTACGGAAGTGAAGCTCGTGGCGATGCCAGACCGGATAGTGACATAGACTTATTAGTACTGGTGGACGGCAATCATCTGTCTGTATCAGAAGAGGAAAGAATTATCGCTCCACTTTATGACATTGAAATAGAAACCGGTGTACAAATTAACGCAAGAGTTATATTGAAAAAGATGTGGGATAACATACCATTCCTGACCCCTTTCCACATTAATGTTAAAAATGAAGGTATTGTGTTATGAAAGAGCAGATGAGCATTGAAAACCAGAGGACATTAGCGGCTTACCGTTATAAGAATGCATTTTGTAGCAACCGGTCGTTTACCCAAAGAATTAGGAAGGTATTTCTCTCTACTTTTTGAAAGAAGACATAGTAGCGATTATGATGATTTCGCCTATTCAAGTGCTGAAGAAATAGATGAATTACTTCCAAAAGCGACTGCATTTATAGCAGCAATAGGCGATTTGCTTAAAGAATGAGAAATCTACATTTATAAAACAAACAAAAATCATGAAAACTGAAAAAGCGATTTTTGCCTGCGGATGTTTCTGGGGAGTACAGCACCAGATGGAAAAGGCAATAGGCGTAATAAGTACCACAGTAGGATACATTGGCGGACATAAAGAGAGCCCTACATATCAGGAAGTCAAGGCTCACACTACCGGACATGCGGAAGCTGTATTGGTGGAATACGATGCCGAAAAGATTTCATATACGGATTTATGCAAACTGTTCTTTGAGATACATGACCCTGCACAGACAGACGGACAAGGCCCCGACATAGGTCCACAATACAGGAGTGAGATTTTTTATCTTGACAATTCTCAAGAAGAAGAAGCAGAAAAGGTGATTTCCATCTTACGGGATAAAGGTTATGAAGTCAATACTGCCCTCACACCGGCATCACAATTCTGGAAAGCAGAAGAATATCATCAACATTACTACGACAAGACAGGCGGCGAACCTTATTGCCATATCAGGGTAAAGAAGTTCTGACAATTACTGAGAAGTATTGTAACCACATAAAAAGGCCTGCGTTTATATAAGTCACATATGGATTTATATAAACGCAGGTCATTATTTATTAAACCTTTTCAGTCTTAAGCTATTAGTCACGACACTGACACTGCTCATGGCCATTGCAGCACTTGCTATCATCGGATTAAGCAGAAAACCGTTTATAGGATATAAGGCACCGGCTGCTACAGGTACACCTATTATATTATATATAAATGCCCAGAACAGATTCTGACGGATAGTCCGTACAGTATGTCGCGAAAGACTTATAGTGTCTGCTATCTTCTCAAGGTTGGATGAAATAATCGTCACCTTTGCCACATCCATGGCGATATCGCTACCCTTTCCCATGGCGATACTCAAATCAGCCTCGGCAAGGGCAGCACTATCGTTTATCCCGTCGCCGGCCATCGCAACGATATTTCCTTGCGAACGTAACAAACGTACAAACTCAGCCTTTTGCTGAGGAGTGACATCTGCCTTATACTCGTCCACTCCGGACAGTTCAGCCATATAGCGTGCCGGAGCATCTGCATCACCCGTAAGCATCACTACCTTTATACCCATATTCTGTAATCTATCTATGGCTCCGGAAGAAGTATCTTTCATCTTATCTGCTATGGCACAGAGACACAATACTCTCTCATTATCGGCAAACCATATAACCGTCTTACCCTGAGATGAAAGCAATGACGCTTTTTCTTCCATTTCTGCAGAAACGACAATTCCACAGGATAAAATCAAACGCCTGTTTCCTGCAATGTATGTTCTCCCTCCATGAAAGCCCTTCACTCCCATTCCTGTAATACTTTCAAAACCGGTTATTTCAGCAGCTTCCACTTCAAGACCATTTACTACCGCCATTGCCAATGGATGCTCGGAATGTTTCTCCAGTCCGCATAATATAGATTTCAGTTCCTCACTTTCATCAGTCCACACCCAGTCTGTAGCAACGGGAGTGCCTTCGGTGATAGTTCCGGTTTTATCAAGTACCACGGTATCAACCTTGCGGGCTATCTCCAGACTGTCAGCATCCTTGATAAGTATTCCCATCTCCGCACCCTTGCCTATACCTACCATAATGGCTGTAGGTGTGGCAAGTCCTAAGGCGCATGGACAAGCAACAACCAAGACTGTCACAGCAGCAAGAAAACCATGAGTAAGTCCGCTTTCTGCATCAAAAGCAACCCAAAGAACAAACGAAAGTAAAGCTACTGATATTATAACAGGAACAAATATACCTGCCACTTTGTCCACAAGTTTCTGTACAGGTGCCTTACTTCCCTGAGCCTCCTGAACCATCTTGATAATTTGTGCCAGAACTGTTTCACTTCCAACTTTATCGGCTACAAACCTGAAACTTCCTTTTTGATTGATTGTTCCAGCAAACACTTTAGAGCCTTTCTCCTTCAATACAGCTACAGGCTCTCCGCTCAACATACTTTCGTCCACATACGATGTTCCGGTAACAACTGTCCCGTCAACAGCAATACGCTCACCCGGCTTTACCACTACCGTATCGCCCACCATCAGGCGGTTTATATCTGTTTCCACCTCCGTGCCGTTTATCATCACTGTCACTTTCTTAGGCCGGAGCCCCATAAGTTTCTTTATTGCATCAGCTGTATTTCCCTTAGCCCTGTCCTCCAAAGTACGCCCAAGAAGAATAAAGGCCACAATCATTGAAGCCGCCTCGAAATAGACATGAGGAGTTATCCCATGACGAAGAAGGTATTCAGGAAAAACCATATTGAACAAACTGAAAAAGTAAGAAATTCCTGTGCTCAATGCCACAAGCGTATCCATATTGGCTCCCCCTTTAATAAGAAGTTTCCAGGCATTCACGAAAAACCTGTTCCCCAATCCGAAAACCACAATAGCGGAAAGCACTGCCATTATTTGCAATGCATATGGCATATCATGAAAAAACATAACTATCACTGATACAGGAACAGACAGTACGACAGCGAGCAAAGTACGCATTTTCAACGACCTGTAATGACTCTTGCGAACTTCATCCATCTCCTTCTGCGTTTCTTTCTTTTCCTCTATGATAAGGTCGAAACCTATCTTCTTAACAGCTTCCTTCAACTGCTCAGGAGTACATTCCTCTGGATTATATTCCACTGTAGCCATAGCTGCAGCCAGATTTACCGATACACTTATTATTCCAGGTTGTTTGTTTAAAGTCTTATCTACGCGGGCCGAACATCCGGCACAGCTCATTCCTAAAACAGGGAAACTCTTTTTTATAGTTTTCATTGCATATACTGTTTATTACAGGCAGCAAAGGTATCACTAAATAATGCAACAACGAATATTTATCATCATTGCCTATGAATGAATAGTATTTTTTAACTCTAAGCATGACCTATTATCAACATAATTGCTTAATTTTGAAAATACGAACTTTAAAACTATAGACATTATGAATACAAATCCTGTTTTCAGTCTGAACATACCTACCAAGTTGATGTTCGGATGTGGCGAAATTAAGAATCTTGCCACAGAGCAACTACCCGGAAAGAAGGCCATGATTGTTATCTCTGCAGGTTCATCAATGCGCAAATACGGTTATTTGGACAAGGTGATTGAACTGCTTAAAGAAAACGATGTGGATTCAATAGTATATGACAAGATTCTTCCAAACCCTATAAAAGACCATGTCATGGAAGGTGCAGCCATCTGCCGTGAAATGAAATGCGACATGCTCGTCGGACTCGGAGGTGGCAGTTCTATCGACTCAGCCAAAGCCATAGCAGTAATGGCATGCAATGACGGTGACTATTGGGACTACATCCAGAGCGGCTCGGGCAAAGGACGTCCTGTTAAATGTGCACTGCCTGTTATAGCCATACCTACCACAGCCGGTACAGGTACAGAAGTAGATCCATGGACAGTTATAACAAACACTGAGAAAACTGAAAAGATAGGTTTCGGATGTCAATATACATTCCCAAGACTGTCAATCGTAGACCCGGAAATGATGCTTTCTGTTCCACCTCAACTGACAGCTTATCAGGGGTTTGACGCATTCTTCCATGCTTCGGAAGGCTTTATTGCAAATTGCGCAACACCTATCAGCGACCTTTATGCACTCGAAGCAGTCAGACTTCTTTATAAATACCTGCCGGTTGCAGTAAAAGACGGACGTAACCTGAAAGCCAGAGCAAAAGTGGCATGGGGAAGTACCCTTGCCGGATTGGTGGAAGCGACATCAAGATGTGTGTCACAACATGCGCTGGAACATGCCATGAGTGCAAAATACCCTGAACTTCCACACGGAGCAGGACTTATAGCACTGAGTGACGCTTACTTCGAAACTTTCAAGAATGACTGCATGAAACGCTACATGAAGATGGCGGAAGTAATGACTCAAAAGAAGAGCAACAGGCCAAGTGATTTCCTTGAAGCACTTGCATTGATGAAAAAAGAATGCGGTATGGACAACCTTAAACTAAGCGACTGGGGTATGAAGCCGGAAGATTTACCGGAAATGGTTACCAACGCAAGAGACATAGCAGGAGGATTCTACCGTTTCGATGTTCGCCCACTTACAGATGATGAAGTTTTAGAAATCTATAAAAAATCGTATAAATAAGAACTTTTACAATATCTCCAATATCAGCCACGGTATTGGAGATATTTTCATTTTTTAAAGAAAGATATATCATAACATAAAACAATGGACTCACTAAAAATCAACAAAGTACAAATCAGAAATTTACAAATCGAAGATTATGACCAGTTGGCACAATCATTCACACGTGTTTACAGCGATGGAAGCGATGTATTCTGGACACACAAGCAAATAGAAAAACTTATCAGAATTTTCCCTGAAGGACAGATAGTCACCGTAGTGGACGAAAAGATAGTGGGATGCGCACTATCTATAATAGTAAACTACGATGATGTAAAAAATGACCACACGTACGCACAAGTTACAGGCAAAGAAACTTTCAATACACATGACCCAAAAGGAAATATATTATATGGTATTGAGGTATTCATACATCCACAATACAGAGGACTGCGCTTGGCACGACGAATGTATGAATACCGCAAGGAATTGTGTGAGGAATTAAATCTGAAAGCTATTATGTTCGGTGGCAGAATTCCGAACTATCACAAATATGCCGACAAAATGCGGCCAAAGGAATACATAGACAAGGTTAGGCAAAAAGAAATTTATGACCCTGTTCTGACATTCCAGCTATCAAACGATTTCCACGTACGCAAGGTTATGCGTAATTATCTTCCGAACGATGAGGAATCAAGACACTATGCCTGCCTTCTTCAATGGGATAATATCTACTACCAGCCACCTACACAGGAATATATCAGTCCTAAGACTTCAGTACGAGTAGGCTTGGTACAGTGGCAGATGCGTTCGTATAACACATTGGACGATCTGTTTGAGCAAGTTGAATTCTTTGTAGATGCTGTATCAGACTATAAAAGTGACTTCATTCTGTTTCCTGAATATTTCAACGCACCTCTCATGGCACGTTTCAACAATGAAGCAGAATCAGAAGCTATCCGCGGACTGGCAGCATATACAGATGAAATACGGGAACGATTTATAAAACTGGCTATAAGTTATAACATAAACATAATAACAGGCAGTATGCCTCTTATAAAAGAAGATGGACGCCTGTACAACGTTGGCTTCCTTTGTCGCCGTGACGGTACAACCGAAATGTACGAAAAAATCCACGTTACCCCGGATGAAACAAAGAGTTGGGGACTTAGCGGAGGTCGTTCCATTAAGACATTTGAAACTGACTGTGCCAAAATAGGTGTACTGATATGTTACGATGTAGAATTTCCGGAACTGTCACGAATCATGGCCGATCAGGGTATGCAAATTCTCTTCGTTCCTTTCATGACCGATACACAAAATGCCTACAGCCGAGTTAAGGTTTGTGCCCATGCCAGAGCTATAGAAAACGAATGTTTCGTTGTGATAGCCGGAAGTGTAGGAAACTTGCCACGTGTACATAACATGGATATCCAATATGCCCAATCAGGAGTATTCACCCCTTGCGACTTCACATTCCCTACCGACGGTAAGCGTGCCGAAGCCACTCCAAATACAGAAATGATTCTTGTATCGGATGTTGACCTTGACCTACTGAACGAACTACACACATACGGTAGTGTAAGAAATCTGAAAGACAGACGAAATGACTTGTATGAGGTGAAGGTTAAGAAATAAAATTTAAAAGCCAATCCCCCCCTTTTCAAGGGATGATTGGCTTTATTCAAAGTAACAGATTTATCTATCATGACGATTCTTAGTATAAGGAATTTTACCCCATATTCTATAAAATTCAGTAAGCTTGATTTGTAACTTTAAATATTCCTCACCATCCAATTCCAAAGGAGATGTTTCCAAAGAATCAACCGCAATATTATAAAACTCCATAGGTTTCGTCGGTCTGTTCTGCAAAAGTTTGTACGACTTATATCGTATAGCACTCTGCGACTTTCCGCAAAAATCTTTTCCGTTTTCGTTTCTCACCCAGAAAATATATCTATCCTCAGTATCTTGTTCCTCCCCTTTCCAGCATGGTAGGACAGAAATTCCATCTATCTCATGTTCCAGCTTTATCCCAATGTAATCGCATAATGTAGGCATAAAGTCAGAAAGCATTATGAAATTATCAATTTCTTTTCCACCTTCAAACACATTAGGCATATTTACTGCACAAGGAACTCTCAAACCACCTTCATACATATCGCCTTTATATCCTCTTGTAGGTCCATTATTAGCCATCGAGGCCTTATATCCTCCATTATCGGATGTAAAAATGACAATCGTATTATCAAGCTGATTTGTTTCCTGAAGACACTTCATCACCTTACCTATATTATAATCAAGATGCTCTATCATTGCAACCAATTTTGCTCTTTTTTCAGGAATACCATTCTCTCTTTCTTTTACCGTATTCAAGAAATCAACAGGAGGCTGCAACGGGTCATGAGGAGCATTATATGCCAAATACAAGAAAAACGGATTATCCTCGGCAGACTGTTTCCTTATATAATCTATTCCCCAATCTGTAAAAATATCAGTAGCATGCCCTTCAGGATTAATAGTTTTTTCATTTAATCGCATATAATTTATATCATGCCTTAAATGAGTGTAATAATCATCCATCATATCTCCCAAGAAACCATGAAAAAAGTCAAATCCTTTTTCATTAGGTGTATTGGGCGTTTCATAGCCAAGGTGCCATTTTCCTATCAGTGCAGTGTTGTAGTCGTTATCTTTCAAAACCTGAGGTAACATAATGACTCCGGCCTGCAAATCCCACCAACATTGGTATGCCTTAGTTCGTATAACTCCCGGAACACCGACCATTGCAGGAAATTTACCGGTTAATAATCCGGCACGAGAAGGTGATGATACGGTAGAATTTGCATGACAATTGGTAAGACGCAAACCTGTATTGAAAATTCTGTCTATATTCGGAGTCCTTATATCTTTGGCATACTGGCACGAAAGATCGCCTAATCCAAGATCATCCGCAAGGATTAAAAGTATATTAGGCTTTGTCTCCTTAACCTTTGAAGACGCAGACAATACATTGGGAGAAAACGTCCCTACAGCCAAACAACTGCCAAACAATAAAGCGTTAAACCGATTCTGCATATACCCTTATTTTAAATAGTCCTTAATAACCTTACACGCTATGCTTTCAGAGCCGTCAGGACGATAAAGCCATAATCCTTTCATTTCATCAGCAGTTTTCATCGGATAAAATTTATCTTTATCTGCCGAAATCTTTGGCTCATTACAATATACTTCCCAATAGATTATATATGGGACTTCTTTTTCTATACACGCATCATATATGGCTCTCATTCGTTCATAAACATTAAAGCTTACCATATTCTCCTGAAAACCTATTTCGCCAATCATTACTGTTTGGTTGCCTGGGAAACGCCCTTTTTTAAGATGCATTTTTGCCAAATAGTCTATTCCCGCTTTTATCGTATTAGCTGAAGTCAGCCCATCATAACTGGACCAAGAGACCAAATCCACTTTCACATATGGAAGAACTGAATTTGCTACAGAAGGCAGGCTATTCATTGTAGAAATTACCTTATTTGCTTCAAGTGCTTGATAAACCTTGCATTTAGAATCTGTATTTTCATTTACAGCAGCGTCTATGGCTTCCTGTCGAGCATTTATCCATTTAATGAAATTTTCACACCTCAAGGCCTTTTTATCAGCAGGAACATTAGCCCAGGCATTGTCTTCCTTATCGTTACTTCTTAGAATCCAATCTCCCTCCCAGTTCTTGATTATAAATGTAATATCACGATCCTTGAATTTTACAAGAAGATAACGTGCCAAATCTCCAATTTCCTTTGAAGACTCAGTGAAATCCGCATCCGGCTTTGACAACTGCTGGTTATGGTCAGTAATATTGAAAACTATGGTTTTGAAATCCATTTTGAAAACTTCCTCAAAATACGGAGAAGATACTATTTCCACCCATGATTTATCTTTCGTTGCACTCCAATCCGAATTATAAGGAAACTGTTTTGACATATCCTTTGATAGAAAGAATTTAACAGTCTTAATGCCCAACGAATTGATCTTACGTGCACCTTCTATGATAAAAGGCTCTGTTGTCAAACAATATTTACCTCCCGTATGAGTAACTCCCAAACGTTCATTCATTTCAATGACATTCTCATCTACAGGTGTACCATCGTCTGTATTATCACTATCATTACCAGTCATATCATCCGTAACCTTTGTTGAACATGAAATAAAAGTCAACAAAGAAAGGAACATTATAAATTTTCTCATTTTCAACTATTCTTTTTTAATATTATTCACTGATAAATCCGTATCGTACAAGAAATTCATATGATAATTTCAAGGTTTTATCATAGTCATCTCCCTTATTGAAAAAGCCGTGTTTCCTATCCTCAAAAATATGCAAATCACAGACACCTCCTAAATCCTCACATTTCTTTTTATATTCTTCTGCAGATTTTACAGTTATATAAATGTCTTCATCACCTAAGAAATATATAGTAGGAACCGGATTTTTCACATTATGAGCAGGAGAGAAATCCGGGAAGTAGTCTTTTATCCTTTTATACCCATATCCTGTTTCTGAATTATCAACCACAGGATTAAACAGGACCAAAGCATTTGGTTTAGGAGAGATATTCAAGTCATCGTTCTCATCATTAAACTTATCCACGTAAGCCGTTGCAGCAGCCAAATGTCCTCCGGCTGAGCCTCCTGAAGCTACAATCATATCAGGATTAACATTAAAACGTTCAGAGTTTTTCCTGACATACCTTATAGCAGATTTAGCATCCTTAATACACTCTATCGGATGAACAGAATCTGTTTGCCACACTCTATAATCCGCAATAAAACATACCATACCCTTACTACACAGATATTCAGCTTGTGGTTCAAACTGGTTCAATCTCCTTGATTTCCATCCTCTGCCAAAGAAGAATACGATAGCCGATCTTTTATCACCTTCTTTTATATCAGATGGAGTATATACTTTTAATGTCAATTGACGAGTGTTTGTTGTTTTAAAAACTTCAGTTGTTATATTTCCGGCAATGATTTTACCGGAAATAAATAATATCAATACTAATAAAAATCTTGGACACATATTTATTTGAAAAAAATAAAGAGTTAAAGAGGTTCTTAATAAAACTGTCTTTAACTCTTTAAATATATTATTATTTATATTGAATTACAAAATCCTTAAAAAATATAGGATCACCTGCAGGTATTTCAAATTTTACAAAATCTGTTCCTGCAACATTTTCAAACTCAACTTCAAACTTTTTCATATCATCATTGAATTTAGCTTTAGGAGCAGTTGTAGTCGTCTTACCACCTACATCAATTATTACTGCATGTGAAGACTTAGTTTCATTTGCCGAGTTACACAGATTTACATTAATACTTATATCTGGAGTACCATTCATTGTGTAACCATAGAAAGAAACAATAATATTACTTGGTGCAACAATTGATGATAAAACTGGAGTAATAACCGAACCTGGAGTATCCAGTTTAGCAACAATAATAGATTGATGCGCTATACCAGCACACGTAACATGCCATCCGTCCAATCCAAATCCGGCGAGCTTTTCATCATTAAGGCCTCTATCATAACTACTAGGGTTAAATTCTGTTCCTTTGACAGGATAAGGTTTGTTTGGTATATTTGACGTAATAAATCCTTTCAACACGTAAAGATCATTAACTGAAAATGGACAAACCATATCCTCTATCCCATACAATCCCGTAATATTAAAATCAAGGCTTCCCATTTGTTGAGGTGTACCTGTTATCGGTATCCTTATTTCACCATCATTGACTATAGTAACTTCAAAATCAGAAACAGGTTCAAATCCACCTGATGCTACTCCTGTAGGTATGACATTCAAAACCAATTTCATTTCACTTTCAACACCTGAATATGGAATAACCAAATAGCCAGAAAAAGGTTCATCCTTTTTAGCATTCCCTTCCACAAATGGAGTTTTAAAATAATTTTTAACAGCAGGCACAGACAAAACAAAAGTCTGTTTTACAGTTTCATCTACTGAACTAAAAGACAAGCCCACAGTTCTTTTCTCTATAGACAGCCCCGGAGTAATGCTCATCTCAACAGACGAATTTCCTACACCTGAAGTTTGCTGCAATTTAGCCCATTCCTGATTGGACACGACATTCCACTCAACATTACTACCAACATTAATTTTTACTTTTCCAACTTCATATTCCACATTAACTACCTTGATATAAGAATCTGAGGTATCTTCTTTGGAACAAGAAGAGAAAAACATACATACAGTACTCAAAACTGTACATACAAGTAAACCGAATCTTTTCATCGTTTTAAATAATTAAGGTTCATACTTTTTCATTCTTTTCTCTGTAAGGCTGCGTCTTTCTTCAAGACTTAATCCGTCGTACTTCTTAACCATCTCATCAAGCTGTGTGTGAAGTTCCGATATTATATCTTTATACTCCGGATTATTATAAGCGTTTACCAACTCTTTCGGGTCTTTCTGCAAATCATATAATTCCCATACATCAATATCATAATAGAAATGTATAAGCTTATAGCGTTCTGTCCTGATACCATAATGCGGTTGTACTCTATGCCATTTTGGATATTCGAAATACTGGTAATACATGGCCTTGCGCCAGTCTTTTGCCGCATTGTCATGGTCGAGCAACAAGCCTTTGAAGCTTTCTCCCTGCATATCTTCAGGAACACTAAGACCTGTAAAATCGAGAAGAGTTGGAGCCATATCTATATTAAGAGTTATATCATTGATTCTTGTACCGGCTTTAATTTTAGCAGGATAAGAAATCAGACATGGCATTTGAAGTGATGTTTCGTACATCCATCTTTTGTCGTACAATCCATTTTCACCCAAATAAAAACCTTGGTCGCCCATATAGATTATTATCGTATTATCCAGAAGATTATTCTTCTTTAGATAAGAAATGACATTACCTACCTGATCGTCAACAGACTTGACACATCTGAAATAGTCCTTTATATATCTTTGGAATTTCCATTTTTTCAGTTCTGTCTCGCTCATATTAGGATCTGGTGTCCAGAATTGGTTTTCACCACTTCCTCCATACCAAAGCCATTTATCCTTAGCTTCTTGCGAAAGTCCTTCAGGCGCCTGCATTTTCAAATCGCCACGTGAAAGATGCTCGGAAATCTTGGCCATACTTTTACCCATGGTCTGTTCACGTGTAGAATAGTCATCATTGAATGTATCTGGATAAGGGAATTCCACATCGTCGTACAAATTAAGATAACAAGAATCGGGTTCCCACGATCTGTGTGGTGCTTTGAAATTGAGCATCATACAGAATGGCTTTGACTTATCCCTTTGTTTGTCAAGCCAGCGCAAAGCGGCATTGGCAGTCAGTGTGGTACAATACCCTTCTATAACTTCTTTCTTGCCGTTGGTATTGTAAATAGGATTCCAATAAAGTCCCTGCTGACCTTTATTATCATGAATCATGAAATAATCAAAGCCCTGAGGAGTGGAATACAAATGCCATTTACCGAATAAAGAAGTGGTATATCCATTCTCTTTTAGTATTTTTTGTACCTGTTGCTGATCTCCGTTGAATACCATACCACCTTCATTCTGATAGAAGCCATTTTCGGTACTGTACTTTCCGGTCAATATACATGCTCGGCTTGGACCAGAAATGGAGTTAGTACACATCATATTATTGAATATGGCACCATTCTGTGCTAAATAATCAATATTAGGCGTTGGAGCGATTGCAGCGTTTATTCCTCCATATGCACTGATAGCAGTTCTGGCATGGTCGTCTGAAAGAATAAACAGAATATTAGGCTTTTCCTGTTCTTTATTATCTGACCCTGAACAAGAAGCCATCAATGGGAGAACTCCCAATAATATCAAATTATCATTTATTTTCATAATCATCTTTTTAAATAGTCCTCCAATACTTTACATGCTATACTCTCTGAACCATCCGGACGGAAAAGCCAAAGTCCTTTCATTTCGTCAGTAGTTCTCATAGGGTAAGATTTAGACCTTGTACTCTGGTCTTTTGGTTCATTACAATAAACTTCCCAATAAATAATATACGGAACTTCCATTTCGAGACATTTGTCATAAATGGATTTCATTCTTTTAGCCACATCGAATGTTGCTACCTGTTCCTGAAATCCTATTTCGCCAATCATCACAGTCTGTTTTCCTGGGAAAGTTCCTCTCTTTTTATGCATTTCGGACAAATGCTTTATTCCGCGCTCCATATCTTCAGCAGACTTAAGACCGTCATAACTGGACCATGAAACCAAATCGACCTTTACAAACGGAAGTACAGAATTGGAAACCGATACTATACCGTCGATTCCTGCCATCACTTTATTTGCTTCAAGAGCATGATATACTTTACACTTTGAATTCTTTACACTTTCACGAGCTTTCTCTATAGCTTCCTGTCTTGAATTAATCCATTTTATAAAGTTATCACATCTAAGTTTCTTTATATCTTGAGGAACTTTAGCCCATTTGTCTTCTTTATTGGCAAGTCCCCTCAATATCCAGTCACCTTCCCAGTTCTTTATGATAAATGTAATATCTCTATCAGCAAACCTTTTTTTCAGATATATCACCAAATCACCAATCTCTTTTGAAGATTTCTTGAAGTTTGCATTTTTCTTCGCCAATTGCTTGTTATGGTCGGTAATATTGAAAACAAGTGTTTTGAAATCCATCTTGAAAACTTCATCAAAGTATTTGCTGCTTACAACATCCGTCCATGTTGGATTTTCAGGAAGATTCCATTCCGAATTATAAGGATAGAGTCTGTCCATATCCTTACTTAGGAAAAACTTAATGGTTTTAAATCCCATTGAATCTATTTTATGAGCTCCTTCGATTATAAAAGGTTCTTTGGTAAGGCAATATTTACCTCCGGTATGAGTTACGCCCAAAACTTCATTTATGTTCTTAGCATTTAATACCGATACCGCTGAAATAAATGCTGATAAGCCTAATATCAAAACTAATTTTTTCATTTTTATCTTAAATATCATTTGTTATAAACCGCTACTTTATTGTACTTAAAGTTATGTTCCTTCATTTTAGGAATTACTTTCATTTCAACCGTCATAGGTATATTGGCAGGGAAAACTGAAGTGGCAACCTTTACTCCTGAATACAGTTTAGAAGGGCCAAAAGTACGTTCCATCTTTTCTTCAACCATTAACCAATAATAGCGTTCATTACCTGATTCATCTTTTATCAAGATAGTGTTTTTATCTGATTCTACAACTTTCTCTGCTTTCTCAAAGTCCGATGTATCAGAAGCGTAAAGTACATACTTTACTGCAGACGGTATATTCTCGTTTATTGTGAACTTCAAGTTTTTACCTGTTCTTTCAACATTAGTCGAAAGCAATGGGAAATCATCTACAGTCCAGTCTGCCAAAGCCCTGAATCTTAATTGTTCTATAATCTCCGATATTTCAGAGGAAGGAGAAATGGCAAGATTATGTTGCTCATTAGGATCTGCCTCCAAATCATAAAGCTGATCTATAAACCCATGTGTATAAATGTATTTATAATTCTTCCATCTACACATCCTCATAGGTACCATCTTTTCTTTTGGAAACATTTTATACTGTTGGCCTGCTTCATAAAATTCAGAATATACATATCTGTCTTCTGCAGAATTATTTATCAATGAAACCCCATCAAAGGTAGATGGAATCTCTATATCTGATAATTCCAATATTGTTGGAAGCAAATCAAGCGTTGAAACCAAATTATCAGAGACCTGACCTTTAGAAAGTTCTTTAGGATAAGAGATTATCATAGGAACCCCTACAGCCGATTCAAACATACAATGTTTCTGCAAAAGACCGTGTTGGTACATATTTTCTCCATGGTCTGTGGTATATACGAATATCGTATTGTCATAGATTCCAAGTCGTTTGCAAGCCTCTATCACCTTACCGACCTGATCATCCATAGAACTTACACACGCATAATAGCCTGCCATTGTATTCTTTGCCATCATTTTGTTTCCATGTTTCTGAGGCAACCAGTTCATCAGGAAAGGAAAAGGACCGTCTTCGTTAAACTGATTCCATTCTTCGGGCAATGGCATGTCCTCCGGGTTATAAAGATCCATATATTTTCTGGTAGTAGTATATGGTTCATGAGGTTTTTCAAATCCTACATTTATGAAGAACGGTTTGTTTTCTCTTACACATTTCTCCATAAATTTGATAGACTCTTCAGCTACCAAATAGTCAAACATTTGGGAATCTTTTTCAACAAGAGTTTCAAGATATTTCACATTGTTATGATTATCTTTTACAGTAACTGAAGGATCTACTTCAGAGTATTTTACTCCATCTATCTCACTATATGTTTTCTTCTTGTAAGGATCCATTTCCCTATATCGCCTGTTCCAATCTCCATTTGCACGATCAGCATAATGAGCTCCGGGATATTCTGTGTAAAAACGAAGATCTACATAATCGTACCCCAAGTCATTTACATCCTTAAGCTCCCCATGAACATGCATCTTACCTATTGCCGCAGTAGAGTATCCGGCTTTTCTAAACAATTCTGCAAAACATGGTAAATCAGGAAGTATTCCGGGAAAACGAGATTCCCCGGAACCTTTACCATTATATTTATGTCTTAAAGCAGTATGATGAGAAGGATAACAGCCGGTAGTTAAAGAGGCTCTGGCAGGAGCACTTAGAGGCGCAGGAGTATATGCATTAGTATAAAGAATACCATTGGCAGCAAGAGAGTCTATATTGGGAGTAACAGAACCACCGGTTACAGTTCTTACTTCACTTCCCAAACATCCAACAGCCATTTTCTGATGCTGGTCACTCATAATAAAAACAATATTGGGGCGCTCCTGCGCCAACATAGCTACCGGTAACATTACCGGTAAAGATGCCCAAAATAATCTAATATCCATATACTAATAAAAAGTTATAACTATTTTACATTTCCTGTATTAGCAGCCACCTCGTCTTGTGAGATAGGCCAATAATAATTATCCAAGGTTCTTACCTTTGCACCATTACCTTTTGCAACTACTTTTTTACATTCGCTAATATATTTACCCATCCTCAGCAAAGTGAAATATCTGTCACCTTCACCGGCAAACTCCTGTAACCTTTCTCTTAATATCAGGTTTCTGAATTTTTCCATCGGAGTTTCACCTTCAAAACCATCAAGATAAGTATCATTAATTTCAGGTATACCTGCTAATCTTTGTCTTGCAGCGTTTATATCTGCATATCCATTGGCTGGGTTTTGAGCAAGTTCTGCTTTACATTCTGAAAGCATTAAATATAAATCTACAGAACGCAAAATAGGTAAATCACACGATGATGATGCCTCGCTTGATGTTGCAGGATCATTCCATTTTTTCAAACTTAATTTATTTTTTCCACCACCCTTTCCTTGAGTATTGGTACCTGTTATAAAATAGAATCCTTTTCCTGCTGTATTCCATCTCCAATCTTCTGGCTTTGTTCCATCTCTATATTCTACATTCAAAACAAAACCATTATTCCATCTATAATTATTATCCGTATCAAGCGTACGTAGATTAACAAACTCTAACACAAACCTATTAACTCCTCCCTGAGAGCTTCTTGACCCACCAAGTACACATTGGCGTGGCAAGAACAAAAACGGCAATCTGTTTCCATATCCTGTTTCATTAGAATACTGTATAGCAAATATATATTCTTTTGGATTTTTATTAGTTGTAACGTTCCATAAATCAGCCCAATCCTCTTCCATTGCAAAGTCTTTATGGCTAATCCCCCTTTCGCAAGCTTCCTTACAAAGTGTATAATATTCATCATAATTGCTATACCCGGAAAAATCTTTATGTATTCCAGGGAAGTCTCCATCTTTAAAATTTGGGTCATTAGCTATTCGTCCCACAGTGGCCATATACAAGTAAACTTTTGCCAACAATGTTGTTGCAGCCAAAGATGTCACCCTTCCAACTTCATTTACGAAGCCCTCTCTTTTCTCTTCGCGATTCCAACAATTAGCCTCAGCATACACCAAATCCGAAACTATCTGTTCAAGTATGGATTGTTTTGATGCAAGTTCCAATTTTTCATCCTTATCAAAATCAAGAACAGGCTGTAACCTTAAAGGAACTTCCCCAAAACATTGTACTAAATTAAAGTAATTTAGGGCTCTTATAAATTTGGCCTCACCTATCACCCTTGATTTTAAAACCGGATTTACATCTTCTGCTTTTTCAGAATAATATATTACTGAATTAGCTCTGGCAATACCTTTATAAATTTGTGCCCATATATTCTTAAGAATAAGATGTTCTCCTGTTAGTTCTCCTCGTGTAAATTGTTGAACAGAGTTCTGTCCGGTATTCCCCTCTCCATAATCTGCAGAACAAAATATAGCAGAAGTAAATTGATTGCCATAATACTGTTCATGTGAAAGCACATTATAACAAGAATTCACACTCATTATTAGATCATCATTCGACTTATAAAAATCATCCTTTTGTGTAAAGTCTATCGGTCTTTCGTCAAGTGAACATGAAACCAAAGACATAGACATAAACAAGAAATACAATATATTTTTTCTCATGGTGTTATCAATTAAAAGTTAATCTGTACTGAACCTGTTATTGTTCTCTGTGCCGGATAAGCTCCCAAATCAATAGATCTCATCATAGGGCTTAAAGAAGATGATATTTCAGGGTCATATCCAGGATATTTTGTAAAGGTAAACAAATTAGTACCACTTACAGAAAGCCTTAATGAAGAAATCTTAGGTATATTATTAAATGTATATCCAACTGTTACACTCTGAATTTTTAGGAAAGAAGCATCATGCAACATGGCATCATTCATCACATCATTTCTATATCTTGCTATTTTGGTAACATCCCCCTGATAGACAACAGTACTTTCTTTATCCCAATTCATTGCTCTTGGATAAGATGCAGATGAAGTATTTCCAGTTGAGCCGAATACATGACTATTACCGTTTGCATCAACTACAGTATACTGTATAGGAGCTTTCCAACTATTCTCAAAAGCAGGAGCATACATATTATATGGTCTCCACATATTTGTAAGAATACCATAGTCTGCCCAATATATATCTCCTCCTACTTGTCCTGTGAAAAGAATATTGAAGTCAAATCCCTTGTATCTGAAATCAGTACCGAATGCATAAACAAAATCCGGATTCGGATCACCGATAACTGTATAATCCTCTTCATTTATAACTTGCTTTTCTGAAGGGACTAAATTACCACTTGCATCTTCTACATAATCAACATGGAGATTCTCAAATATATATTCCCCAGGAGTTGCGTTTCTTTGTGCAACACCGTCAGGGGAGTTTCTTATCTGATCCCATGACTCAAAGATTCCTTTCTGGCGAAGTCCATAAAACACACCTAATGGCTGACCTACCATAAATCTATTTGCAATAACACCTCCTATGGTATTTCCTTGAATGTAATCCCTGTTACCTAAAGATAGCAGTTTGTTCCTATTTACACCTCCATTAGCAAAAACGGACCATTCAAGTTTCTTTTTTGAGAAAATCTTATAATTGACATCAAATTCAATACCTTTATTTTCTACCTCACCAAGATTCATAAGTCTTGTTCCAAAACCGGTAGAAGGAGCAATCTTTACCTGCTGTAACAAATCTCGAGTAAGTTTATAATAGGCATCAACAGTAAGCATGAGTCTATTGTTGAAAAATCCTAAATCAAGCCCCACATTATATTGATCAGTTTTTTCCCAACTCAATTCCGGATTACCCAAATTTGCTTCGTATGCACCGGAATCCAAAACCCCATCAAAAGGATACTTACTATACTCCATTTTTGACAGCGACTGATATGCCACATTTGGATAATTTCCTGTAACACCATAGGAAGCACGCAGTTTCAAATTACTAATATAATCTACATTTTTCATAAAAGGTTCTTCAGAGATTCTCCACGATGCAGCCAAAGAAGGGAAGAAATCATATTTACTATCGTATGATCCTCTACTTGAGCCATCCACTCTAAATGTGGCTGTCAACAAATATCTATTTCTATAATTGTAATTCGCACGGAAAATATATGAAAGCAGCTGTGAACTCCAGTATGAGTCTTCAGGAGAATAAATTTCTTTCGCACTAGATACATTATTAAATTTCAAAGCATCATTAGGAAAGCCTGAATATTTTTGATAAAAACTCTTAAAATCAACATCTTCATAACTTACAGCACCCATTACTGAGAAATTATGAAACTTGCCAAATTTAGTTGTATAATTCAACCTACCTTCCAACATATATTTGGAATTTAAATTGGAAGCCAAAGAAGCTATTCCTTCAGACGCTTCCCCTCTTTTAGAGACTATCGGGAAATACTGCGATCTCTCATTTGTAATTCTTGAATATGCCATTGTTCCTGTAGCTATAAGACCCTTAATTATCTGATATTCAAGTTTATTTACATTCCTAAGAGTAAAATTCCCTTTCTCATCATCAATCAAAGTAGCAAGAAGGTATGGGTTATTAAACTGATTACCATCATTAAGTTCTGACAAATCATCTTCTTCTGGTTCATCAGTCAATTCATATACAGGCTGACACCATAAAGCATTTGTTACAACGCCTCTATTAGCAAATACATCACCGGTTGATGTCAATCCACCTTGCGTATCGGATTTAGATAAATTCACACTGCTTGACAGTTTAAGATTTTTAGCGACTTTATGATCAATGGTAGATGACAATGTAAACCTTCTAAAATTCGTCTCAATAATCGAACCATTTGAGACAGAGATACCTCCTGATACTGAGAACTTAGTTTTATCATTTCCTCCGGAAATTTTTAAAGAATGGTTGGTATTGAAAGCCGGTCTATAAACCGCATCTTGCCAATCCGTACCTGTTCCGGCAAGTCCAGAGGGAAGAGGCTTGTTTATCCCATCATATGGAAGACTTACAGGTTCAAGTTTATCAGCCGCTAAATATCCTAACCTTACAGCCTCAGACTGGATATAATATCTGTTCAATTCTTTTTGATTCATATATTCAGCATAACCTTGTTCATCAAGCAAATCTATTTTTTTTGAAACGACAGACACACCTACGCCACCATTATATGAAACTTGAGTTTTTCCAGATTTACCGGATTTTGTCTGTATCAGGACAACGCCATTAGCACCTCTGGCACCATATATTGCAGTGGCAGAAGCATCTTTTAAGACTTCAATACTTTCAATATCGTTTGGATTGATAAAATTTAATGATGATTGAGACGGTGAGGTATTTCCTGTACCTTTAGCATCTACAGATGGTTCAATAGGAAATCCGTCAACAACATACAATGGCTCTGTTCCTCCAAGCATTGAATTAGTACCTCTTATCTGGATGCTCAAACCCTCACCAGGAGCATTTCCACCGGTTACCTTTACACCAGCAATACGTCCCTTCAAAGCCTCTTCCGGACTGTTCATAAATTGGTCTTCAAACTGCTTTGACTTAATACCTTGTGACGCACCACTCAAATCGCTTTTCTTCATTGTTCCATAACCAACAACTACTACTTCTTCAAGCAATTCCGCGTCTGTTTCTAAGACAATCTCATAAAAATCTTTCTTAGAGACATTCAAATTCAATGTTTTAAAACCAACATAAGAAACCTTAAGTTTAGATTCCAGCGAAACATTTAAAACGAACTTACCATCAAAATCTGTAATTGTTCCATTTTTTGTACCTCTTTCTACAATATTAACACCAATCAAGGGTTCTCCTGAAGAATCTGTAACGATTCCCTTAATGACCTTAGTCTGAGCAAACAAAGATAGAGGAACCACTAAGGCACAAAACACAAATAATTTAATCAGAAATCCACTTTTCATAATTTATTAGATTTTACAAAAACATTAATATATTATTATCAATTATTTCCATATTTTAGATATTACAAAAATACAAAATGACTAAAATCAGATATTGACCAATATTGCACATATAATATACTATATTGCATAATGCAAATAGTTTTTTAATGTTTAGCTTTATTCTTATATTTAGCTTCCCATTTTGGTGCTTGTACTCTTAGCCAAAAATCTCTATCTGAGGTATATCCTGTTTCTTTCATCAATTTTTTAAGTTCTTTCCTCAAGTCCTTCTGTACGGAATTATATTCAGGATTATTAATCAAGTTTACCATTTCACCCGGGTCTTTCTCAAGATCATACAGTTCATCTATATCATCATCCAAGAAACAATCAACCAATTTGTACTTTTCTGTACGGACTGCCACCTGAGTAGGACCGGCATAAGGATAAGCGTCGTCAACATAATATTCAAACAAGAAAGAATCTCTCCAATCAACACTCTGTCCTTGCAACAAAGGCAGCATTGATTTACCCTGAACGTAGTCCGGAACTTTAACACCGGCAATATCCATCATTGTTGGTGCTATATCAATGTTCAGACACATCTGTTTAATATGTTTGCCGGCTCCTAATTTATTAGGCAAACGCATTATCAATGGTATTCTCATACATTCATCATACGAGATTCTTTTATCCCAAAATCCATGTTCACCCATAAAATATCCATTATCACTTGAAAAAATCACTATTGTATTTTCCAATTCGCCAATCTTCTCCAATGTGTTTAGAACAGAACCTATAGATTCATCTACAGCTAATAATGTCTCAAGAATTTTCTTAGGTGTTGCATAATCCGGATTCCATTCAGGATCATTTTCACCTATTTTATAGAAAGTCTTTTTATATTTCTGCCACCCAGGTTTTCCTTCGAAACGTTCCACACCATTTCCATTAGGAGGAAGTGGTAACGATTCCTGCTGATAACATCCTAAATGTCTTGGAGCTGCTACATATGGTTCATGAACAGCTTTATGCCACAGACACAGGGAGAACGGTTTATTCTTGTCCCTCTTCTTTGTCAACCAATCATTTGCATAATCTGTTAAAACATCAGTGATATAGCCTTCCTTATAAAATTCCTTTCCATTCTCATTAAAAGTATTTTTAAAGTAATCACCCTGATGTCTGAATCCAAGCCAATAATCAAAACCGGGACGCACCTGCTCCTCATCCCACAATGCAGCTTGGTGCATTTTTCCTATAAATGCTGTTTCATAACCGGCATCTTGCAAATAAGATGAGTATGGAGGATATTTTTCCCAATTAGCATCAACTCTTGCGTCATTTTGCGTAACACCATGCTTGTGAGGATACATACCTGTCAACATACATGCTCTTGAAGGAGAGCTTAAAGCCATAGTACAAAAGAAATTATCAAAAGTAACCCCTTCCGATTGCAACCTGCTTATATAAGGAGTTTTCAAAAATGGATAACGATTCGTAGATTCTATCGCATCGTAAGCCAAATCATCCAACAAAACATAAACGATATTATGTTTTTCATTTGGCTGAGACATTCCGGCTACACAAAAACCGGCAAAAGGCAACGTTAAAAATAACTTATTAAACATAATTATATAGATTTTAAATGTTTTATATTGCTTAATATTGCAAGAAACAAAATCAACAGTTGCATCAAAATAAATTTCAGTACTAAATTGAACATATCTATTCAGAATATGAACTTTGATAGCCCCATCCAAATACAAACATCAACACAAGTTTTAAAAAAAACTTTTAATCATATCATATTCAACACAAATATATTTTATTATATAACAACATGATAACAATAAATGTAATTCACAATATTATCTTATAAATACTTTATATTTCTATTTGCAAATTTATGGCAAATCAAATCAAGAATAAGGCATTTTACTGCAAAAGCATGATATTATTTTGCTCACCTATTGTTTTTTTGGTTATTTTATACTACTATTGCAATATGATTTAAAACAAGCACCATGAAACAGATAATACGTGAAATTACACCAATAAACAATGATGATTTTTTCATTTTATTAAATCATCCGAATGCTTCATTTGATTTTCCTACTCATTATCACTATGAATACGAAATAAATCTTGTTATGGATTTTACAGGTAAAAGGATTGTAGGTGATTCAGTAGAAAACATATCTGGTACGGATTTAGTCTTAATAGGTCCGAATACCTTTCATTCATGGGAAAGTACACCTGATTATCATACTCATGTGATAACTATTCAATTCTGCCGTGAACTGTTTGGTAATTCTTTTTTGAACAAGAACTTATTCAGGCCAATAAAAGAGTTACTTACATTATCAGACAAAGGAATAGTTTTCTCAGATGAAGATAAGAAAATAGTTGTTCCAATGCTTATGTCACTTGCTGAAAAAAAAGGATTTGACACAGTATTGGATTTTATGAACATATTATACATACTTTCAAGGTCGGTAAATAAAAGATTATTGTGCAGTCCGAATTTTACACAAAACCATTATGAAATCAAGAGCAGGAGAATAAAAATTGTACACCAATATATTCAAAAGAACTATAGTAAAAAAATCACAATTGCAGAAGTTGCTAAATTAATAAACATGACAGAATCAGGGTTTTGCCATTTCTTTAAGAAAAGAACCCAAAAAAGTTTCATTGATTTTCTAAACGATTTAAGAGTTGGAGAGGCTGCCAGAATGTTGCTTGAAACGACTAATACGATTTCAGAAATTTCTTATGACTGCGGTTTCAATAATATCTCAAACTTCAACAGAATTTTCAAAAAAAGGAAAGGAGTAACTCCAAGTGAATTTAGAGATGACAATATAAACAAACTTACTATTTATTAACGAAAAGAAGGAGGCTTTCGCCTCCTTCGAATACCTGAAAACTTATACTTACCTTTTAATTTAAAGAATTGAAACCAACAGCAGCCTCAACAAATTCATCATGTGACGGCATTTTTCCATTCTTTTCGTAATATTCTTTTACCCATGTTCTTGACTCTTTATAAAAATTCTGGTGGGTATAATAAAGAGGTGTCTTTTTGTTATACTTATCTATAAGCCAAAACCCCCTGTTTGAGCCGTCTTCTGTCAATTCATTATTATACATTTCCCAGAACAAGACAAACGGGCATCCCCATTTTAACGCCGTCTTCATTACCCACTTGGCTCTTTCATCGATAACTTCCTGAAGATAAGCAGCTTCGTTCCATCCGTACTCACCTATAAAAAGCCTCTTACCTTTTATTGTTTCTTTTGCAGGAATCTTTGATTCAATATAGTCAAGATGTTTTGTCAAAACAGAATCCATTTCTTCTTCCGTTGAAGGAGGATTTGTTGCCGAATACGATGAAAACGATACATAGTCCGTATTTGTATATGGCAGAACACTGTTTGTAACACAAACCTCACCCCTTACTGCAAGATCGGAAAGATTAAGCTCAAGATAGTGATACAATTGTATATCATTGTGAGGAGTATCTCTCTTTGCATCATCTATAGCTTTCTGCCTTGTATTAATCCATCTTATCATTCCTTCTATTGTTTTGGGATTAGCAGGCTTTTTCCTATTATAATCCCAACGCAAATGCCAGTCTCCTTCCCAATTTCCCAAGAAAAAGACTTTACCGGTTCCAGAATATGTCTTCAAAAGGTAGGATGCCAAATCATATATTTCCTTGTATGATTTTTCTGCATATTCATCTGATAAACCATCTATAAACTTTATCTGGTATTCATCCTTTTTCTGTCCTTCAGGTTCCTGTGTATATTGTGAAAATTCGTATGACCATATCTGATAATACTTGAAATCCATATCAAGCACCTCTTTTACTGATTTTTCTTGTGCCAAGTCTTTCAGACATTTTATATTCTCATCATATGGTATATCATAATTCTCCCAATAATATCTGGGACTTAAACTAAACTTCAATAAGTTAGACCCCATACCACGTATGGCTTTTGCAGTTTCAACCAGATTTGTTTCATCGGTAAACTTGTATTTCGCTCCTACGGTCTGTGTACCAATTACATAATTAAAGCCATCCAATTCTTTTTCATTAATCTCACTCGAGCAAGACAGCAGAAACAATGCAGACATAAACGCTATATATTTCATTGATTTCTTCATCATAATACTTTTTTTTAAATAAACAACAAATATTCTATTACACACAAAAGAGCTAAAATAGCACAAAGGACTCTGAAATTCTTGTACCAAACAACGCCTTTCAACTCCTTGGTTTCATCTTTCCACAACTGAACCTTCCACGTATTGGCCTCAACCTTATCGGCCGGAGGTAAAGAGGTACAAAGACTTACAACTGACATAACTACCATACTTGCTATCATCAACAATGGTGCCAACATCAGATAGTGTATTCCTATATTTACTCCCATACCATATTTCAGTCCCATAATAAGGAATGCCACTGCAAGACCAAACATAAGTCCTGTAAACGCTCCTATCGCATTTGCTCTTTTCCAAAAGACTCCAATGAAAAATGCTCCGACAATCGGTGGGGCGATATAAGAGACCATTTCCTGATAATAACCTACCAAAGAATCGAATTTTTGGATAAACGGTGCCCATGAAATAGCTATTACCAAGGCAACGAAAGATGCTATCTGTCCTATTCTCACCATTTTTTTAGAATCATTCACTTTGACATAACGTGAATAAAAATCCATGGTAAACAATGTAGATACAGAACTTAGAGTAGCACTAAGTGTAGAAGTCAAAGCGGAAATCATAGCGGCTATAATCACACCTATCAAACCTACAGGAAGTAATTTTACTATAAGACGTGGATAAACTTCATCAGTATTAATACCATATGTTTCCTTCAACACTCCACCGCTTATTATTTCATCAGGCAAGGCATCTCCTACTCCAAAAAGGTCTATGCCACGTGCTATAAGCCCCGGCATGATAAATATGAAAAGTGTAAACATATAGAGAAAACCAACAAAAAGCACTCCCTTGCGTCCTTCGTCTATGGATTTTGCCGACAAAACACGCTGAACCATAACTTGATTGTTACCCCAAAAGTAAAAACTCAGAATAGTAACTCCAAACAAAAGTCCTGGCCATGGCACAGTGGGGTCATCAATAGGTCTTATCAACTTTAGCCAAACTCCATCGTGAAATCTGTCAACAAAATTTTCCCATCCACCAATACTGTTAAAACATAGTATTGACAATATAATGGAACCTACCAACAGAATGACAGACTGTATAGCATCAGCATTTATAACAGAGGACAATCCGCCGACAATAGTATAACTGCCGGCCACTATACCCATTCCTATTATTATCCACATCATATCTATATCCGGGAACATCATCTTCAAAATCAATGCTCCGGTATATAGTGCGGCTGCAGCATCAAGAAAAACATTTCCTATAATCGTAATAAATGAGAAATACAATCGTGAACGACCATCAAAGCGCCTTTCCAAAAATTCAGGTATAGTGTAAATGCCTGATTTAATATAAAAAGGCAGGAAAAACATAGCGAAGAAAATCATTACAAATACGGCCATCAGATTGTAATTGAACACTGCTATGCCACTGATAAAACCTTCACCTGAATGACCTATAAGAGTTGAACTTGATATACTTGCTGCAAACAGGGACAAGCCCACCATTGGCCAGGACATACTTTTTCCGGCAAGGAAATAAGATTCCGAATCGGAAGTCTTACTATTTCGTAATGCCCACCAAATTATTCCTATAACAAATAATACAATTATCGTTATATCTATTGCCGAGATTGAACCTACCATAATTATTTGCTATCTTTTTTCACAAAATCAACCAATTCACTCAATTTGCATGTCGCCACACAGCACCACTGGTCCGAAGCACCATAATATACATATAAATCATCACCACGTACTACAGCCCCGGTCGGGAATACTACTCCCCATTTATATAAGCCGTCCTTTTCAAAACTTGTTTCAGGTTCCATGAGAAAATTCTGTGTCTTATACAAAACCTTTGTAGGGTCATCCAAATCAAGAAGACACGCACCTACACGATAAGTGAAATTTTCATCTACTCCATGATACAACAACAACCATCCTGACTCAGTTTTAATCGGAGGAGTATTTCCACCAACTTTTACCTCCCATTTCTCCTCACCTTTTAAAAGCAACTTGCTGGGAACATCCCAACTCATCAAATCTTCAGACGATTTTATCCATATAGCAGGATAATCCGTACCATATTCCGCACCAACATAATTTTTCGGACGATGCAACATATAGAACTTTCCGTTTATCTTTTCCGGGAAAAGAATAACATCCCTATCATCAAGAGATGGATGTGTCAACCTGCCAACCTTCTTGAAGTTCTTAAGATCCTTTGTTACAGCCAAAGCTGTGTTTCCAATATTATCCCTTAAACATTTAGGAGCAAAACTATTATGTTCCGGTGCTTCTACAATATCATATGCATTTTCCCAATAGCGTCCTGGAGGATATGGACGGAATGCATATGTCATATAAAATTCATCTTCAAATTTTACAATTCGTGGGTCTTCTACAGAACCTGCATCAAAACTATTCGGTGTAGGAGATAAAACAGGTTTATCAGAGACACGTTTAAAATTAAACCCGTCTTCACTGACAGCCAAACCGATGTGAATAAAATGTTCCGCATCATCACCTGCCGCTCTATATAATAAATAGAATTTACCGTTTTCATAGTAAGCTGCGGGATTACAGACAACAAGACTCTCCCATGTGTTTTCCGGATTAGGAGATAGGATTGGATTTCCTTCGAATTTTTTTAACTTCATATTCTATATAATTTTTCGTTACTATTTCTTTTGCAAAATTATATTGAAATAAGTTCTTTCCGATATACTATTTTGTTCATACGTTATACTTTATTGCAAGTATCGGTTCTTATATAAAAAATATACCGTTATAAACTCTTTAACGAAGCTTATAACGGTATATTTTTATTACTTTGATAATTCTTCCAATGTCTTCCCCTCATAGTCACATATTGCCTTCTTATATATCATAGGGATAGGTATCGGTTCTTTGGTTGCTACATCATAGCCTACAAGTACCGTACGACACTGACACTTCACAACACCGCTCGATTTGTTTATTGCACGCTGAAGCAATGTCAGACTTTTATTTCCGAGATGAACAACCGTAGTTTCTATGACCAGCTCATCCGAGAAAAATACCGGAGCAATAAAATCTGCATTTATATTAGCCACCACTACTCCGAACTTCTTCCAGTCATGCAAATCGCCAAACACGTCTTTGAAATAAGTAGTCTTGGCAAGGTCATACAAAGAAAAATACACCGAGTTGTTCATGTGGCCAAACTGATCGACATCACTGAACCGGATTTGAGCCGGTATCACGTGCTTAAAAACGATTTCATCTTCCATACAATTATTCTTATTTGGTTATATTGTTCAAATATAATTCTTTTTTTTGTCATTCGTCAACTAATTGACGGAAATATTAGTAATTTTGCCGTCAATAAAATAAATATTCAATAAAAATAAAACATTATGGAAAATAAATTAAGTAGAGAAACTCTATGCGTACAGGCCGGATGGCAACCTAAAAAAGGTGAACCGAGAGTATTGCCTATATATCAGTCGACAACATTCAAGTACGAAACAAGCGAACAGATGGCCCGCCTTTTCGACCTTGAAGAATCAGGATATTTCTACACCAGACTTCAGAATCCTACAAATGATGCCGTTGCTTCTAAAATTGCAACACTTGAGGGTGGTGTGGGAGCTATGCTTACTTCTTCAGGACAGGCAGCCAATTTCTATGCAGTATTTAATATTTGTGAAGCTGGTGATCATTTCGTATGCTCTTCAACAATCTATGGAGGAACATTCAATCTGTTT
Organism: Bacteroides sp.; assembly: GCF_019417265.1. Lineage (GTDB taxonomy): Bacteria > Bacteroidota > Bacteroidia > Bacteroidales > Bacteroidaceae > Phocaeicola. The sequence continues at coordinate 59,184 of NZ_DXVR01000004.1, forward strand.
GCCGTTACAATGAAGAAACTCGGTATAGAATGTACTTTTATCGATGCGGATGCCAGCGAAGAAGAAATATCAAAGGCTTTCCGTCCTAATACTAAATGTCTGTTCGGAGAAACTATCTCAAACCCGGGTATCAATGTATTGGATATTGAGAAGTTTGCACGTATAGCACACAGTCACGGAGTACCTTTGATAGTTGACAACACTTTTGCCACACCTATAAACTGCCGTCCTTTTGAATGGGGAGCAGATATAGTGACACACTCTACAACAAAATACATGGACGGTCATGCCACATGTGTGGGAGGTGCTGTTGTTGATAGCGGAAACTTTGACTGGGAAGCAAATGCAGACAAGTTCCCCGGACTTACTAAACCGGATGAATCATATCACGGATTAGTTTATACAAAGGCTTTCGGCAAAATGGCATATATCACCAAAGCTACAGTTCAGTTGATGCGTGACTTAGGTTCAATTCAATCGCCTGAAAATGCTTTCTTGTTGAATTTAGGACTTGAAACATTACATTTGCGTATGCCTCGACACTGCGAAAATGCACAGAAAATAGCAGAATGGCTTGAAGCTCATCCTAAAGTAAAATGGGTTAACTATTGTGGACTGAAGAGCAACAAATATTACGACCTGGCACAAAAATATCTGCCTAACGGTTCATGCGGTGTAATTGCTTTCGGACTTAACGGCAGCCGTGAAGAGGCAATAGAATTTATGGATAATCTGAAAATGATTTGCATAGTAACACACGTGGCTGATGCACGTACATGTGTACTCCATCCGGCAAGTCATACCCACCGCCAGCTCAGCGACGAAAAGCTTATTGAAGCCGGAGTAGCACCAGACCTCATACGTCTGTCAGTCGGTATAGAAAATGTAGACGATATCATTGCAGATATCAACAAGGCTATAGAAAAAGTAAAATAAGCCTATAAGCGAAACTGACTATCAAAACGGCAAACGAGCATTGTTACAATGTTCATTTGCCGTTTTTTTAGCTTAAGGATTTTCTTTTTACATAAAAAGCAACATAAACTTTAGATGTATGTACAAATCTCACACATTTCTTTTCTCTTTTTCTCCGGGACTTCCGTATCAGAAGTGTATCCTACTGGTATGAGAGCTATCGGCTCCATATTCTCAGGTAATGTCATCAGCTGACGACACAAGGATGCATCAAAATTACATACCCAGCAAGTGCCTAATCCCTGTTCTGCTGCAGCAAGACACAAATGCTCTACTGCTATTGCCAAATCGATGTCTGCATGGTCTTTGTTATCCGAACGCCTATGCCAAGACTCATCATGGTTGGCACACGCCACAATTATACATGGAGCAGACTGAATCCACTCGCGCTTGTATGTAGACTTTATGGCATCCAGTTTTTCTCTGTCAGTAACAATATAGAACTTCCATAGCTGAAAATTTACAGCTGATGGTGCCAAACGTACGCATTTCATAATGTAATCCATTTTTTCCTTTTCTATCTGTCGTTCTTCGTACGAACGTACCGAGTAGCGTTTATTTACCAAATCAAAAAAACTCATGATAATTAAGAATTAAAAATTTATAATTAAAAATTAAAAGCCAACTAAACGGATTACAGATTAACGATGAATTCTATGCCGGCAATGTTAGTTTTCCTGGAAATATCATTCTGCCTGCAATAGAATACCGACAACGGATACATATCGCTTAAATTTATCTTCAATCCTGGCATATAACGGATTCTTTCTGCCCTGAAGAAATCATTATTTTCCAGATCATTGAAAGTTTCAATAGAAAAATACGGTGCCAGTATTGTCGACGGAATATTATAGTCGAACATCAGTCTTGAACGGATTATAGTTTCTGCATCACCTAAAGCAAAAGTTTGCTGAAATCTTTCTCTCCAACGAATTCTGAAGTCACCTTTCTTCCATGTAGCCTCTGACCCTATATGATACCTATATGCATTGAATTCTCCCTTGGAAGCACTATTCCTGCGATGATAGGCAAAAACACCTTTCAACTCCCATTTAGGTAAAACCTTATACCCCAATCCGGCATTTACAAAAAATCTCTCAAAAACACTAAAATCATCCCTTGTTCTGACCTGCACTTTAGACATCACCCTAAACGACTGATTAAACTTATGGTTCACAACAACCGAAGTCCAGGAACTCCAGTCTGTAAAATCCTGCGCCATCAATCTTGTATTTTCAAATATCAAAAAACCACAAAATACCAACAATATTACTCCCAACCTATGTGTTTTCATAATTTTATCACTTTTTAGATTCACAAAGATATAATAAATCAAACGATTTTCCGTAAGTTTGCAGTCGATTTATAAACTATCAGACAATTAAATAAAAAGAAAATTCTTTATTCATGAAACTTGCAATTTTCGATTTGGACGGCACATTACTCGATACAATAGCCGACCTTGCCGCAGCTACAAACTTCGCACTTGCGCACTATGGACTTCCTACACACAAGGAAGAAGAATACAAATTCTTCGTTGGAAATGGTATAAACAAAATGTTCGAACGTGCACTTCCCGAAGACAAACGCAACGAAGAATATATAACAAAACTACGTTCGCAGTTCGTACCATATTATGATGTCCATAATTCTGACCTTAGCCGTCCGTATCCCGGAATGGTTGAACTGCTCAAGGAACTGCAGAGAAATAATATTGCCATAGGAGTGGCATCAAACAAATATCAGGAAGCTGCCGTAAAACTTGTACTTCAGTTCTTCCATGGAGTAGATTTCTCTCTGATACTTGGACAGAGAGAAGGTGTCCCTTCTAAACCGAACCCTACGATAGCTTATGAAATAATCGAACACACAGGTATTGCCAAAGAAGATACTGTCTACATAGGCGACTCCTGCGTAGATATGCAGACCGGAAAGAATGCAGGTGTAACTACTGTAGGTGTAAGTTGGGGATTCCGACCAAAGGCCGAACTTGAATCATATGGCCCTGACTTCATTGCCGATAATGCAGATGAACTGCGCAAATATTTATTAGGAGATTAATTTAAACTGATTTCATAGAATACTTAATTTAAGTTTCGCAAGTTCAGCTTGCTAGTTTTAATTTGTAAATATTGCAT